>CAZAYB010000145.1:0-6382 GCA_964489215.1 uncultured Pirellulales bacterium
GCCCAGAACTGCAGTTGCAATGTCCGTCGGCCAGATAAGAATCAATATACCTTTGGAATATGTGAACCAGAAGGCACGTTTTATGGCTTTGGTTAATTCGCTTAATCTTTTGCCCGGCTCTGAAGAAAGACAAGGGAGAATTCAGAAATACGTTAACAACCTGCGTAACAAAAGGGATATGGCAAGCAGTGAAATAATTCTTGAGGCCATTGGTAAGTCGGCTTTGCCGGCTATTGCCCCTTTGCTTACTGATTCTGACCCAATTGTTCGTTTTTATGCGGCCAGGTGCATGTTGAATCTGGATGATATACGCGGCCTTTTTGTGCTTCGCGACATTGCGAGAGATCAAAGCAACAGCAATGTCAGTACCAGCAGCAGCGAAAGGATTGATCTTCGGGTTGCAGCGGTAAAGGCAATGGGTGAGGGAGCGAGGAAAAACGATGTTGTTTCAATTCTTAACAGTTTTCTAAGTGAGTCAGATTTCAAGCTGAGGTTCGCAGCTTACAGACAGCTTCGATACATGGATGATCTGACCATAAGGACTCATATCATAGCAGATGAGTTTTTAGTTGACACAGTTGCCTGTTCAGGCCCAAAGGTGATTTATGCGTCTACGTCAAAGGTTCCTAAAATAGTTCTATTTAACGCCCCTATCAATTGCGAGGATAATATGTTTATCGTTTCAGATGATAACGAGATAACACTGAACTCAAAAGCCGGGGATAACTTTATTTCTGTAATGCGCAAACACCCCTCCAGACCCAGGCTCATAGGTCCTATCAAATCATCCAGACGGCTTCTTGATTTAATATCGACACTTTGTGAGGACCCTGTAGTTTCCGATGAGGAGGCAGTTGAACCGGGCCTTGGGATACATTACTCTAAACTTTTGCCTGTTTTGAAGAAAATGTCGGAGAAAAAAGCTGTTTTAGCAGAGTTTGCAGCGGAAAAATAGCCAAATTGCCAAAAATGATATAGAAAAAACCTGCAAGGACCGATAATATATTAGATATTACCTGGGATAGCAGTCTGTAATCGCTGTTGCAGGTTTTGTTAAGCAGAAGCATGGACGCTCTTAAGTACATATATAAGGAAAATAATAAGTATGAAGTTAGATAAAATTTCAGCTAACGGATTTAAAAGCTTTGCGGACAAGACAGAATTTGATTTTGGAGAAGGGATAACCTGTATAGTAGGCCCCAATGGCTGCGGCAAGAGTAATGTTGTCGATGCCTTAAAGTGGGTCCTTGGTGATCAAAGCCCTAAATCACTTCGTTCAGGCCAGATGGCTGATGTAATATTCAGCGGCAGCTCAAGCAGGAAAGCTTCAGGAATGGCGGAGGTCAGCCTGTTCTTCAGTGATGTAAATAAGCCAGGGCTTGAAAACGAAGAACTTGTAATCACCAGGAGGCTGTACCGCAGCGGAGAGAGCGATTACCTTATCAATAATAAAAGCTGCAGGCTAAGAGATATCAAGGAAATGTTCATGGATACGGGTGTGGGTGTCCGTGCATATTCAATAATCGAACAAGGTCAGATCGATCAGCTTCTTCATGCATCCAAAACAGACAGAAGACTCATATTCGAGGAAGCGGCCGGGATAAGCAAGTTTAAGGCACATAAGAAGGAGGCTCTTCGTAAACTTGAACGGACAGAGCAGAACCTTTTAAGGCTTGCGGATATTGTAAACGAGATTCAAAAACAGTTAAGAAGTGTCAAACTGCAGGCAGGCAAGGCAAGGAACTATTTAGAGTATACCGAACAGCTTAAGAATCTGCAGGTTAATTATTCACTTTCCGAGTATGACAGACTTGTAACCGAAACAGCGAAAAAAGTTCAGAAACTGGGGGCTCTTGAGGATAAATTCGCACAGACATCGGCAGCGGTAAGTCAAAGCGACAACGAGCTTAGCCGAGTAAACAGCGATATAATGGACACTGAAGCTTCCATCAACAAAGCTGATAATATGCTTGTTGCTTCCAGGAGCAGGATAGAACAGCAGCTTGAGCGAATCGAAATGCTTAAGGAAAGGCTTAAAGAACTTTCGGAGATGAAGATTACCGCAAACGGCCGAATAAGGAGCCTTCATGAACAGGTTGTTGAATTTGAGAGAGGTCTGGATGAGGCAAAATCTGATTTGGAAAACAGCGAAACAGAGCTTGACAGCAAGAAAGAAGAGCTTGATATTCTTGAAAGCGAAATTCATTCCATCAAAGACAAATGCAGTAAGTTAGAGGCAGAGCTGGAGGATGAAAAAAGCGGAGTTATCGATTGTGTACGCAGAACGGCTCAGCTGCACAATGAGATAGAGAGTATGAACACTTACAGGAACAACCTCAGCGGCCAGAAGGATAAGCTTCATGGAAAGGCTGATGAGGCTGGCCGACAGCTTGAGGGACTTGTCCGTGAAAAGGCAGGCCACCAGGCTAAGCTTAAGGAGATAGAATCGGTCCTTGAGGAGCTTGGGAGCAGTCTCGACCAGAAGCGGAGTGAGCTTTTGGAGGTTGACCAGGAGACGGCCAAAGCTCATGAAGAGCTTGCAGAAGCAAAGGAACACCGCAGCGCTTTGAGCAGCGAGAAGAATGTTCTTGCTGATATGGAGAGTAAACGTCAGGGTCTAAACGCCGATATCCGTGAGATACTTAAGGAGAAGAAAAACGATAAGGACAGATTTCCTTATATAAGCGGTATTGCTGCAGATATATTCAGTGCTGATCTTGATAACGCAGCGGCGCTGGAGGCGGCTTTGGAAGGTTTGACCGACGCGCTGGTGATAAATGATACGAGGGCGTTTTTGCAGGATGGTGAGTTAAGAGAGAAACTGCAGAGCAGGATAAAGATTATCTGCGGTGATAAGGTGGGCAGTTTCTATGACAGCCTTGATCTTACGAAGGAAAACAAAGTAAAGTGCAGAGTTGTTGAGCTTGCCGATTATGAGGCACAGTTTGCACCGCTGGCCTGGTCTCTGCTTGGCAAAACGCTTGTGGTAGATACCCTGGAGGATGCAGTCGAGTTGTCCGGGCGGTTGGGAAAAGGATATCGTTTTGTTACCCGTCAGGGACAGTCTTATGACGGCAGGGAAATGATGAAAGCGGGACCTTTGGGTAAAAACGCAGGTCTTATATCGAGAAAAAGCAGGATTAGTCAGCTTGAACATGAGCTTGCGAAGGCTTCTGTTGCGATAAATGGTATAAATGAGAGGCTTGAGAATCAAAACCGCAAGAGCGGACACCTTGAGAATCTTTGTAAAGAGCTCAGAACAGCTATATATGAGGCGAATACAGAAAAGGTTGATGAACAGGGCAAGATAAGACTTCTTGAGCAGAGCATATCGAAGCTGAAGGAAGAACAGCCTGTTATCGCAGGTGAGATAGAGATGCTCGAGCAGGAGATATCGGAATCTGTAGAACGTGAGTATGAATCGAGGAAAAAACTTGAGGAAACTGAAGCGATATCTTCCCAGAGACAGGAAAATATAGATGTACTGGAAAGCAGACTGCAGGAGCACAGGTCAGAGCTTAATGAAAAGAGCAGCAGCGGTACTAATCTTAAGGTAAGGATTGGGCAGCTTAATGAACAGTGTGCATCCAATAGGCAGAAGATATCCTCTATTAACAGTCAACTTCAGCAGCACAGGGTGTCAATAAACAATGCCAGGAGCGAACTTTCTACAAGTGATCAGCAGATATCGACTGCTAACCGTAATATTCTTGCGGCAGAGTCAAGGGTTTCTGAACTTTATGTTGAGAAGGATCAGGCCCAAATAGAAAGCAGAAAACTGCATGAAAAACTTACTGATATTCTTGAGAGCAGGTCAGTTCTTGAAAATGATCTGAAGAATAACAAAAGCCGGCAAAAGGAACTGGAAGAAAATATCCATAAGATTCAGCTTGACCTTAACAGCCTTAAGGTTAAGACCGAGGACCTTATACAGAGAGTCGGCGAAGAGCTGAGCATAAATATTTGTGAAGCTTATGAAGATTATCAACAGACGGAAACGGACTGGGAACAGGTTCGAAGCGAGATCTCTGAGCTAAAGGGCAAGATACAGCGGCTTGGCAATGTCAATGTCGATGCGATTAATGAGCAGGAAGGACTTGAAGAGCGTAACGAATTTTTAACCAATCAGATTGAGGACCTTAACAAGAGCAGGAGCCAGCTCGAGCAGCTTATCGCAAAAATAAACAAGGAAAGCAGAGATAAATTTCAGCATACGTTTAATGAGGTTCGTGAGAATTTCCAGCTTATTTTCCGGAAATTATTCGGCGGCGGCAAGGCTGATATAATGCTGGAGGATCCTGAGGATATACTTGAGTGCGGGATAGAAATACTTGCCAAGCCTCCCGGCAAGGAGACACGCAGCATAAGTCTTTTAAGCGGCGGAGAAAAGACTATGACGGCAATTGCACTGCTGTTTTCAATATTCAAGACACGGCCATCGCCTTTCTGTTTTCTTGATGAGGTTGATGCGGCACTGGATGAGGCTAATAATGAACGTTTCAATCTTATCCTCAAGGAGTTCCAGGAAGATTCACAGTTTGTTGTTATTACCCACTCAAAACGGACTATGAGTATCGCAGATGTACTGTTTGGTGTTACTATGCAGATGCAGGGAGTGAGCAAGAAGATCAGCGTTAAGTTCGACAGTCCCGACAGTACAGAATCACAGGTGGCTTAAGTTTTTTATAAACGGATTGATGGTTAAGGGTTTTGCATCGAGCAGTAGAGTTTTTTAGCGATCTTATGGTTTAATTGCGTTAACTGCTATTTGCCGGGGGAGTTATGGGGTTTTGGGGTATGTTTTGTGAGTATTAATCAACAAGTGTTAAAAAATCCGTGACATTGGCAGGCTTTAAGTTTAGAATACAGCCTCTAACAGGATTATGGGAAAGAAGTGATATTAATACTATCGGTCCTGAAAAATACGCTTAACATCAATGACAGGACTGAACCTTAGGGCGAAATTTTTAAAGGCTAGCGGTATAACATTTTTTTGATGATTTTGCCGGTTTTGTAACTTACCTTACATAACCGTAAGACAACAAGGAGAAAGGTAACTAATAAATGACAGAACAGATAAAGAAACATCAGTTATCCAATGGCATGACGATTCTTGGGACCGAAAGGGAAGATATCGGTTCTGCTGCCTTTATGATCATGGTGCCGGCTGGAGCGGCGCATCTGCCTAAAGGATGTGACGGGGCATCGAATGTAATCCTTGACTGGATATTCAGGGGGGCAGGTGAGAGGGACAGCAGAGAGCTAAGCAACATGCTTGATTCTCTCGGGACACATAGAAACAGTGATGTAGGAAGCAGTCATTTGGTATTGGGGGCGGCACTTGAGGCAGGTAAGCTTTCTGAGGCACTTGAGATTTATTCTGATATCGTTGAAAGACCACGATGCGACAAGGAACAGTTTGAGTTATCCAGACAGCTTGCCATACAGGAGGTAATCGGACTCGATGACGATCCGAGGCATAAGGTTATGCTTGAGCTTCGTAAACGATATTATCCATATCCGATTGGCAGAAGTCCGCTCGGTGAGAAGGATGAACTTGAAAAACTCGATGCGGATACTGCGGCAAAAATAATTAAGGATAATTTTAATTTTTCCGGCAGTATTCTGTCTGTTTCGGGGAAAGTTGATTTTGAGGAAGTTTGTAAGAAATCAGAAAAGCTTTTCGGCAGTTCAAAATCAAGTAATTCCAATGAGATTGCGACAGATGAACACGGCAAGTATGATTATGTGCATATTCCTTATGACGGATCCCAGGTCCATATAGGTCTTATGACAAACGCGGTGCCAAAGGGAGATGAAAGATATTATGACCTTAGGACGGCGGTGTCAATACTTTCCGGAGGTATGAGCAGCAGGCTTTTTACAAATGTTCGTGAAAAACGGGGGCTTTGTTATGCTGTTGGTGCGAGGTATCATGATTTGAAAGGGCATGCGGGAATAGCCTGTTACGCAGGAACAACGGCAGATAAGGCTCAGGAGACAATCGATGTGATTGTTGAGGAGTTTGACAAGCTTGATAAGGATATAAGCGATGATGAGATGGAAAGGGCAAAGGTCGGCTTAAAGAGCGGATTGATAATGGAAGCTGAGTCCAGCTCAAGCAGAGCTGTTCAGCTTGGACAGGATTATCATTTACTGGGAAGGGTAAGGACTATCGAGGAAATAAAAGAGGCGATAGATTCAGTGAGCAGGGACAGTGTCCGTGAGAGTTTGAAAGCTAACAGCTTCAAGCGGTTTACGGTAGTTACCATAGGGCCAAAGGAAATTAAATTTAACAGATAGAGATAAAAATGAATTTTAAGAAACATACACTTGATAACGGTTTGACAATAGTATCGGAGATTAACGAGTCGGCACAGTC
>CAZAYB010000145.1:6482-7842 GCA_964489215.1 uncultured Pirellulales bacterium
TCTTTGGGGTCAGCTTATGCGGCCAAGCCTTCGTGATGATGATTTCAATATGGAAAAAAATGTTATCAAACAGGAAATAGCAATGTACCAGGACCTGCCGCAGTTCGATGTTATCGATGAGTGCAGAAGTCTGCATTTTGGAGAGCATCCATGCGGCAACAGTGTGCTTGGGACGGTGGAGAGCATAGATGAATTAAAGGCAGAGCAGATGAGGGAGTATTTCAATAACAGATATGCTCCTGATAATATTGTGGCGGCGTGCTGCGGAAAAGTTGATTTCGATAAAATATGCAAGGTAATTGAAAATCAGTGCGGAAACTGGCAAAGCAAAAAGCCCGGCAGAGAACTTAGTGATTTTACAGGAACTTTGGCAAGTAAAACCAAACCTAAAGCGAATTTATCTCAGGATCATATCTGTATGATAAGTCCGGCGGTTTCAGCCCAGGATAAGAGGCGGTTTGCTGCTTCACTTATGGCAACTATAACAGGCGACAGTACCGGTTCAAGATACTTCTGGGCACTGGTTGATACAGCTTTGGCAGAGACGGCGTGGATGCAGTGCGATACAATGGACGGCACCGGGGCATATTTTACATATCTTAAATGCCCAAAAGAAAATTATGACAAGGTCAGGAAAAAAGTTGCAGAGGTTCTTGATGAACTGGTAGAAAAAGGGGTTACCCAAAGTGAGCTGGATTCAGCAAGAAACAAGATATTAAGTGCTGTTACTATTAAATGTGAAACTCCTATGGGAAGGCTGCTTAACCTTGGAATCAACTGGCAGTATCTTGGTCAATACAGGCGGGTTGAGGACGATATCGCAGATATAAAGGCTGTTACCGTAGAAGATATTAACAGTATTATTTCTGAATATAAACCCAACAAGTTCAGTGAATTCGTTCTTAAGGCAGGATAGTAACATATTATTTTCGGAAGAGGCAGTTAAGTAATGGATTTTTTTCGGTTAAATCTGTATAATTATGTATGGAGGCGATGAATGAATAAAAATAACGATAATTTTGACGGAATAGACGACGATATTCTTCAATGCAAGCTTGATATCGAGCGAGCCAGGAATCAGGATAGTAAAACCGATGAAGAAAAGAGCAGCGGCAGCACTGGTGAAAAGCCCAGGATACCGTCCTTTGAAGAAGTTATAAGTGCGCAGGCAAAGTCTCAGGGAATGGAAGAGGCAAAAAATGAAAGCGAAGATGCTGTTTCGGGGCGTGAAGAGGTTTTACAGGAAGATCAAATGGAGGGGGATGCGCAAATTACAGAGCATGAAAACGCTGAGGACGAGCCCGTTAAAGATGAGATTCCGACGTTCAATCTTGCAGAACAGATAATGTCGGCTCAAAGG
>CAZAYB010000146.1:0-7830 GCA_964489215.1 uncultured Pirellulales bacterium
TACTGTTTTGGATATTGACAGGAATATTATGAAAATTGTATTTTTAACGCCGGGCTCAGGAGATAATTTCTATTGCGAAAACTGCCTCCGTGACGCTCAGGTCGTAAAAACAATAAGAAACATCGGACATGATGTAATAATGGTGCCGATGTACCTGCCTTTACAGGTTGATAAATTTGAGAAGGTAAGTAACGCTCCCGTTTTTTTTGGTGGTATTAACGTTTACCTCCAGCAAAAAAGTAACCTCTTCAGAAATTCGCCAAGATGGCTTGATAAAATTTTTGACAGTAAACCGCTGCTCGAAATGGCAGGCAAAAGAGCCGGAATGGTAGACGCCAAACAGCTTGGGGAAACAGCTGTCTCAATGCTCCTCGGCAAAGAGGGTAAACAAAAAAAAGAACTTGATCGGCTTGCAGATTGGCTAAGCAGACCGGAAAACAGACCGGATGTTATATGCCTCTCGAATGTACTCCTTGCCGGTGTCGCAGAATCCCTGAAAAAAAACACTAAATGTGCAATTGCATGTTTGCTTCAGGATGAGGATGAGTTCTTCGACAGCTTAAACGAGCCGCACCTTACACAAGTTAAAAACCTGCTCCGGCAAAGAGCAAATGACATTGACATGTTCATTGCTGTTAGTGATTATTACGCTCAATTTATGAAAAAACAGCTCCATATCTCTGATCAGAAAATCAATGTCATTTACACCGGAATTGATGTCGATTCTTATAATCTCACCGACACTGAAAATAAAAATACCATTGGATTTCTTTCCCGAATGTGTCCTTCTAAAGGGCTCGATATACTTGCTGATGCTTTTATACAGTTAAAGGCCCAGAACCGGTTCAAAAACCTGAAATTAAAAGCGGCAGGGGGGCTGACTGCTGCTGACAAAAATTATTTAAAGAACATCACACAGAAAATATCCGATGCGGGAATAGGCAGTGATGTGGAATTTATTGCTGATTACAATGTGAACCTGAGAAAAGATTTTCTAAATCAAGTATCATTAATGTGTGTACCGGAAAAACGCCCCCCCGCATACGGGTTATATGTCCTAGAGGCACTAGCCGCAGGATTGCCGACTGTAATACCTGCCACTGGAATATTCAGTGAAATTAAGAAAATCTGTCCCGAACCGGTAAGGCTCTATCATCCAAACAAACCGGACGTGCTTGCAAAAACTCTGCAGGACATACTTACTTCAGATGAAATATTCAACAAAATGAAAAATAATGCGCGAAGCTCCGTAATTGAAGCTTTTGATATCAGAAAAAGTGCTGAAAAATATATTCAGCTTTTCCAGTCCGCTGCAAATCTTTGAGGTAAAAAATGCTCGAACTAAAAAATGTCAAAAAAGTTTATGATACTGCCCCCGGCTCAGAACCGCTGGTTGTACTCGATGGAGTTGAACTCAAACTTGAACCAGGCCAGCTCATCGCTGTCTCCGGAAACAGCGGGTGCGGTAAAAGCACGCTCCTAAATATAATAGGCGCCCTGGATAAGCCTGCTTCAGGTCAGGTTAAGCTCAACAGTCAAAATCTGGCGGACCTCAACGAAAAACAGCTTGCCGAAATAAGAAATAAAAATGTAGGTTTTATCTTCCAGTTTCATCATCTCATCCCGCAGTGTACAGTAATAGAAAACGTTTTGATACCCGTAATTGCTGATAACAGGAAGGACTTTCCCGCTAAAAAAAAACGTGCAGCAGAATTGCTCGAAATGATGGCAATCAAGGATTTTGATGATTATAGACCCGGACAGTTAAGCGGCGGTCAGCGGCAAAGAGTCGCCGTAGCTCGTGCTCTGATTAATTCTCCAAACCTTGTTTTAGCAGACGAACCGACCGGCTCACTCGATGCACACGCCTCTGAAACCGTAACTAAGCTTCTTATCGATACTTGCAAAAAGCAGAAAACTGCGGTCATTGTTGTAACTCATTCTGAAAAACTGGCAAATAAAATGAACAAAGTCTATCATCTCTCTGATGGCAAGCTGACCGAAAGGGAACCGTCTTGAGCCTGACTAAGCTTATATGGCAAAGCATCTTCTTTTACTGGCGAACAACCCTCGGTGTCATCGCTTCTGTTATGATAAGTGCCGCCGTCCTTACAGGTGCACTTTTAATCGGGGACTCCGTGGACCATACCTTAAAAAGTATGGCCTTTCAAAGACTCGCCGATACTGAACTTGCAATGATAAGCGGTGAAAATTTCTATACCCAAAATCTCGCAAAAAAAATGCAAAAGGACCTTGAGGTTAATATCTCCGCATTATTAACCGTCCCCGGGTTCGTCTCAAACGATAACGCTGCCGAATCTGCTTCGGTAAATGTAATAGGAGTCGATGAAAACTTCTTTAAACTCGCCGACGCCAAAAACCCTTTCAAAGCTCCGGAAAACCAAAACACATTCACCCAGCTTCTGATAAACACCCCGCTTGCCGAAAAGCTGAATGTAAAAGAAAACGATGAAATCGTAATGCGATTCGCTAAAGCTTCACGATTATCCAAAGAGATGCCCCTGTCTTCATCACAGAATAATTTAGAAACTTTGCGAATAAAAGTTCAAAAAGTCATTGACGCCTCTCAGTTCGGCAACTTCAGCCTTCACGCCGACCAGGTCTTGCCCCTTAATATTTTTGTCCCTGTTGACTGGCTCAACAAACGTCTCGGCCTTGAGCAAAGGGCAAACGTAATGCTTTTGGGCTCTGCAAATAAAAATATGACAATCGAAAAAGCTCTAAGCTCCCTTCGCGATAATTTCACCATTGCTGATATTGGGCTTTTTATCGATAAAATAAAATTACCCTCCGGACGTACTGTCACCGAGCTTACATCAAGAACAATTTTTATACCGCCTTACATCACCCAAAGTGTATTAAAAGCTTCCCGAAAGCTGAACATACACAACCCTGCCAGGCTGCTCACATATTTCGTTAATTCCATTGATTCATCAAACGGTTCAGTCCCGTATTCAATGGTAACAGCGATAAACCCCGAATCCAGCCTGTTTTCGGATTACAGCAGTCCCGCAGAAAATGAAATTTATATCGACCGCTGGACCGCCTCGGAGCTTTCCGTAAACATCGGCGACAAGCTGAAAATGGATTATTATATACCTGTAATTTCAGGACAGCTTAAGGAAAACACTTCGGAGTTTGTAATCAAAGAAATACTTCCCATGCAAGGACCAGCCGTTGATTCAACTTTAATGCCCAAATTCCCCGGCCTGGCAGACGTAGAAAATTGCAGAGACTGGCAGGCCGGCTCATGGGTAAACCTTGAAAGAATAAGACCAGAAGATGAAAAATACTGGGACCTCTATCGAGGAGCACCAAAGGCTTTTATTTCACTTAAGAAAGCCCAAAAAATGTGGAAAAACAGATGGGGTGATCTTACTGCATTAAGGTTCACTTCAGATACGGATAAAAGCCTGATTGCCGATGCCGTAAAAAACAATATTGATCCCGCCCAGACAGGGCTTATTATCCTCGATGTCAGAAAACAGGCTTATCTGGCAAGCGAAAACTCAACCGATTTCGGAAGCCTTTTCCTCGGGCTCGGAATGTTCCTCATAGCAGCGGCACTTATACTTACTTCACTTAATTTTTCTTTTGGTATCGAAAAAAGAACTCAGCAAACAGGGTTGCTTTTAGCTATGGGCTTTACCAGGCATAAAGTAAGAAATATCTATTTGGGACAGGGCCTTATCACGTCAATAACTGGTACGCTTGTCGGACTTGCCCTGGGTGTTATTTACACGCGTATAATGATATGGGCACTGTCAACTATCTGGTCCGGTGCTGTAGCCGGTACCAATATTACCTTGCATATAAAACCTCTGACGCTCTTAATCTCCGCTCTTATTTCAGTTTGCACCGCTATGATTGTAATATGGATGACAACTGCAAGGCAGTTCAAAACCGATATAAAGGAACTGTTAAATGACCAGCTAAAATGGCAGTACCTTAAGCAGCAATCAGCAAAAAGAATATATCTGCCCTTTATTCTTGCGATACTCTTAACTGTTTGCTCTGTAGTGCTTGTTATTGTAGCGGCCGGAAATCCGCAAAAAGCAGCAGGCACTTTCTTCGCTTCAGGTGCCATGTTACTCATTGCTACATTCCTAATTGCATGGGGCCTTTTGTCAAAGACCGCAAGAGGAACAGCTTCAGTGCCCGTAAATTCAGTTTTTTCTTTAGCACTTAAAAACACAGCCAGAAGACGCGCCCGAAGCCTTGCGGTAATAATGCTTTTTGCTTGCGGGGTTTTCATGATCATTGCCGTCGGAGCAAACACAAAAAATACTCCTGACTCAACAGATAACGACCCTGCAACTGGCGGTTTTGAGCTGATCGCACAGTCCGCATTGCCCATTCCTTATAACTTGAACACGCCGATTGGCAAAGAAGAAGCAGGCTTTGAGAAATCTCAGCTCTCAGATGTCGAGTTTCTGAATATAAGGGTTAAAACCGGTGACGATGCAAGCTGCCTGAACCTAAACCGTGCCCAAAGACCAAGGCTCTTTGGTATGGACCCGAATATCCTCAATAAAAGCTCATTTAGATTTGTAAAAACCGCAAAGAATATTAGCAAAAAAAACTGGGACATGCTAAACTCCTTTAAAAAAGACGAACAGACAATAGCTGCGGTCGGAGATTTACCTACTGTTATATGGGCTCTGGGAAAAGGGATAAACGGACAGATAATATATACTGACGACAAATCGAATCAGGTAAAACTTAAAATTGTTGGAATTATACACGATTCTGTATTACAGGGCGGACTTATTATATCTGAGGATGAATTTATAAACCACTTCGGCTCGGTACAGGGCTATGAAAAGTTCCTGATAGACGTAAAAAACCAAAAAACTGAACAACTGTCACCTTTACTAAGTAAAACATTGCGACGGTTTGGTTTTTCCAGCCGGAAAACAACCGAAAAACTAATGCAGTTCAATGCCGTTCAGAATACTTATCTGTCGATTTTTGAATTGCTTTCAGGACTGGGAATTATCATAGGAACCGCCGGACTTGCCCTGGTTGTACTGAAAAATGTCCTGGACAGACGAGCTGAGCTCGCTATGCTCAGAGCTGTAGGATTAGAAAAATCAAAGTTGAAAATGATGATATTATACGAGCATACCGCATTAATGTTTTTTGCCGTTATGGCAGGATTATTCACTGCTCTGGTCGCCGTGGCAAATGTCATAAGCTCCTCAGCTGCCCAGATGCCGCTGCTAAAAATAATAATAATGTTAGCTGCTGTAATAACCAGTGCCGTCCTGTGGATCTGGCTCGCTGCTGTTCTTGGCATGGCCGGACCACTGATAAATGCCCTCAAAGCCGAGTAAATTATATCGAAAATTTTAATCTTTTTATAAGCCGTTATTGTAAAAGAATTCGTATATCCTGAAAACCATGTATAAGTTGTCAGTTATAACAGGTATATTCATAACCGTCGCTGCTGTCGCCGCCGCTGGAACAGGATTGTTTCTGCTCTTTAATACCCAAAGGTCACAGCTTGCTCTTAGGCTCCCCGGACAGGACAATTCCCCAAAAGATCAGGACCAGCAAATTCCGCTTGTAGTCGAAGGAACCTTAAAAACGTTCGATGCACAACCTGCCGATTTAGAAGGTGCTTGGCCTCAGTTTCGCGGACCAGACAGAGATTCTGTCAGTGACGAACAGGTCGAACTTTTGGATACCTGGCCAGAAAACGGTCCGCCGGTAATATGGACCATTGATGTAGGCGAAGGTCACGCTGGCCCTGCTGTGCTAAACGGAAGGCTGTACATCATCGACTACGATCGAAAAAATGAAGCTGACCTCATACGCTGTATAAATCCCCTCAACGGAAAAGATATCTGGCAATACTCATACCCGAATAAGGTAAAAAGGAACCACGGCATGAGTCGAACAGTACCGGCCGTTACAGATAATCATGTCCTCACACTCGGACCAAAAGGCCACCTGACATGTCTCGACTCAAAATCCGGTCAATTCAAATGGATGAAGAATCTGCCCGCCGAATACAAAACTGAAATACCCCCCTGGTATGCTGGACAATGTCCCCTTATTGATGACGGTAAGGCCATAATCGCACCAGCAGGACCCGACGTGCTCATTACCGCACTGGATATCGAAACCGGTGAAACAATCTGGACTCTCCCGAATGAAAAAAAGTGGTCGATGACACATTCTTCGATTATGACAATGACTCAGAACAATGAAAAAATGTATATATATTGTGCTTCAGGAGGGGTCGTTGCTGCCTCCAGCCGAAATGGATTATTGCTTTGGCAAACAGACAAATGGACTATAAGAATTGCAAACGTGCCATCCCCATGCATACTCGACCAGGGACTTATCTTTTTCTCAGGAGGATATAACGCTGGCTCGATGATGATTAAGCTGATAAAACAAAATGACCAATTTACCCCGGAAGTACAATTCACCTTAAAACCTGAAATATTCGGTTCACCTCAGCACACACCCGTTTTTTATAAGGAAAGAATATACGGTGTCAGACCCGACGGGCAGTTTGTCGCTATGAGCAAAACAGGGTCAATCCTCTTCCAGAGCGGCTCCGGCAATACTTTCGGACTGGGACCTTATATCATCGCAGATGAAAAACTTTTCATAATGAATGATCACGGACATCTGACCATGGCAAAGGCTTTTGCCTCGGATTTCCAGATACTTGCAAATGCAAAAGTCCTCCAGGGTCCTGATAGCTGGGCTCCAATGGCAATAGTCTCAGGAAGATTAATACTGCGCGACCTGAATAAAATGATATGTCTGGATATGAGAAAATAATAATGAATAAAAAAATTACTGAAAAAATTATATGGACAATAATCATCGTCCTTATAGCTGTTGCTGTTTTTGCCTTGAGCAAATGGGATATTCACAGAAAAGAATCACCCGGCCTGTCCAGTGAATTCATTTATAACATTGATGAAAATACCTCTATAGACCCGCAACTGATAACATACCGTGAGATTACTGAAAAAACTGTCGACACTGGCCTTAAAAACCCAAAGGAAATCTCTGTTGCTCCCGATGGCCTGATATTTGTCGCTGGAGATAGCCAGGTAAAAATATTCGACAAAGAAGGAAACCTCAAAAAACAAATCCAGCTGCCGTATCCCGCCACTTCTATATATGCCGGAAAAATAACTTATGTGGCTACAGAAAACACAGTCGAAATTATAAACCATCCCAACAACGATACAACAACCTGGCTAACTCTCGATGAATCATCAGTAATCACAAGTATAGATGTATATAAAAGTAATGTGTTCCTTGCAGACGCGGGAAAAAGGGTTGTCTTAAGGCTTGACAAAGACGCTCAGATTATAAATAAAATCGGACTGCCGGACCCTCAAAGAAACATACGAGGCTTTGTTATTCCAGGACCAAATTTTGATTTAAAAGTTTCTCCTGACGGTTTGCTTAGAGTGGTAAACCCCGGCAGACACCTGATCGAGGCATACACTTTTGACGGCGACCTCGAAATAGCATGGGGACATTATTCACCGGAACCTGACGGTTTCTGCGGGTGCTGTAATCCCGTAAACTTTACAATAATGAAAAATGGAAACTTCATTACCGTCGAAAAAGGAATAGTGAGAATAAAGGAATACGACCCCGATGGCGTTTTCAAGGCAGTCGTGGCCGACCCAAAAACACTATTGTCAAACAAGGTATCGTTAATACAGGAATTCCCCTCCCGGAATACAAGCTGGGCTTTTGATGTAGCTGTTGATGAACAAAACAATGTGATTGTGCTGGATACCTTAAATGCTGAAATTAGATTTTTTG
>CAZAYB010000147.1:0-7828 GCA_964489215.1 uncultured Pirellulales bacterium
GTACATGGTAACCTATAACACGGAAAAATACATCAAAAAGGCCGTAAATTCCGTCTTGTCACAGACGTTTGAAGATTTCGAACTGATAGTTGTTGACGATGGAAGCACAGACAGCACAGAAACCATCATAACATCATATAATGACCCACGAATTCGCTACATTAAAAAAACGCACAAAAACTTCGCTTCAGGCATGAACCGTGCAATAAAAGAAGCAAAGGGTAAATTTTTAATAGGAGTCGATTCCGACGATTTCATAGGACCGCAATATCTGCAGACCATCGTAAATTACGCACTTAAAAACCCAGGCTATGACTACTACTATCCCAAAGACTTCATTCTCGTAGATGCCGATGGAAATGATATCGGTCAGCACTGGCAGTACCGCGACTTCCAGGACAATTCAAACCTGCCGGAGTTTCTCTTCCTCAATGCCTTTTCACCTGTACCCAATCCGGGCTCATTAAAAAAACTGGAAATTTACAAATCACTCGGTTTGTACCAGGAACTCAACAACACCGAGGACTTTGAATTCCTTACCAGAAACGCCTTGAGGATAAAATTCAAACGGGTGGAAAACTGCCCGCCATATTATTACCGAAGAATACCGTCGGCAAACTGCAACAAATTTGACTCCAGAAACAAAGTAACCGCCGCTGCGATGGACAGGATGCTCAGAAACTACCAACCCGCCCGAATATGTCCCAGGCTGAAAGTAATAACTGATCCTCAAAAGCAGAAATTGTTATTGTACAAATATGCCGTGGAGGTCTTCAAGGCGCATGCAGAGCACTATAAAGACCGTTTCGGTGAAAATTTTACAAAATATGTTCAAATATATCAAAAAAAGGCAAAATTACTCGAGCTGATGCTCACAGATACATTATCGGACAAAAATAATGGCACAAAACAACTGCATATATCTCAAAAAATCTGAAATTCTGCTTAGATGCACCCTTATTTTGACGATAATTAATATAGTGAAAACCGTTGAAAACAAGGCACTTACAATCGCCAAAGGAGCAATAAAATGGGTGAATTAAGACTTTCAGGCCTTTCAACTGGAATAGATACTGAATCTATTATTAAACAGCTCATGCAGGTAGAGCAAAGAAGGCTGAATCTCTACGTCCAGCAGCAAAAGGAATTTACCGAAAAAGACGAAGCTGTAGGCGAATTAAAAACACAGCTTAGCTCTTTCAAGTCCAATGTCCATTCCCTCGCAGATGCAAGCCAGTTAAAATCCTTCGCTACAAGCTCAAGCAACGAGGACAAACTGCTCGCAGAATCCAGCGCAGCTGCTATTGAAGGCACCCACGAAGTAAAAATCAAACAGCTGGCATCTTCAGAAAGATGGGTACATGACGGGTATAAAAGATCAACAAGCTATGTCGGAGAAGGTGACTTCATCTTCTCATATAACAATAAGGAAATGGTTCTTTCCACAACCAATACAACAACGCTTGAGGACCTCGTCGGACTGATAAACAACGACCCTGACAACCCCGGCGTCGATGCAAGCATACTTAAATACGACAACGGCTCAGACGGTGTATACCACCTCGTTATAAGCGGAAGAGAAAGCGGATCAGATTACCAGATTACTGTAAATGATTCAAATACTGAAAAGCACATCAGTGACGCCGCAGACCCATTGACTTCTTCACTTACAAACGAAGCCGCTGAAATTGATGAAGAACTCACAGACCTTGACGGGTTCAGCGGTGTAATTGAAAGCGGTTCAACCGCTGACCAGATAAGAATAAGCGGAACCGACCATACCGGAACACCCGTTGAAGTATACTTCGACGTAACCCAGTACACAACTATCGAGGACCTCATAGACGAAATAAACGATGCATACTCTGACACTGCCGTCGCGACTTACGAAGAAGGACAGATAATCTTAACTGACAAAACAAGCGGTGCAAGCTCTATGACCATAGACCTTGATTTTATCGCTGGTGTAGGCTCATCTGCCTCCCAGAATTTACCTACCATAAGCCAGGAAACTCAGGGCGGAAGTATTACTGCTTCGATCGCCGCTCTCGACCCATCAACTTTCCTCGAAACTCAGTCCGCCAAGAACTCACTTATACGTGTTGACGATTACCCCGGCGGAAGCGGTGTCGATGAAACTGACAACGCAAACTGGATCAGCAGAAGTTCAAATACAATTGACGATGTCATTACGGGAGTAACGCTAAAGCTGCAGAACATTACATGGGACCCGGACGATGTTAATACCCACGATGATAAGGTCGATATAACTCTGACCCGGAATACAGAATCCCTGAAAACAAAACTTTCATCTGTTGTTGATGATTTTAACGGTCTGATACAGTTCTTCCAGGATAAAGCAAGTTATGACAAAGAGGAAGAAGAAGCAGGCGTTCTCTACGGTGAATACTCGATTACTACGATAATCTCAAAAATAAGAGCCGCTTTTACCGGTGTAGCTACAGGGTTTACAGGAGTGGACACTTTTACACTCGCTTCCGATATCGGACTGGAAGTCGGAACTGACGGAAGAATGACATTTGACAAAACAAAATTTGACGAGGCTATAGCTGACGATTATCTGGCAGTGCTTGAGCTTCTCGGAGCAAGTAAATCAGGATACTCAGACAGCAGCGTTATAAAGTTCAGAGAATCAAGCGAAAATATTACTCAGGCAGGTGAATACGACGTAGAAGTAACCATTTCAGGCGGGCAGATAACAAGTGCGAAAATGAAGCTCGCCTCCGAAGGCGATTCACAATGGAGAGACGCCGTAATATCAGATACAAACGAAGCATACGGCTCAATGAAAACAGACAGCCAGAACAGATACAAATACCCCGAAGCCGCTTTGACTTTCACCACCGCACTGGGAACCGCAGACGGAACCTACACTGCTAAAATAAATGTAAGGCAGGGTTTCGCAGGAAAGGTATTCGAAGAAACAAAGGATATGCTCGACGCCACTGATGGAACTGTTACACTCGTAAAAGACGGCTTCGAAACAAGAATTAAAAATTACGATGACAGAATAGAAGAAGAACAGGAAAGATTAAAAACCTATGAAGACAATCTCGTGCAGAAGTACGCCAGGCTGGAAAAGAATCTTGCGCTTATCCAGCAGCAGCTCGGGGCATTAAATAATCTCTGATAAATTAACAAAAGCCTTACGAATAAAACTATTTCGTCGATTCCCTCGAAACTATCGCCTTGTCCGGTGAAAGCATAACAGCCGCAGCCCGGCAGCGAGAAAAATCACTTTCAACAAGATTAAACATTTCATCATTATCCAGGTTGCCAGTAAACACGATAGCTGTTGCAGCTGAATAAACAAGATTGACCGCAAGATGATTCATGTCCGGGTTAGGGGCATATATCATAACCCTGTCAAAATCTCGGCCCGCAACTCGGAAAATTTCACTCATCTGCTCACCGTTTAACTTCTCGATACCCTCAAAGCTCCATATCGAAAGATTCTTTATGCTTGTCTTAACCGGTCCCTTTTTCATCATCGAATAATCAGCATCAAAAACTTTCATAACAGGACACCTTACATGGTCAAGGTCGATCAGCAGTGTCTTCAGCGAATCCTTTGCGAGCCTCATAGCCGTATTGACAACTACCGTAACTGGCATATCCTTAACATTCGACGCCGCGAATAACAACGGCATATCTTCCTTATCAAGCTCCCGGACCGTCTCGGCAATATCATTGTAATACGCCTTTTTGCTTGAGAATTTGTGACCAACCGCAATTATATTCCCAGCTTCCCCGCTGCCTGTTTCAGCTTCTGATGTTTCATGCTCGACAGGTTCTGGCTCTAACTTCCGCTCAGACTCTGACTCCAACTCCGGCTCCGGTACCCGCTTCATCTCTGAATCAGACTCAATCAAATCCTCCGCATTAGACGTTTCTAAAACCTCATCCTTTACCGGCTCATCAAATACAGTATCTATATATTCTACTTCACTCTCGCCGCTTAAAATACTGTCTGACTTGACACCTGAACTATCAGCAAAACTGGCTTCTTTACGATCCCAGTTACCTGCGACAGCCTTGTCATCCTCTAATTCATTTATATCTATCTGAGATTCCTGCCTTTCCATTATTTCCGCAAAATCAGGATTCAGAACCTCAACCTTTTCCTTCCCGCCTGCCGCCTCGGAATATATCTCCACTACCTTCTTATTTTCATCCTCAACTCCAAGCTTGCCGCTGGAAAGTATTCGCACCATCGCAAAAGACTCGCAAACGATTTGAACAAAAACCAGTACAAAAAAACCTGCCGTAAATCGGCTGTATAAATAAAGCGATTGCCCGTCCGCAAGATTGTTTACTACCGATATTGCTACCGCGCAAAAACAAACTCCTGCTATCATAAACGCACCAAGCACCGAATCTATCCTGAGAAGCTTACCGACTCCGCCCATTTTAACAAAAAAAACCTGCTCGTCTTCTACCCTCTCTCGAAGCTCCCGGGCCCGTTCATAATCTATCGCACCCATATTAAGATCAGTTTCAACCCCAATATCCTTTAACGGTATCACTTCCTCGAGCTGAACTTCAATTGCCCTTTCTGTCCTTCCCGCGGCCGTAAAAGCTGCAATAATCATTACCAGCGCACCAACAGCCGAAATAATAATTGGCAATATCGCCGGGCCTACTCCAAAAATACCGCCTATCGTTTCGATAAGTCCACCGCCTCCGCCCTTAATCAATATCATCTTCGCGCTTACTGCAGTTGCAAGAATTCGTAATAATATCGCCATAACCAAAAGCAGACCAAAACCCTTAAGCTCAAACGCGCTTGTCCTCGAAAAAGCTACCATCATAATTGCAAAGCACATGCATATTGAAAAAACCCACAAAAGATCTGCCAAAACCCCTGACCCTGGCAGTAAAAATCCCCCTATCAGGCCCAGTGCACACAAACCAAAAGCTATATCCCCTCGCCACTTCAAAGGTGTTTTCTCATCAGGACCGCTCCGCATTTCCTCAAAACTATATTCAAATTCTCCTGCTGCGTATTCCATATCTAATCAATCATCCATTTTAACCATAATATTTGTGAACTCTTTATGAACTCCTTCTGCTCCTTATCCTGTGAACAAGTGCCAGAACTTCCGCAACCGCCACATAAAGAGAATCCGGTATAGGATTATTAAGCTCGACAGTAGCAAACAGATTTCTCGCAAGAGCCGGCCTGCGAATAATAGGAACTCCATAAGCACGCGCAGTATCCTTTATCTTTTCACAAACATTGCCTCCGCCTTTAGCAACTACCACCGGCGCCGACATTTCATCTGCGTCATATTTCAAAGCAACTGCTACATGAGTCGGGTTTACAAGTACAACATCCGCATCAGGAACCTTCTTCATCATACGACGCATAGCAGCCTCCATCTGGATTTGACGAAGCTTGCGTTTCACTTCAGGAGGACCCTCAGCCTGCTTGCGCTCCTCTTTAACTTCCTGCTTGGTCATCTTAAGACCCTTGACATAGGACCACTTCTGATAGATAAGATCAATAATCCCCAGAACAAGAACCGCCGCGCAGATGCGAATACTGACACCTACAATCATTCCGCATATAGACCTTAAAATATCCATGTCCCAAGCCCATTGAAAAGTAGTAACAGGCACAATCTTGTTGCGAATATAAAAATATGTTATTGCTGAAATAAAAATTATCTTCAAAATACTAAGCCCCATCTTTACAAGAGACTTTACTGATATAAGACTCTTGAGTGACTTAACAGGATTGAAATTACTCAGCTTCCAGTCAAAAACCTTACCAGGATTGAAAGTTTTACCGCTTATCCATAAACTCGTAATCAGCGATGCAACCGCAAGAACTGACATAATAGGAAGCATAATAAAAATAGCACTTACAATTTTGTCATTTATAAAGGCAACAAACGCTTCCTGGTTGGATACTTTCATATGATCCAGACTAAAAGCGCTGCGCATCTCGCCAAGCGCCCATTCTGTAACTGCCGGCCCGCGAAGATATACTATCGTAAGAAGAACTATCAGAATAATCGCACTTGTCATATCCTGACTGCTTGGAACATGACCGTCCTTACGTGCCTTGTTACGCCGTTTCGGCGTTGGTTGTTCCGTTCTTTCCTGTGCGTCTGCACCTGGCATTAAATACCTCTAAATTGGTAAAAGATTATCAAGCAAAACCGCAAAACTGTTTACAAAACTCAAAAAAAAGGGCATAAAAAGACCCATCATCATTATCCCAAGACCGACTCTCAATGGAAGTGACATAAAAAGAATATTGCTTTCCGGCGCAACTCGGGCAAGTACCGCAAGAACTATCAGCATAAGAAGAAAAGCCGTCAGTATCGGAACAGACAGCTTCAGAGACAGCAGCAGGATCACCGAACCGCTCTTGATGAGATTTTCGGTCATCAAACCTATTTTCGGGATCGTACCTGAAGGATAAACCTCGTAACTTTTTGATATCGCAACAAGAATAAGATGATGTCCCCGCCCAGCCAGAAAAAGAAGTATAAAGAATATCTCAACCATCATACTCAAAGGCTGAGCATTTTCACCTGTCATTGGATCAAATATCTGGGACAATGAAAGACCCATCTGTCTTTCAATCATACGTGCCGCCTGTTTGACAACTCCGAATATAAGATTGAATATTATTCCCATACTCACACCGTAAATTATCTCCTGGCCGATCAGAATTATAGCCTCGAGAACATGAATCTCCCTGCCGTAAACTGCTAAACCGTTCACAGCCCCAAAAAACACCGAAACCATAACAACAAAACCGATCTTCACCCGCATAGGAATACTTTGCCAGCTGAAAAAAGGTGACGCTCCCAGAAAACCCCCAACCCTCGATACTATAAGAACAAAACCAAGTATTTCACCTGCCAGTATTTCCATTGCTACTGCCCGTAAACCTGAAGCTGATTAAATATCTCTATTGTAAATTTCATTATCAACTGAAGCATCCAGTTACCGAAAACCAATGTCGCAATACTCATCGCCAAAAGTTTAGGAACGATCGTAAATGTCGCATCCCTAAGCTGTGTAACCGTCTGAAAAAGACTTATAATAACACCCATAAACATAGTTATCAAAAGCATCGGTGCTGCCACAAGCAAAGCTGTCTCCATTGTATAACGTGAAAGGTACAATATAAAATCAACATCAAATGTCATTGTATTCCTCTTTAATTTACTAACTGAAACTTAAACTAAGACTGTTTGCTAATATACCCCAGCCGTCAACAAGAATAAAAAGTATAAGCTTAAAAGGCAATGATATCATCTGAGGAGGAAGCATCATCATACCCGCGCTCAAAAGAACACTCGCTATCACAAGATCAAGCAAAAGAAAAGGTACAAATATCAGACAACCCATCTCAAAAGCTGTCCTGAACTCGCTGATAATAAAACTGGGAACTATTATATGAAAAGGAAGCTCCATCGGAGTAGATGGCGGCTTGACCTTTGCTATCTTCATGAAAACGGCAAGATCATTTTTACGAGTCTGATGGATCATAAACTCCTTCATATTGTCACCTGCAGCCTGAGATGCCTCCGTAAAATTCTTCTCATCATTAAGATAAGGCTGAATTGCCTCATTGTTAATGTCATAAAAAGTCGGTGCCATTGTATAAAGAGTCAAAAACATCGACAGACCTATTATTGCAATATTAGGCGGTATCGACTGTGTCGAAAGCGCTCTGCGAACAAAACCAAGAACCACAGATATACGTGGAAATGAGGTCATCATTACCATCAGGCTGGGCAGTATCGCAAGAAGAGTGAATATTAATACCAGTTTTATTGGTGTC
>CAZAYB010000148.1:0-3569 GCA_964489215.1 uncultured Pirellulales bacterium
CGTTCGTCGCGAAATTACGGTCATAGATAAAACCGAAACCGTAAGTCGCTCTAAAAGCGTTTCGAAGAACAGCAAGCCATCTGCTAACCCCGTGTGTACCGACATTTATAAGATCATAAGGCTTAATAAAAAAGTCCGGCTGCAATCCCTTAGCTATCTTGTCCAGATCAACCATTACTATTTCTTCCTTATTCTTACCAATCCTGCGAACAACCTCAACCTTCTTAGGCCAGGCCAAAGGACCAAGCCCCCCGGCTGAAGCTATAGCCATCTTCAAAGTCAAAGGCCTGCCCTGCAGACTGATAGGGCCCTGTGCATTTACATTGCCCATCACCCAGAACTCACCAAGTATATCAACCGGAGCCGTAATAGAGTCCCCCGGCCTGACAACTATATTATACCGCTTATCTCCGCCTAAAAGCTTATCAACCGGAATACGGATCACACGACTCTGTACGCCTGCCTGACCGATTTGTTCCCATCCGATCCGATCCTGACGCATATTTTCTTCTTCAAGCTTCTCCGGAACCATTTCGCGAAGACCCTCACGTGCCGTCTCAACTGCCGATTCTTCCTCCTGACCTACCGGAAACGGAACCCACTTGCCGTCTCGGAAAACCCATTCTATACGACCTCCGGTCTGGTTTTGGCCAGGCTCAGATCTCTTTGCCGTCTCCATCTGCTCTGATCTGACCTCTGACGAAGTCTCCGATGAGGTATCATCTGAAACTTCCCGCTGAAAGCCCTCCGGGGCCGCTATTGATTCCAGCCCCTTATAACCTGCCATCTCTGCTGTGGATACGATAATTTGATTTTGACTGTTAGCTTTTTTTGAATAAGGCGCTAATACCTCCAAAATGTCATCTTCATTGCCGTTTGAGTTGCCTGCTTCTGGCTCCACAGGTTCCATCCTGTTCAGAATATCAGAATTAAACGAATCCGACCGATCTAATTCGCTGTATACCTCCTCATCGCCGGTAACCCGCCTGTGAACGTAAACATTACTCAGATTAAACTCAGCAACACCGCCTGCAACGGCAATCGCCTCCAAAAGACGATAATTATCACGCGGAAGCTGATAAGTGCCCGCCTGAGCCACTCCGTTACCGGATATATAAAAAACTCGCCTGCGGGAATTAAGCAATGTAACCTTAACAGAAGGGTTCAATAGTATATTCGGAGAAAGAATACGGGATATTTCTTCCTCAAATTCAGCTTCCGTCAAACCCTCCGCACGAACAAGACCAACATCAGGTATCGAAATCCTCCCGGTTTCAGTTATGATATAATCGTTTACATAAGGAATACCTTCCTGACGAAGCTCATATATAGATATACGCACGGTATCACCAACACCGAACGTATAATCCTTATTATATTCGACAAGATCTGCTGGAATAGGCTCCTCAGCACCTGAATAAACAGGGTCAGGCTCATCGGCTACCCCAAGAGAATCGAGTATCACATTCACC
This sequence comes from uncultured Pirellulales bacterium, assembly GCA_964489215.1. Lineage (GTDB taxonomy): Bacteria > Planctomycetota > Phycisphaerae > Sedimentisphaerales > Anaerohalosphaeraceae > CAZAYB01. The sequence goes on from CAZAYB010000148.1 coordinate 1,473, forward strand.
ACCGGCACAGGACGAAACCTGCCTATCTGGGTAGGATCAAGCGCGTCCTTTGAACAGCCCGAAAAAACAAGAAAAACTATTACCAAAAGCAATATAAATGTTCGTCGGCTCATTTTTCCTCTCGCTAAATAAAACTTCGCTAAACTACATTAAACATAAACTGTCCTGCATAAGCGAAACAAAAGACACGCCCATTGCCCCCTCAGTTTTCTAATCGGCGTAAATCTCATTATTCTTAACAACTTATGCAGTATAATAAAGATAAAACCAAAGCTTTTTATCGGCTAAAAACCAACTTTGGCAGTAAAAAACATCAAAACAAGAAACCTTTGAAAATCCATTTAAAAGGCCCCATCTCTCAAAAAAGCCCGAATATCAGCCTTTTAATGCCTTTGCCGCAATACCAATACTGATACAAGCTATTTTATCGCTCTGCAAAAAAAAAGTGCTGTTGACGGACTGAAAAATTCTTACCTGTTTATATAAGTCCTGAAATCAAGCTCGAGAATAATTTCCGCCTTAATATTATTCCTGTCCTGCTCTAAATGCCTTGACAATTCAATATTACCTGCCATAACTCTGTCAATATTCGCAAAATAGCGGTAATTATATATCCTGGACCATATCTGCTCACCGTCATCAGAAATAAAGCTTAAAAGCTCAACTCTGCCGCTGTCAGCACTGCGGTAATAAGTAACCGTGCCTCCGCTAACGTTTTTCTCAGCAGGCTCATACCATACCCCTTCGATCCGAACAGCATCACCTGCCGATTCCTTAACTTCTGCTGCCCCCACAGACGCCAGCAGAGAATACAAAACCGCACTTGCTGTTTGGCGGGTATAATATTTCTTGTCGATACCGCCTTTAACTGTATTATCACCTGTGCCCTTAAAGCTGAAACCGCCCGAACTTACCGACCACATAATCACACCACCCGGTTCTTCACCGGTTATTGTCAGGCTTTTCGCACCAGGCTTAAAATGAAAAAGATGTCTGGTTAAATAAGGCGAATCGAAACCGTTGTAAAAAGACGCGATAGTCTCACAGATCAATCCGCCTCCCTTATAACCGTCTTTAGCTGACTTTATCGTATCGGCGTTCTGGAATCGGCTCTCTTCACCGCAGCCGGTCAAACAGCCGGCTGACAAAACAGCCAGAATCAAAAACATCAGGCTTTTCACAAAATATCTTCTCAATATCTGTTCCTTTAAATTTACAGGTTGGAAAGTTTCTCAAGAAGCGACCATTTATCCTCAACGTCTTTCCTGGCCTGCTCAAACAATGCAGCCGCACGTTCCGGATTACTCTTCTTAAGCTGTCTGTACCTGTTCTCGCCGTAGACATAATCCTCAAGCTCTGTCGATGCCGCTTTGGAATCAAGCATAAGAGGATTCTTGCCGCTGGCCGCTACCCTTGGGTCATACCGGTAAAGGGGCCAGTAACCGCTGCTTACCGCCTTTTTCTGCTCCAGGTACCCAGCCGACATATTAATGCCGTGAGCGATACAGTGAGAGTAAGCAAGTATAATCGAAGGTCCGTCATAGCTTTCAGCCTCAACGAAAGCCTTGACAGTCTGGTTAGGATTAGCTCCCATCGCAACCTTTGCAACATATATCCCGCCGTAACTCATCGAGATAAGGCCCATGTCCTTCTTGGGCATTTTCTTACCCGCTGCGGCAAATTTGGCAACTGCGCCTCTCGGTGTGGACTTACTCATCTGGCCGCCGGTATTCGAGTAAACTTCTGTATCCAGAACAAGAACATTGACATTCTCACCGCTTGCGAGAACATGGTCAAGTCCGCCGTAACCGATATCATAGGCCCAGCCGTCACCGCCGAGTATCCATACACTCTTTTTAACCAGGTAATCAGCAACCGTCATCAGCCTTTTGACAACTGGTTCACTGCTGCCCTGGCATGCATCCTTAAGCTTCGCAACTCGCGACCTTTGCTCCTCAATACCTTTCTGCTCTGTTTGGCTGTTCATTCCCTGCCTGATAGACTTTGCAAGCTCAATATCAACTGCACCTGCCTTTACCGATTCTTCAAGCATTTCCAGGGCAAGCTCACTGAACTTGTTCACTGCCAGCCTCATAC
>CAZAYB010000148.1:3579-7796 GCA_964489215.1 uncultured Pirellulales bacterium
GCCTCATACCCATGCCGAACTCAGCGTTATCCTCGAAAAGGCTGTTGCTCCAGGTCGGTCCAAGCCCGTCTTTTCTGGTTGTATAAGGTGTCGTCGGCAGATTACCGCCGTAAATGGACGAACAGCCCGTTGCGTTGGCGATATATGCACGGTCACCGAACAGCTGACTGAGAAGCTTTACATAAGCCGTCTCGCCGCAGCCTGCACAGGCGCCGCTGTACTCAAATAAAGGTTTAACAAGCTGGCTGCCCTTGATGCTCGAAAGTTTGAACTTCTCAGGGTCAGTATCGGAAATTGACAAGAAGAAATCGTAGTTCTCCGATTCCTGTTTACGGATAGGCTCCTGCGGCACCATGTTAATAGCCTTTCTGCCGGTCTCCTTTTTGTCTGCGTCACGTTCTTTGGCAGGACACTGAAGTACACAAGCCTTACAGCCGGTACAGTCTTCAGGAGCGACCTGGACGGTAAACTTCATACCCGCAAAATCCTTGCCCTTGGCGTCTGCGCTTTTAAAGTTCTCAGGTGCGTTCTCAAGTTCGCTTTGCTCATAAGCTTTGATCCTTATTGTACCATGAGGACAAACCAGTGAACACTGACCGCACTGAATACAGGTCTCGGGACTCCATTGAGGTATATCAACAGCTATGTTGCGTTTTTCATATTGTGTCGTGCCGGTCGGGAACTTTCCGTCACAAGGCATTTTGCTGACCGGAACCTTATCGCCTCTGCCGCCGAGAAGCTCGCTTGTAACTTCCCTGACAAACTCAGGTGCATCGCCGGGCACGGTCTCGAGCATTTCAATATCGCTTGTAACCTTGCCGGGTACAGAAACCTCATAAACCTTGTCAACAGCGCTGTCGACTGCATCAATATTCATCTGGACAACTTTTTCACCCTTCTTTCCGTAGGTTTTCTTAATAGCGTCCTTGATAGCGTTTATTGCCTTGTCCTGTTCAATAACTCCGCTTATCTTAAAGAAAGCCGTCTGCATTATAACATTGATTCTTGCTCCCAGTCCAAGTTCATGTGCTATGCTGATAGCGTCAATGCAGTAGAACTTGAGCTTCTTGTCGATTAACTGTTCCTGAACCTTTCGCGGTAATGTGTCCCATACCTCATCCGGTGCGTGTGAACTTGTTAAAAGGAAAGTGGCCCCTTCCCTGGCGTTAGAGAGCATATCGTATTTTTCAAGGAAACTTGGGTTATGGCATGCAACAAAATCAGCTTCGGTTATAAGATAGGTGCTTCTTATCCTGTCCTTACCGAAACGAAGGTGCGATACGGTAATTGCCCCTGCCTTTTTGGAATCATAAACGAAATATCCCTGGGCGAAGTTGTCGGTAAGCTCACCGATGATCTTGATGGAGTTTTTGTTTGCACCGACCGTACCGTCACTTCCCAGTCCGTAGAACATTGCGGTATAGGCCTTTGTTTCCACGTTGAATGACTCAACGACATCCAGGCTGTTGCCTGTTACATCATCTTTGATTCCGACGCTGAAGCCGTTCTTTGGTTTTTCACTGTCAAGATTGTCAAATACTGCTTTGACCATCGCAGGTGTAAATTCCTTTGATCCAAGTCCGTATCTTCCGCCAACCGTTACAGGATATTTATCGAAGGAAGCGGATTTGTCTGACATAGCTTCGCCGATAGCTGTTCTTACGTCCAGATAAAGAGGTTCGCCTATCGAACCGGGTTCTTTTGTTCTGTCAAGAACAGCAATCTTCTGGACTGTTTTTGGAAGTGCGCCTATGAAATGTTTTGTGCTGAAAGGCCTGTAGAGTCTTACCTTTATAACTCCGACCTTTTCACCTTTGCCGGTGAGATAATCAACTGTTTCATGGCAGGTATCTGCCCCGCTTCCCATCAGTATGATAACCTTCTCGGCGTCGGGAGCACCGACGTAATCGAAAAGTTTGTACGATCTGCCGGTCAGCTTTTCGAACTTCATCATAGCCTCTTCGACCATGGCAGGTGTTGCAGTATAGTATTTGTTTACCGTTTCCCTTCCCTGGAAGTAGACATCCGGGTTCTGAGCTGTTCCGCTGATCATGGGATGGTCAGGGCTAAGTGCCCGCTGCTTATGTGCCTTTACCAGGTCCTCATCGATCATTTCAGCCATGTCCTCGTACGTAAGCTGTTCTACTTTCTGGACCTCATGGCTGGATCTGAAGCCGTCGAAGAAATGTATAAAAGGAACACGCGATGCAAGCGTTGACTGCTGTGAGATAAGTGCAAAGTCCATTATTTCCTGTATGTTGCACGAACAGAGCATCGCAAATCCTGTCTGCCTGCAGGCCATTACATCGGAATGGTCCCCGAAGATGCTCAGAGCCTGACAGGCCAGCGACCTTGCGGATACATGGAATACTGTAGGTGTAAGTTCGCCTGCGATTTTGTACATGTTCGGTATCATCAGCAGCAAACCCTGACTGGCGGTGAAAGTGGTTGTAAGTGCCCCAGCTGCCAGTGAGCCGTGCACAGCTCCGGATGCCCCTCCCTCTGACTGCATTTCAGTTACCGAGGGGATAGTGCCCCATATATTTTTTTCTCCAGCTGCGCTTTTTGCGTCGGCTATTTCTCCCATTGGAGAACTTGGCGTTATCGGGTATATCGCAATAACCTCATTTGTGGGATGTGCCACATGTGCCGCTGCTGAGTTACCATCAATGGTTACCATTTTACGTTCCATAAAAATACTCCGTTTCCTTGGTTAATTTTTTATTCTGTCGAATAATCCACTGCTAAAACCATGATCCTGTTTAAATATCAGGGTTCAGTTAATCCTTTACTATGGTTAATTTGTCATTTAAAGGGTTGTTATACCATGTAACAGTCATGATGGCAAAACTTTTTTGACTTGAATTTGGATAGTTTTCAGGAATCAAAAATAACCCATTAAACAGCCAGTACCGCTATATACCTGCGAAACTGTGAATAAGTTCTTCAGTTTGGTCCCAGCCCATACATTTATCGGTAACGCTTTTTCCGTATACTATTTGTTTGTCATGTGTTACCTTCTGATTTCCTTCTTCGAGGAAACTTTCAAGCATAATTCCGGAAATCAGTTTATTTCCCGCTCGAATCTGACTGATTATGTCATTAAGTGCTTTTGCCTGGTTTTTGTGGTTTTTGTCACTGTTTGCATGGCTGCAGTCTACAATTACGCCGTTGAAAACGCCTGCCTTTCTCAGGAGAATCTCTGCGAAGGCGACGAATTCGCTTGCGTAGTTTGGTCCGGACTGGCCACCTCTCATGACCAGGTGTCCGTACCGGTTGCCTCTTGTTTCAGCGACGATAACCTGCCCGTTTCTGTCAATACCGAGGAAGCTGTGTTTGCTTGCCGCTGCTTTAATGGCGTCTATTGCGACGTTCAGGTTGCCGTCGGTTGCGTTTTTGAAGCCTACGGGCATACTCAGGCCGCTTGCCATTTGGCGGTGTATCTGGCTTTCAGTGGTTCTTGCACCGATAGCTGCCCAGCTGACCAGGTCTGCGAGGTACTGTGGGACGATTGGGTCCAAAAACTCTGTCGCGGTTGGGAGGCCAATTTCGTTGATTTTGAGCATTATTTCGCGAGATTTCCGGATACCTTCCTCGATATCGTATGAGCCGTCGAGGTGGGGGTCGTACAGCATTCCCTTCCAGCCGATTGTGGTTCTGGGCTTTTCGAAGTAAGCCCGCATGATGAGGAGCAGTTTGTTTTTTATCCTGGGCTGCTGCTGTAAATTGTGGATTTTTCGGGCGTAATCGAGGGTTGCGTCGTAATCGTGGAGGCTGCAGGGGCCAGTTATGACCAGTCTGCGGGGGTCGGTGTTGTTTAGTACGTCCTGGACGATTTTTCTTGAACCAGCGACCAGCTCGGTAACTGAGTTGCTGGGGGGGTATTTGTCCTTTAGCTGCTGAGGGGTCTGCAGGGATGAGAATTTTACAATATTCAGATTGTCGGTAAGTTCCATCGGGGGCTCCGATTGTCTTTTTATAAGTATTTAGTAATAATAGTTTTATTGTTTTTGCTAAGGTTAAGAAATTTTGTCATTGTAAGATGAGAGTATGCAAAAGAATTGGTGATTTGTAAAGGGATTTTCCGTTAAAAGTTGGTGAGGTTGAAAAATGGGGTAAAAGGGGGAAGTGAGTCTGTGGTTAAACGGAGTTTGAAACGGGCGTTCAATGCGACACCTGGTATATAAGAAAATCTGTAAAATTTTTATAAGCTGTTT
>CAZAYB010000149.1:0-7681 GCA_964489215.1 uncultured Pirellulales bacterium
AAGACGATGACACGTGAGCCAAGTGTTTTTGTTTTGACTGACCGTTCTATTTTATCAGTATCGAGAGGGTCCTTTATTAAAGAGCTTTTTTGTTCTACGGCAGTCATTGTTTTTATCTGTCCAGACCGATGTCAACTGCTGTTGCAGAGTGAGTTATTGCGCCTATCGCGATTCTATCCACACCGCACTGGGCTACCTGCCTTACATTATTTAGAGTAATTCCACCGCTTGCTTCAAGCATTGGTTTCTTTTTTCCCTGTGACATCTTATCCCTCAACTCAACGGCATGTCTGTATTGCCATTGTCCCATGTTATCGAGAAGTATTACGTCGATTCCCGGTACTTTCAGGACATGGTCGAGCTGATCATCAACGTGGTCAACTTCTACACAAATAAATTTCACACCCTTAATGCTCCTTGCCTGATCAACGAGTTTTTTGAGGTCCTTTTGCAGATTATTCAATTGTGCGATATGATTGTCCTTGAACATGACAGCTTCGGCGAGGTTCATTCGGTGATTATATCCTCCTCCGCACCTAACGGCGTACTTTTCCAGCATTCTCCAGCCCGGAGTTGTCTTTCTTGTATCGTATATTTTGGCACCAGTTCTTCTTACGGCCATAACGTATTTTTGAGTTTCAGTAGCAACTCCGCAAAGTTTCTGGAGGAAATTAAGCAGGACCCTTTCTGCACTGAGCATCGGCCTTAATGGTCCTGAAATTGTTCCGAGTTTGTCTGCAACTCTGGCATTTGAGCCGTCCTGTTTGATTATTTTGAGTTCGAGCCGACTGTCGTATTTTTTAAGCACTTTTTCAACGACGGTCATTCCGCTGACCACAATTTCCTCTCTTGTTATCAGGTCCGCTTTACAGGTTTCATTTTCTGAAGCGGTTACCAGTGTAGTCGGGTCACCTTTACCGTAATCTTCCTCAACCGCCAAATCAATCAGTTCATCGATTTTATCAAGGTTTAACTTTTTCATTTTTTCTCCGATTTTGCGAGCCTGTCTCAGGTCAGCGTTTGTTATTGCTTTTAGATTCCGATAATTCGGGCATATTTTTTATTTCATTTAGCTGATCCCGAAGAGCAGCTGCTTTTTCGAAATCGAGCTGCCTTGCGGCTTCGAGCATTTCCTTTTCGATTGAAGCTATCAGTTCAGTTCTGTCATACTCTGTTTCGGTCAGATTTGCGGCCTGGCGAGCGAGCCTTTGCGCCTTTAACTGTTCTGCCAAACCAGTTCTGATTCTCTTACGTATTGTCTGGGGTTTGATGTTATTGTCTTTATTATATTTAGCCTGAATTTTACGCCTTCTTTTCGTTTCGTCAATAGCTTTTTTCATAGAATCTGTAATCCGGTCGGCATACAGTATGACCTTTGCATTGACGTTACGGGCGGTTCTGCCTATTGTCTGCATCAGGGATGTTTCGCTTCTTAGAAAACCTTCCTTGTCGGCATCGAGAATCGCAACCATTGATACTTCAGGCAGATCAAGTCCTTCACGCAAAAGATTTATTCCTACGAGTACATCGAACTGTCCAGTTCTGAGGTCCCTTAGTATTTCCACCCTTTCGAGAGTCTGAATTTCGCTGTGTAGGTATCTGCACTTGATATTTTTTCCTGACAGATAATTAGCCAGGTCCTCAGCGAGCCTTTTTGTGAGGGTTGTTACGAGTACCCTTTCGCCGACCTTTACTCTTTCGTCTATTTGCTCTTTAAGATCGATAACCTGTTTTGAGGCAGGGTGTACGAAAATTTCAGGGTCCATAAGCCCGGTTGGTCGGATTATCTGTTCGACGACTTCTGATTCGCTTTTTTCGATTTCGAATTCAGCAGGTGTGGCGGAAACGAAAACAACATTTTTCCATGTATCCTCAAATTCCTCGAACTTGAGCGGTCTGTTGTCCATTGCACTTGGCAGCCTGAAACCGTGCTCGACAAGAACATTTTTTCTGCTTCTGTCTCCTGCGTGCATTGCTCTTATCTGTGGTATTGTGACATGGCTTTCATCAATAAAAAGCAGGTAATCATCGGGGAAATAATCGATAAGCGTATATGGTTTTGCTCCGGGCTGTAGGCCAGCGAGGTGCCTGGCATAGTTTTCAATCCCGCTGCAGTAGCCGACTTCCTGAAGCATTTCAATGTCGTACATTGTCCTGGCTTCAAGGCGCTGAGCCTCGAGCAGTTTACCCTGGTTTCTAAGCTGATCGAGTCTTGCAGTCAGCTCAGTTTTTATGCTTTCTACAGCAGAGGCGATCCTGTCCTCAGGCATAATGTAATGGACGGCAGGGAAGATAAATACCTTTTCCTCTTTGGCAATTACTTCTGAGGTGAGCGGGTTTATGTAGCTTATCTGTTCAATTTCATCTCCGAAAAATTCTATTCTGACAGCGAAAGATTCATAAGAGGGCCATATTTCGACGACATCACCTCTTACTCTGAACGTTCCTCTTGCGAAATCCAGATCGTTTCTATGATACTGAATATCGGCGAAACTTCCGAGAAGGTCGTTTCTTGCTATTTCCATTCCGACGTTTACAGCGGTTACGGAGGTTTTGTAGTCCTCAGGGCTTCCCAGTCCGAATATACATGAAACTGAAGATACGATAATGACATCGTTTCTGCTCATCAGGCTTGTTGTCGATGAGAGCCTTAATCTGTCGAGTTCATCATTTCTGCTGGCATCCTTTTCTATGTATATGTCCCTTTGAGGGATGTATGCTTCCGGCTGATAATAATCGTAATAGCTTACAAAGTATTCAACAGCATTTTCGGGAAAGAGCTCTTTGAACTCCTCGTAAAGCTGCGCAGCCAGAGTTTTATTATGGCTGATTATCAGGGCAGGTTTTTGGATATTTTGAATGACATTTGCCATTGTGAAAGTTTTTCCGCTTCCGGTTACTCCGAGCAGCGTCTGATACTTTTTGCCCTGATTAAGGCCTTGGGTAAGTTTTTCTATGGCCTTTGGCTGGTCCCCTTTTGGCGTAAAATCACTGACTATTTGAAATTTGCCTGTCATCTTTTTTATTTACCTGCTTAATACAAGCTTTTTATTTTACGGTCTGTAGTCTTTTGAAGCGGGATGGGAAGCAAGAAACTCTACGAGCAGCTTTACGATGTCGTCCAGGTCGCTGACAGAGACTACTTCAACGGGTGTGTGCATATACCTGTTTGGTATTTTTACAAGAGCAGTTGCTACGCCTCCGCGTGAAAGCTGCATAGCGTTTGCGTCAGTTCCGGTGGCACGTCCAAACCCGATTACCTGATAATCCATTTTCAAGGACTTAGCTTTTTTGAATATTGCCTCTGTTAAGGGCGGATTCATGTTAGGCCCTCTTGCGATGACTGGTCCGGAGCCGAGTTTTACTTCACCAGTTTTTTTAGGGTCTGTGTCGGGATGGTCGCTTGCAAATGTTACTTCCACACAAATGCCTGCGTCGGGGTTTACATTATAGGTTGAAGTTATTGCGCCTCTTAGTCCAATTTCTTCCTGTACGGTTGCTACGGCTATTATGCCTATTTTTGGTTTTCTTTTAGCGAGCTCCCTTGCCACTTCCGCTACTGCAAAGGCACCTACCCTGTCGTCTGTAGCTCTTGCGACAATCATGTTGTTTGCCAGTTCTCTGAACTGGACATCAATTATCATGGCATCTCCGATAGAGACTTTTTTAAGAGCATCCTTTTTGTCCTTTGCGCCGATATCAACCCAGATGTTCTCCATGTTGACGGCTTTTTTTCTCTCTTCCGGTTTTATAAGATGAATAGCCTTTCTTCCTATCACGCCGAATACGTCACCTTTTTCGGTCATAATTTTTACTCTTTGACCAATCAGCAAAGAAGGGTCCATGCCGCCTATCTGGCTGGTAAAAATAAAACCATTGTCATCTACATGAGTAACCATCAGTCCGATCTCGTCAATGTGCCCAGCGAGCATAATTTTAAAATCTGCATCGGGGTTTATAACGGCAATGCTGTTACCATGAACATCACTGGTTACGTTATCAACTTTTTGACCTACGTATTGCCTCCAGAGCTTTGCCGCAGTCTGCTCATATCCACTGGGGCTGGGTGTGTCCAAAAGTTTCTGTAAGAACTGTCGGGATGTTTTTTTCATTTTGAAATTCCTTATTCAACTATCAGCATTATATTCAGGCGCATATAATAACCGGACATGTCTGTCCGTGACATGGCCGGTATTATAACATAATCAGTTTTTTCGTGTAAATATTATCTTTTGAAACGCGAGGAATTCATTCTTGCAGCTTTTCTTTTTCTCCTGCGGTTCTTTTCCGAGGGTTTCTCGTAATAACTGTTTCGCTTGATGTCTTTTATCAAACCCTCTTTTTCACACAGCTTTTTGAAGCGTTTAACCATTTGCTGCACAGATTCGCCCGCTCTTGCCCTGATCTTTATCATGTAATCACTAAACCTTTCTAAAACATTAATTTTAACTTCGTATTCAATACAGCTATTTTGGTAAATTTCATATTTTAACGAGTAATCAAATTCGCCTATACAGGGGAAAAACTAAGATTTTAAATAAAAAATATATTTTTTCAAGGAAAATATCTTCAAATTTGGTGTATTAACGCTCATTTTGAGCATTACAAGTAGTTTAATCGGCAAAAAAAGAGGGTGAACTTAAAGCAACCTTTGAAGATTAGGCGTTAATGAATGGCGTTTTTTGGTATATTTTCGGCAATTTCAGTTTTTTATTCGAAAATAAGGTATTTTTTCGCTTTTGCCAGCCTTTTTCCGACATATCCAATCTGGTTTAAATTTTTTATTTTTCCGTGTTTACGCATATTCAGTATTTTGTTTACTGTTACATGTCCGAGTCCGGGGACCCTTAACAGACTGTATTCTGGAGCAGAATTTATATTTAAGGGGAAAAACTGAGGGTTTGCGTTTGCCCATATTTCCTTTGGATCGGTGTTGAGGCTGAGTTGGTCGTTATCGTCAAAGTAGATGTCATTTTTTGTGAAACCGTATTTTCTAAACAGGAAATCCACCTGATAGAGCCTGTGTTCTCTGGTAAGAGAATTCTGCATGTTTGAAAGTTGAAATTTTTCATGGTGAAAGGTCGGGGCTTTATCGACCGGCTGATATGCACTGAAGTATATTCTGCTCAGTTTTAATTTACTGTATAATCTCTCGGTGTATTTTACTATCTGTCGGTCGGTTTCCTCTGCAGGTCCGACGATGAATTGTGTGGTCTGTTTTACTTTTGAGTATCTGGTTTGGGGTGCTGTAATCTGGCTTATGTATTTAATTGGTTCAATAATATCATCAATGTAGTTTTTTTTGCGTGACAGCTTCTGTAGATTCCTTTGGCCTGGGGTTTCTATGTTAAGTGAAACGGCAGAAGAAAGTGCGACAGCCTGGTCAATCTGCTCTTTTTGTGAGCCTGGGAGTATTTTAAGATGTATGTATCCTTTGAAATTGTGTTTTTTTCTCAAAAGATGTGCTACCGCTATCAGTTTGTCCATCGTTTTGAGAGTTGAACCTATTACACCGCTGCTGAGGAAAAGGCCAAACACTTTTTTTGCACGGTAATAATCGAGGAAGACTTTGACGGTTTCTTCGACGGTGAGTGAGCATCTTCTCAGATCGTTTTGTTCTCTTAATGGGCAGTAGATGCAGTCGTTTGAGCATACGTTTGACAGCAGTGTTTTAAAGAGCGGGCTTTTTCCGCCGTTTGGAAGTGTAACCGGATATATCCATCCTTCTGATGTTCTTTTTCTGTGCTGGTTTTTATCCTTTGTGCCGCAGGCGCAGGCAAGGTCATACTGGGCGTCTTCGGCGAGTATTTGCAGTTTGTTATGTGTATTCGGCCTTGAAATTATTACAGTCATACGAATATTATATCCTATTTTAAGGGTATTGCTACGGTAAAAGTGGTACCCTGGCCTGGTTTGCTTTTAACCCACAATCTTCCGTTATGCAGCTGGACAATCTTTCTTACAATTGCCAGTCCGAGACCTTCACTTACCGTGTTTGAGGGCACGGCACGGTAGAACATTTCGAATATTTTTTCAAAATCTTCAGTTTCTATACCTATTCCGTTATCCTCAATGAAGTACATTATTGAGTTTTTCTGCTGTTGTGCCCATATTCTTACAATTCCCTGTCTTTGTTTTGCGAGGTATCTTATTGCGTTATGCAGGAGCTGATAGAACATATCGTATATAAGCTCCTTGTCAGCGAGACATGGGGGCAGGTCCTTCATCTGGATTTGAGCATTTGCCCATTTTATAAGTTCGTCAAGGTCATTGACCAGTTCAACGATAAGCGAGTTCATGTCAATCCACTGCTTTTTCGGGCTGGCATTCCTTATTTTTCCAATCTTTAGCAGACCGCGCGGGAATATGTCTAGCCGGGCTGCGTCTTTGTATATCTGTCTGGCGTGATTGATAAGGGTTCCATCGGCAGAACCATTACCGTTTTCAAGACCAAGCCAGGGGGTAAGAGCATCTTTTGGGATGTTTTGCTGGTGCACAGTTCGTGAGAATTCTTTGCATTGTGCGGCAAGATTCTTGCTGTTTGTGCGGATGTTTTTTACCGGCAGTCTTATGCCTCGCAATACGACGATTATGAACCTTTCGAGTTCCCTTTCGGTACGAAGGTATCTGTTTTGTGCCCTTAAAAGTTCGAACTCCTTTTGGCGAGCCTTTTTTACGCAGAAGCACAGAACGATTGCCAACAGGCCTGAGAGGCCAGCTGCGCAAAGGTTATTTATATTTATCGGCAGTCTGAATGAGCCTGTGGTAATATAGTAACTGCCTGCGGCAAATGCTAAGAAAGAGGATATATAGAGAACAATCCAGAACCATCTTTTCTGCTCAATGGCGAGGAGTTTGGTTCTTTTATGTTTTCTTGTGTCCCTGAGGTCAACCGCAAATGGTCTTATTTTTCGCATACATGCCTTCCGTGACATTACACAGCTGGGTAACTGTTCCTAAACCATTATATCGGCTTTTTTGGACAAATCAACCAGTTGAAGACAGTATTGCTTTAAAAGACGGCGGTTTTTTTAAATCTCAAATATATTGAGGTTAATTACCGGTTACATTTCATCTTCTACTTCATCGAAAGCATCCGCTGCTTCATCGCCGGCATCTTCCATGGCATCGCCGGTTTCTTCGGCTGCTTCTTCGATTCCGCTGTCGTTGTCACATCCAGTGAGTATGACAGGTGCGGACATAAAAGTACAAATTGAAAAGGTTACAAGAATAATCGCGAACAGTTTCTTCATTTTAATTCTCTTTCTAATGATTAACATTTATTAAAAATCACACATTACATTGGATTCAGGGCTTGTTTGTTTTTTTTGGACTGATAAGAGCAGCGATAATAAAGAAGATAAATAAAACCAGGAAGATGAAGAAAAGTATCTTCGCAATCCCGGCTGCTGCGGCTGCGATGTTGCCAAACCCAAAAACAGCGGCAATAACCGCAACGACAAGAAAAATTAATGCCCATGATAAAAATCCCATTTTTAATCCTTTCTAAATTCAAAACAGAGTCTTTTCTTTTTATGATATAACATGGTATTACAGATATATGGAGTTAACAATAAGGAAAACCCTGTATTTGGAGTATAAAAAGGCTTAATATTTGTGAATCCGCTAATGAAATGCTGTTTAAGGCCAGATAAGGCTTTTAAGCAGATGTACCCGAAAC
>CAZAYB010000150.1:0-7650 GCA_964489215.1 uncultured Pirellulales bacterium
TATTTTTTGAAACTAAAAATACAGTTTTGTATCTTGTGCATGCTTTTTTGTAGACAATGACCGCCTCATCATCCTATCGCAACCTTACCGCGCTCACCGGTACGGATTCTCACACAATCAACAACATCCATAATAATTATCTTGCCGTCTCCAATTTCGCCAGTCCTGGCTCCTTTAACAATCGCATCGACTGTCTTATCGAGAAATGGCTCAGTCACCGCAATCTCGACACGAACCTTTTTGAGCAAATTAACCTCAAATTTAATACCTCGATAACTTTCCTGATAACCAAGCTGCTCTCCGCATCCACGCGAATTGGTAACACTCATCTTGTAAACCTCCGCATCATAAAGAGCCTTCTTAACATCTTTAAGTTTATAAGGTTGAATATATGCTATTACAAGCTTCATATTAGTACACTCCTTATTAAAAATAATTTATATCTGTCAGATTCGCCGCTAATCCGTGGTCCATATCTGAAATCCGCCGTAAGATTCCATACCGTGCTCACCAATATCAAGACCACGAACTTCTTCCTCAACTGAAACCCTGAGCCCGATACTCGCATCGATAACCTTAAAAACAAGACCCATCGCCGCAAGAACAAATACCACACAAACAAAACTGCCGATTATCTGAACACCAAGCTGACTTGGATCACCACCGTAAATAAAACCGTTATAATCACCGCCCAGCAAAGCCTGCTTACCGAAAATACCAACCGCTACGGTACCCCAGACACCGCAAAAGCCATGAACAGGAACCGCTCCAACCGGATCATCTATCTGAAGCTTATCAAGAAGCTCAACTCCAAACACAACCACAACTCCCCCCACAGCTCCTATTATTATCGCCGCCCAGGGCTCAACAAATGCACAAGGGGCCGTTATCGCAACCAAACCTGCCAATGCCCCGTTCATCGCCATGGAAAGATCAGGCTTGCCGAACCGCCACCATACCGTCACCATCGCCGAAATACCCCCAAGAGCTGCCGCTATATTAGTATTGATAGCCACTCTGCCAATCAGCTGACCGTCACCGACACCAAGAGTTGAACCCGCATTAAAACCAAACCACCCGAACCAAAGGATAAACACACCAAGCGAAGCAAGCGGAATACTATGAGCGGGTATCGCATTCGCCTTGCCGTCCGGACTGTACTTGCCGTCACGGGGCTTAAGAATCCACGTACCAACCAAAGCCGCAAAACCACCAACTGTATGAACGACCGTTGAACCGGCAAAATCAAGAAAACCCATACTGCCCAGCCAACCGCCGCCCCATATCCAGTGACCGACTATCGGATAAACTATCGCAGATATTATAAATGAATAAATCAGATATGCCGAAAACTTCATACGCTCTGCCATACCCCCTGCAACAATAGTAGCTGCTGCTCCGCAAAAAGCCGCCTGAAAAAGCCAGAATGCATACAAAGGCAATCCGCCGTTCATATCATCCAAACCCCTCAGAAACCACCCGTGATAGCCCATAAAACCGTTACCCTCACCAAACATTATCGCATAACCGATAAGAAAAAAACCAACTGAAGCCATACAAAAATCAAGAAAGTTCTTCGTCAGTATATTACAAGTATTCTTGGCACGGATAAAACCTGCCTCTACCATACCAAAACCAGCCTGCATAAAAAATACCAAAAACGCACCAAGAAGAACCCATACAGTGTCAAGACCCTGACCAAGCCTCTCTATCGAAACACTCAAACTCTCATCCGCAATTAAAGTCGGACCAGAAAAAAGTATAATAAAGACAGGCAAAAACAATTTCTTGAAATTTGTGCGAACTCTTCGTCCTGAATTTCTCACTTCCATTCTCCTTGCTTAGACATTTAGCTGGATTAAAATAAATAATTAGGTACCCGTCGCCGCAACGGCACCGAATAACAACATAGCAACATCCATGCCAAAAGCAGAAAAACCACACCACCCTAAACCTAACTGACTGCTGAAAAAAAACTTATGATTATATACCGCCCCGGAAAAGCAATTTAATGCAAACTACAATTATGTAATATGAACTAAAAGAAACTGCATCTTTGTAGAATTGATCACAAAACAAATACGAAAGCATGCCCTGCCGTGCGACAGGGCACACTTTCATCAACGGGTCTAAGCCCGAAGAAATGGAAGTAGCGGCGACCTACAAATAACTGCCTTAGGAGGAAATAAAGGCAGAAGGAATGCTAACCTATCGCATCCGAACCGGTCTCCCCCGTCCGTATCCTGATACACTCCTCAAGAGGGACAATGAAGATCTTACCGTCTCCGATCTCACCGGTACGGGCTGCTCCTACTATCGCGTCAATCGTACGCTCAATAAAATCCTCATTGACGCCGATCTCTATTCGAACCTTCTTCAAAAGATTCACATCAAACTCAACTCCGCGATAACTTTCATGATAACCCTGCTGAGCTCCGCAGCCCAAAGAGTTAGTTACACTCATCTTACCGACCTCTGCCTTGGCAAGGGCCGTCTTAACTTCTTCAAGTTTATGTGGCTGAATATATGCTATTATAAGTTTCATAATGTAATCTCCAATTATAAATAGGGTTTCAATTTTATCCTTAATTACTAATACTAAGTTGTACTGAATATCTGGAAACCGCCATAAGCTTCCATACCATGCTCACCTACATCAAGACCCTTAAGCTCTTCCTCAGGGGTTACTCGAAGACCAACCGTAACCTTGATTAGTGAAAACAGTATCAGACCAAGAATAAATGCCCAGCCGACACCGCTCAATACACCCACGGCCTGTACGCCAAGCTGCTTGAAACCGCCCCCGTAAAACAATCCGCTCTCAAGATTAAACAATCCCGCTGAAAGAGTTCCCCACGCTCCGCATACTCCGTGAACCGATACCGCACCAACAGGATCATCTACCTTAAGAACTCTGTCTATAAATATTACACTAAACACAACAAGAGCACCAGCAACAGCGCCTATCAACAATGCACCTATAGGCGATACTCCGTCACATGGAGCCGTTATACCAACTAAACCAGCCAATGCACCGTTCAAAGCCATAGATGCATCAGGCTTCTTGAATATAACCCACGAAACTACCATCGCAAAAACCGCCCCCGCTGCCGCTGCAATGTTCGTCGTAACTGCAATATAACCAATAGAGCCGTCTCCGGTTGTCGTTGACCCAGGATTAAAACCAAACCAGCCGAACCAAAGAATAAACACACCAAGAGCCGCAAGAGGTATACTGTGACCAACAATAGCCTTAGGCTTCTTGTCTGGACCATACTTGCCGATACGAGGACCAAGAACAATAGCTCCCGCCAAAGCTAACCAGCCGCCAATCGAATGAACTACCGTTGAACCGGCAAAGTCAAGAAAACCAAGACCTTCAAGCCAGCCAGCTCCCTCATCGCCAAGAAGAAGAGAACCCCACGCCCACTTGCCGAATATCGGATAAATCAAAAGACATATAAAGAAACTGTAAGAAAGATAACCTACAAACTTCGTCCTCTCTGCCATAGCCCCCGATACGATCGTGGCTGCAGTACCAGCGAAAACCGTCTGAAATATCAAAAACGTCCATGACCAGTCACTCCCAGGCTCAACACCTGCCATCGCAAACAAATTGCCCCCGAACCAGCCGTTAGCTGTCGCTCCGAACATCAAACCAAAACCAAGGAAGAAAAACGCAAGAGTACCGATCGAAAAATCCATAAGATTCTTCATCAGAATATTAACCGCGTTCTTGGCACGGGTAAAACCTGCCTCGACCATCGCGAAACCTGCCTGCAAAAAGAAAACAAGAAACGCCGCCACACACGTCCAGACAATATTAATATTGTTCTGGATCTCCGCCTTCATCGCCTCGACAGCTGAAACCTCCCCTTCAGCACAAAATGCCGAAGACCCCGCTGTCAGTAACAAAAACAATACCATCAGACTTACTTTTTTCATTTCCAAACCCTTTCAAAAAACTTTCCATTTCCTGCCGACCGCACATTACAAAGCAATCAGCCTGACGAAATAAACACATTCAAACTATTATTTCACTACATTCAAAAAGATGTCGAAAGTCCTAACCCAACAAAAAAGTAATCACTTCCCGTATCAAATGAATCACTCTTGCGAATGTCACTGTCCATCAGCGTTACATAATTAAGACTCGTTGTAAAAGTCCACCCGCCAAACTCAATCGGAAAACCAACCGAAAAATAAAGATCGTTGAACGCCCCGTCATTTACACCCCAGTAAAATTCATTATAATCACTGTTACCGTAACCAAAACCGCCTGAAACATCCAGACCTACAGGAATATCTGAATCAAGCTCATAAATCGTACCAAAACTGTGACTTAAATTAAAATCGATATACGTCCCGTCAGCCTCATCGATATCATGATAAAATGTTACCGCAGGTGACAAAACAGTATCAAAACTAAAACCCCAGTAAAACTCATCTGTATCAGGTATAACACTCGGAAAATGATAATCAATAAAACCAACCGAAACACTCATCAGCTCATCCCACCAGGGCAAAGCTGTTGTATAATCAAAAGTCCAGTCGCTCTCGGTTATCTCTCCGTCATTACCAGATATATTGGTAATATCAACACTGGCCCACCAGGAAACACTAAAGCCCTCATAACTTACAGATGCACCTGGCTGAAATGCACCGTCATCATTAAGATTCTGACCCCTCCATATATACTTGCTGACATAATCAGCTGTTATCTCAAAATCAAGAGTCTCATCAACAGCCGTCAGAAAATCCTCGGCAAAAACCCCGCTGCTAAAAAAAACACCAGCCAATAACGATATTAATACCTGCCTTGTCAGTCTCACGTCAATCTCCTTTAATTTGCTTGTTCTTAATTTTTCCAATAACGATTACAAGATCTTGTTTTTTTCTCACTTGTAATAATTAAATGCAAGGAGTATGCCAAAGACCAACATTTCAGCATTTTTGAGATAAGTGGTTTATTAAAAAAGATTTATAAAGAGCTACAAAATTGTATTTAAGCAAAAAAACACTACATTTATGTATTAATCCACCAATTAAGATACATTTTTGTATTTCTACAGCCTCTTGGGGAGAATCTTATACTTCTTTATCTTGTACCCAAGAATACGCTCGGTAACACCAAGCTCAGAGGCAGCCTTACGCTGGTGACCCCCTGTCTTCTTAAGTGCATCAACAACAAGTTCACGCTCCTTGTTCTCGATTACCTCCTTAAGAGAAAGCTGCTCCTTATTCTTCCTGTCCTTAACCATCTGAAGTGAAGGGGGCAAATGCTCACTGCGAATAACATCCTCATTACAAAGCAATACCGCCCTTTCGATACAATTCTCAAGCTCTCGAACATTGCCTGGCCAGTGATAATTCGTCAGCATATCGATAGCCGGAGTAGATATCCTCGTAATTGCCTTATTATTTTCCCTGGCATAACGCTCAAGAAAATGATCCGCCAAAAGCATAACATCGTTTTTCCTCTCTCTCAAAGGAGGAAGATATATAGGAAAGACATTTATCCTGTAATACAGATCTTCCCTGAAAAGACCGTTCTTTATCTCCTCCTCGAGGTTCTTGTTCGTCGCCACGATTATCCTGACATTAGCCCTTATCGTCTCATGCCCCCCAACACGCTCAAACTCCTTAAACTGAATCACCCTGAGAAGCTTAACCTGAAGATTAAGCGAAAAATCACCTATCTCATCAAGAAATATCGTCCCGCCGTGAGCAAGTTCAAACCTCCCAAGCTTCCTGTCAACCGCACCGGTAAAAGCACCCTTTTCATGACCAAAAAGCTCACTGGCCAAAAGAGTCTCAGGCAAAGCAGTACAATTTACCTTAATAAAAGGCTTAGAAGACCGAAGACTGTTATAATGAATTGCATGAGCAACCAAATCCTTACCGGTACCGCTGTCTCCGCGTATAAGAACAGTAGCATTACTGTTGGAAACCTGCTCGATAAGCCTGTAAACATCCTGCATCGCACTGCTGTTACCAACCATATTGTGAATATTGAACTTGGCTTTGAGCTCGCTTCTCAACCTGGCATTTTCATCCCTTAACTCTCGCCTGTCGCTCTCAACAAGCCTGTTAAGCTTAACCGCCTGGGCTATCATTGTAGCAATAATATTAAGAAGCCTCAAAGTCGCACCGAACTCATCGCCGCTTTTGCTCTTGCCGTCAACGCTAAGAGCACCGATTGTCGCCCCCTCAAGCTTGATAGGAACTGAAAAATAGGTAATCTTCGAACCTTTAGCATTTGGCCTGGTTCCGGTCTTATCAAGAAAACGAGGATCCTTGCTTATATCAGGAACCACAACCTCCCTGCCGTTCTTGACAACCTGCCCGGTAATACCCTCACCAACATGATAGCTGCCCAGCCGTTTCGCATCAGAACTCATCCCATGGGCAACACGAATACGGATCATCTCTGTCTCAGGGTCAAGTATCGCAATAGTGCCCCGCTCAAGGCTCAAATGGGTCTCAAGAGAGTACAATATCGACTCCAAAGTCGCCTCAAGATCAAGAGACTCCGCAAAAGCCCTCGCTGCATCATTAAGCAATTCTACTTCTCGTTCGATTTTTTTAACCATTACCTGCTCCAAAAATTACGTTTTTGACTCTTTAAAACGGAATATTAACAAAGTCGTCGAAATAATGCAATAAAATCACACTTTTGTTTCAAAAAATTATAAAAATACAATTTTGTATAACCGCCACGCAAATAACTCGACAATTTACCCAAAAACTCTTCACATTTCTAAGTTGAATCATAACTGACTAAAAGGTAACATAAAACCCTGAAAATAAAGTCGATCAACACAAAAAAAGGAGAAAAATATGAACGACTCCCAGATTATTAACTTCATAAATGAAGACATTCAGCTTCAGGATAAAATATTCCGCCACTACAAAGACAACTGTATCGAAAACGTAAAAAACTGCGCAAAACTCATTATCGAATGCTACAAAAACAAAGGAACCGTCTACCTCTGCGGCAACGGAGGAAGCGCATCTGACTGCCAGCACATAGCTGGCGAACTCCTCGGAAGATTCCTCATTAACAGACCACCCCTCCCTGCCGTATCTCTGACCGCTGACTCCGCTGTAACCACCGCAATAGCAAACGACTTCGGATACGAAAACGTCTTCAAAAACCAGATTGATGGAATAATCACTAAAAACGACATACTCTGGTGCTTTTCTACAAGCGGCAAAAGCAAAAACATACTCAACGCTGCAAACTCCGCAAAAGAAGCTTCCGCTAAAATTATTGCTTTCACAGGTAAAAAAGACACCCCGCTCGAAAAAATCGCCAACACCGCACTGCCAATACCATCACCAAACTCATACTCCGCACAGCAAACACACCAGATCGCATACCACACTATATGCAGAATCGTTGAAAACGCCTTTTTTGCCTGAAATTATAAAAGAATTTACCCCCTGCCCGTCGATAAACTAAAATAAATACCAATTAGTTGCCTTTCACATAAAAATTTTAAAAAAAACAAGCTTAAAAAGGACCATAATGAGCACAAAACACAACATAAAAGCACCACTGATCATAATCCTGACCTCACTTACCGCATTTAACACCATCGCAGCACCAACACTCGACATGTACATCGAAAACGACAGCAGATTCAT
>CAZAYB010000151.1:0-1711 GCA_964489215.1 uncultured Pirellulales bacterium
CAAACTCTGTCACGAAAAGAACATCCCTTGTTTTTGCGCCGACCTTACGGTAAATCCTATACTTGTTGACTGGAACAAAAACGTAGCCGCCCGACTGCCTGCTTTGCCCGGCATGAAGATCGGCGTATGTGAATCCAACGGCCACCAGAACTACAAAAACTGGCAGCAGATGAAAGCAAACCATCCCATTTCAGATGCATCGTGGATAACCCCTGAAAACGGAATCTTCCACCTGGACGATAGCTTTTACAAAAGCAGCGGCGGAATATTTAACACCTAAAACAAGGCAAGATCCTATTTCACAACAACTTAGACTTCGGCTGACTTATTGAACCCTACGACACATAAAAAGCTTGATTTTTAATGATAGCATCATTATATTTCACGTATGTATAAAAAAAGAATAATCAGTGTACTTGTCAAGCGTGTGTAGGACACCCTGGAACACGCATCCATCCCCTTGTAAATAAAGCTGTCTTTCTCAATTTTTAATTAATCTGGCTTGCGGTTTTTATGAGTTTTTTTACATTCTCAAGAGGAATATCATAGAACAAATAATCACTGGCAGCGATTATATGTTTTGTTCCTTTTGTAGACTCAATTACATTAACTACAGCCTGCTCTATTTCTTTTTCAGTTCCGTTAAGTAATACATCAAGCCCGATATTGCCGCGTGTACACATATCCGGCGAGCATATTTTACGTGCGTTTTTCAAATTTTCAACATTACCAACGGGAGGAGGGGAGAGCGTTTCAAATAAATCTATGCCCATCCGGTTATAAAATCCGCTGCTTAGAAACGGCTCAATAGGTGAACATATATGAGTATAAACCAGTCCGCCAGCATTGTGTACGGCAGAGGTTATTTTTCTGGAATCCGGCACAAGGAAATCTTCATAGAGTTTAGGCGAGAGCATCTCGGCGCCGGGACCGCCGAGAAAAACAAAATCGGCGCCTGCCTTAAAGACTTCTTCTATAAGTGAAATATTTACCTCTGCTATCAAGTCACATACTTTTGTGTATTCCTGCGGTTCGGTCATCGCTTTTATTGCAAGGTCCTGCACTGAAGCAAGCCCCAGAAGCTCGAAAGGCTGAATGTTCCACTGAATATCAATCGGCCCAGAGGTTCCGTATTTTTCAACGACAGGATTGATCAATTCGCCTATTCGGTCTTTAGCCTTGGCAGTCTGTTCGGCATACCAGCTTACAATGTCAAAGAAATGCTCACTTTCACTGGTGAGCGGATATACTTTAGGGGTTATACCGTGACGTGGTTGTTCAAGCAGCTGCCAATAGATATCACCAAAAGGGGTTTGCAGCGATTTGTCAGTTACCCGCCTTTCCGGGAGATTTTGAGTCCTGGTTTGCCATTTCAAAGAAGGGACTATCCTGCCGATATCCGGTAAAGCAATATTGATCAAAGGATCGCAGCCGACAATCTCATAAGCGCGGACCGTATCTTCAACGGTTCCCTCTGATATCCATTCTTTACCGGCAAGTTTACAATCAAAACCTGCCCCGGCTCCTATCTGCAAAGAAACATAAGGTCTGTCTGTGCCGTTTTTAACTACATCGATAAATCTTTGCTTAGTATTCATATTTTTCCAGTTACGAAAAAAATTACATAATATTGATGCTTGTCAGAAAGTATAAAATCATAATTACTGCTTGAACATGCAGTATACAGAAGAATTGTCAAATTTCAAACCTT
>CAZAYB010000151.1:1811-7637 GCA_964489215.1 uncultured Pirellulales bacterium
AAACCTTCCAGTTGTAAGATATATATTGATTATCAAACTCACCGTTATTGTACATATCAAATACCATATACCCCTCATCTGTATATCCCCTGTTGCCTTTCCACCATGCCCCGGAAACCGCCCCGCAGCAAACGTAATTGATCCCCCTCCAGATAACCTTGTCAATTCTGTGTGTATGGCCCGATAGGCAAAGTTTTACATTTGGATATTTTTCAAGCAGATGTCGTATTTCCATACTGTCATAGTGCATTGCTCCGCCGGAAAATCTGTGCTGAAAATTTTTTGCGGATGTCTCCTCAAGGATGGTAACAGTAGCTATCGGTATGTGAGAAACCACAACGATGTTCTTGTCTTTGCTGTGTTCGAGTGTATTTATGAGCCAGTTTTTTTGTTCGTCATCAAGCCTGCCAAGATACGAATAGGGTTTGTCTTCATTTAGAGAGGTACTGTCCAGGATTATAAAACGCCAGTTACTTTTATCGAAGTGGTAATACCTTCCCTGCATATTATATTCAGCGACAGGTTTCTTTTTACCCCATAGCGGCTCTTTTCCTGTTGTTTTTGAATCTTTCAGATCAAACCCCCAGACATCATGGTTTCCGATGCACCATTTAACGGGGATACTGCAATTATCTTTCACCGTCTTCTGTAGTAGATCATACTGCTTTTGACAGTATTTTAATTCCGTTCCGTAAGCATCCATAATATTATCACCGCCGGTTACGATAAAGTCCGGCGGGTCATCGAGGTTTTGGCAATGGTTCAATGCGCTTGCGAGTCCCTTCTCGGCGTTACGTTTTACATCCATGTGGATATCGGTCATTAGCGCAAACCGAAAGACTCTGTATTTGCCGTCTTTGCTGCTTACATTGCCAGTACTTTGGGCAGAGGCCAAACTTAAAAGCGAGGACCCGCTTAAAATAGCGCCGCCTGTTTTGAGAAGCGTTCTTCTATTAATTTTTGTTTTGTTTTGTTTAGTCATCATTCATCCTTTGTCAATCTCTCCGTTTCTTAAAATCCATCTCTACTGTTATAACAGCAGATAACAGTTATTTCCATCAACCAGTTTTACCGGCGGTATTAAAATCTGAAGAATAGACACATTTTTTTGCTTCGTCCACAAAGGCCTGAATCTTTTCAGGTTCGCCGTGGAAGAAATGGTCTGAAGGTGAGAGGATGTAACCGCCATGCTCTTTTGTCGCTTCGAAA
The DNA here is from genome assembly GCA_964489215.1 of uncultured Pirellulales bacterium. Lineage (GTDB taxonomy): Bacteria > Planctomycetota > Phycisphaerae > Sedimentisphaerales > Anaerohalosphaeraceae > CAZAYB01. The sequence continues at coordinate 3,021 of CAZAYB010000151.1, forward strand.
CATTCTCTTACGAGTCTTCTTGTGTCCTCAATTGTGCCGTTTTCAAAACCTTCGTTCTGGTCAAAGCCTCCGACGAAGAACAGCTTGTCGCCCCATTTTTTTGAAGCCTCAGCCAGATTGCAGTCCGCTCCCATCGAAGGGGGGGTCATTGTTTCAAGCCCGTCGGAACCGCTTTGGACGACATAATCAGCCATTTTCATCATTCCGCCGCACAGATGATATACCACTTTCCAGCCGCAGTCATGAATTGCCTCAATCTGTTTTTTGTCATAAGGCAGGCAGAATTCCTGAAACATTGCCGGGCTTATAACAGTGTTTGATGCTGCCCCTCCGCCAAGCTCGAGCAAATCGGCAGGGCAGCCCCGGCTAAGCTCAATAACTTTAAGAGCTTTATCGAGCAGGGTTTTAAGTGCGTAATGGGTCCATTCGGGGTCATCCATCGCGGTCATTATCGTTTTTTCAGTCCCCATCAGATAGCACAGCGACTGCCAGGGGCTTAACTGCCCGTAGTAATAGTTAATTCCGTAGGTTCGCATTATTCCGCGGTTGCCGAGTCGTTTTTTGTCTTCTTCTATATTGGAATAATCCACAGAAACCGGCACCGGCCAGAATTCCCTGTAAACTTCAAAGTCTTGTTGGGTTTTAACCAGATGTTCGGTATCAAAAGTGGTATATTCATTTTTTCCCTGCCTTAGCTGCAGATTGCCTTTGGGTGTTTCAAAAACAAATGTTGATTTTTCAACACCCATCGAATCCACTTCGCTTTTGGTTTTTGTTGATTTCCAGTTTGCAAGGTCATCCGGACTGAAGTTGTGTTTTACTGAATTGTAGATAACAAAATCGAAATCAAATTTTTCATACGCCTGCCATTGGTCAATACCGCCAAGGTAATGGTCGAGGTAGTATTTCATCCAGCTGTGAACCTGACACGGTAAACGGTCCGGCTTTTCATTGTTTATTGCTGTGAGCAATCTCTGTCGTGAATCCATAATCAATCCCTGAACAAATTATAAAAATTGAGCTGCATATACATAGCCCTTCAATGACTATTATGATGTATATTTCAGGAAATTCCAGTCAATTTCCCATATTTTTAAACTTACCCTTGCTAACAGTTTCCGGTTGGGGTAAATAGAATGATATAATGCTCGATTTAGAACCGAAAAATGTAGCAATTGCATTTGGTCTGACTCTTTTTGCTGGATTAGCCACGGGTATCGGCAGTGCCCTTGCGTTCTTTGCAAAGAGAACCAACACAAAGTTCCTGTCGGTTGCTCTGGGTTTTTCAGCAGGGGTGATGATCTATGTCTCGATGATAGAGATTTTCATCAAGGCTAAAGATTCCCTCAGTGAAGAATGGGGCGACCGGGGGGGTTACTGGGCAACCACAATCGCGTTCTTCGTCGGTATCGGGGTAATTGCACTTATCGACAAGCTTGTCCCGTCCTTTGAGAACCCCCATGAGATTCGCAACGTTGGCGAGATGGAAGAACCAGACCATACAGCCCAGTTCAACAGTCTTCACCGAATGGGATTATTTACTGCTTTGGCGATTGCTATTCACAATTTCCCCGAGGGCTTGGCGACGTTTGCAGGAGCGCTAAAGGACCCCGGGCTGGGAGTTGCCATAGCCGTGGCAATTGCGATACATAATATACCCGAGGGTATCGCTGTATCAGTGCCGATATATTACGCGACCGGCAGCCGACGCAAAGCCTTTTTTTATTCGTTTTTGTCCGGCGTATCAGAACCGGTCGGCGCACTGGTCGGTTTTTTCGTGCTATGGAAGTTTATGAACAACGTTACGTTCGGTTTGCTCTTTGCCGGGGTCGCTGGTATCATGGTCTTCATCTCGCTTGACGAACTGCTGCCCAGTGCACAGAAATACGGCGAACACCACCTGTCTATATATGGACTTATCGCGGGCATGGCTGTCATGGCGGTAAGCTTACTGATGTTCGTATGAAACGGAAGCTTATGAAGATAAAGGATACACAGCTAAGGCGTTATCTTGTGCCGGTGGATACCGGTCAGGTTCAGCAGATATTCACTGACTGCCTTGTGATAGGGGCGGGTATAGCTGGTCTGCGTTCCGCGATAGAGGCCGCTGAATCTGCCAACGTTACACTGGTCTGCAAGGGCGATTTTACCCGGAGCAACACCTGGCAGGCTCAGGGCGGTATAGCGTCGGTGCTAAGCGCTCAGGACAGCTTCGAGTCGCACATCGCAGACACCATCAGCACTGGTCATGGGCTTTGCGATGAGGACATAGTCCGCTCGGTGGTTAAGCAGGGCCCTGAGCTGGTCCGTCAGCTGCTGGAATGGGGCACTGAGTTTGACACCGTTAACGGGCAGGTGGACATCACACTGGAAGGGGGCCACAGCCATGCAAGGGTAGCCCACGCACACGGCGACAGTACCGGCCGAGCCATATCCGAGGCACTTATAAAAAAGATACGCGGGACCGCTGCGATAAACCTTATGGAAAATTTCTACACAATCGATTTGATAACCGAGGATAACCGGTGTCTGGGCGCCATAGGGGCACGGGCCGACGGGCAGATGCAGATTATATGGTCAAACTCGACGATACTGGCAACAGGCGGAGCGGGCAGGCTGTACCGCGAGACCACCAACCCGGATATCGCAACCGCTGACGGTATCGCAATGGCCTACCGGGCTGGGGCGGTTCTGCGAGATATGGAGTTTATGCAGTTTCACCCGACAACACTGTACATCGCAGGGGCCTCCAGGGCGCTGGTAACAGAGACGCTTCGCGGCGAAGGTGCCAAGCTGCTCGATATTGACAAACAGCCCTTCATGCACGAATACGACCAAAAGGCTGAGCTTGCCCCGCGCGATGTCGTCAGCAGGGCGATACTGGACCGTATGCTCAAAAAAAACTCCACGCACGTCTACCTCGATGTACGCCATTTTGACAAGGCCCATTTCGGCAAACGCTTTCCGTATATCAGCGAGCTTTGCGAAAGCTTCGACATCGACGTATCCAGCGACCTTATCCCCGTCCGTCCAAGCGCCCATTACATGATAGGCGGAGTGAAAACCGACGCCCGTGCCCGTACCAGCGTAGACAACCTCTACGCCGCTGGTGAAGCTGCCTCAACCGCTTTGCACGGTGCCAACAGGCTCGGCTCAAACAGCCTGCTGGAGGGACTGGTCTTCGGTGCCGTCGCTGCAAGGGAAGCTGCCGAAAAACCAAACGCCTGCAAACATCCTGCCCATAAAAAGATTAAATACGACATACCCGCACCGGGGTTTACAAGGCTCGACGCCTCGGATGTGGTAAACAGCCTCAGAGCTCTGATGTGGCGAAACGTCGGCATTACACGCACCGCCTCAGCCCTTAATGAGGCTCAGGAAATTATCGGGTTCTGGCAAAGATACGTCATGGACAAGGTCTTCGATGCACCGTTCGACTGGCAGTGCCAGAACATGCTCACCGCTGCGATGCTAATGGCAAAGGCCGCCCGGCAGAGAACCGAATCAAGAGGAACACACTACCGCAGAGACTACCCCGATACCGACGAAAAAAACTTCACAAACCATATCGAAATACAAAAACAACCCGACTGACTAAGCTAAGATGGTAATGTCCTGCTTGTCAATACCGTCCGGTTCAGCGGTAACGTCCTGCTCAACGGTAACGTTCGGTTCAGCGGTAATGTTCGCTTCGTCGGTAACGTCCGGCTCGTCGGTAATGTTCGCTTCGTCGGTAACGTTCGCTTCGTCGGTAACGTCCGGTTCGTTGGTAATGTCCTGCTCGTCGGTAATGTCCGGTCCATCAACGGTATCCGGTTCAGCGGTAATGTCCGGTTCATCAATAGTGGCAGGTTCGTTGGTAATGTCGGGTTTTTCTTTTTCAGGGTCGTAGTCGCTTGCCAGGTATGGTTTTCCCTTCAGCCGCCATGACATATCGACGGCCTGCTGCTCATTTTGGCTTGTAAATCCCTGCCATGTTCCCCCGTACATATCGTTATACTTGCTCGCCCATGCCTGTGCCAGCCGGGCAGCGCTGAACAGTTTATCATCGGGGTCGAACTGCGAAAGGTAAATCCGCTTAAGCGTCCCTGCCTTTGCCCCGTCGGGTTTTTCGCTGGGCTCGATGCACAGCACCGATACAAACGGCAGCTTCAGCGGGTCGTTAATCGGCTTATGCCTGCCTTTGACAGGGCCCATGATTAACCAGTAAAGCTGATATATCCGCGACAGCTTCGGCTTGGCGGGCTCATCCTCAACGGCGTGTCTGCGGACCGCCTCCTGAAGGCACTGACGGTCCAGCCTGCCGATTCGCCAGTACCAGTCGCGCATCTGCTGGTCGGTCAGTTCAAGCTTAGGCCAGCGGGACATTATCACATTATCAATCCAACTTTTAAACTCAGATTTTTGTATCATCTGTCTTTACCTTTCCTTTCTATATATCAACGTTTCTGACGTTGCGTACAATCGTTATATTTTACTTCTGAGGCACTTTAACTGTTGCTGCCGGCATTACGTCGCAAACTCATCATCGTCTTTCATAAACGCCTCCCACGCCTTTTCCCGCCGGGCTTTTATCTGCTCCATTTCCATCTCGGCAAACGTCTTGAACCGACGGTC
>CAZAYB010000152.1:0-7635 GCA_964489215.1 uncultured Pirellulales bacterium
TCGCCGAGCCAGACAACATAAACATTGTCCGTATCCAGGGCCGTCCTGACAATTTCATAGTCATTGCTAGTAAGATCGACAGCCGTTACAACAAGTATCACTCCCGCATCAAGAATAAGGTTCGCAACCTCGGCAACTCTTCTGAGGTGCTCATCACGATTACCCTGCTTTCCGGATACTTTTATATCTGCGTCAACTCCGTAAAGAATGTTACCTATTCCCAGAAAATAAATTATTTTGCCTTCACCGAAAAGCCTTGCCTCCAGTACTTTTGAAAGCGTTTTTTTACCGGTGCTCTGGCTGCCCGTAACCAGTATCAAACTTGCTTTTTGATTATATCTTTCAGCCCTGTCTTCTTTGCTTATAGACCCTGTTTCCCATTTATAGTTACGGGTCATTACATACTCACGCACCCACTCCTGCTTGTCATCGAGAGCCTGTCGTATTATTCCACCGCCGCGAATTTCATAGTCATCGATGATAACGAATCTGCTGGTAACTGCAAGGTCGTCGGCAAGGTCAAAAGCTATTGCGTTAGTAGTCGATAACACACATTCGGCCACGTCATGATAGCTCACCTGATCCGCTTTTTCATTTGCATCCAGGCTTGAACCGTCGATTACTCTTACCACTTCATCAAGCGTCACTTTTTCCTTAGCTGTCCCGATTTTTATATGGTAATCCTTGTTTTTAACTAAAGGCTCTTTGCCCATCCAGAACAGGCTAACCTTTAGCTTTGTTGTTACCTTAGGCACAAGCTGCTTATCTTTAACCGCTAACTGTCCGCGGTGAATATATATCTGCTCATCAAGGGTAAAGGCACAGGCGTGACCTGCGGATATTTTCGATTGTTTACCATTATTAAAAGCTTCAATTGTCTTTACCCTGCTCCTTTTACCGGAAGGATAGAATATAACTTCATCTCCTTCTTCAAGCTGCCCTGTTTCTGCCGTCCCTACCACAATTCTTCTTTTATCGCCTGACTTGGTAAACTTATAGACATCCTGGACAGGCATTCTAAACGGTTTTTCTATAGGCAAAGGTTCCTTCTGAAAATTTTCCATTGCCTCAAGAACAGTCGGACCGGTATACCATTGCATATTATTGCTTTGCAATGAAATGTTGTCGCCTTTCATTCCGCTCGCCGGTATAAAAATTCCCGAAAGACCGATGTTTTTCAAAAACTCGCTGTATTGCTTAACAACTTTCTCAAAAACTTCCTTGTCATATCTTACAAGGTCCATTTTATTTACGACAACGAACATTTGCTTTATTCCGAGCATACCCAGCAGATACCCGTGCCTTTTACTGTTCTCCTGTACCCCTTCTTCTGCGTCAATAACAAGTATCGCAGCCTCGGACCTCGAAGCGCCGGTTACCATGTTCTTTAAAAATTCGATATGTCCGGGCGCATCGATAATAATATAATCTCTTTTTTCGGTTTTGAAAAACACCCTTGCAGAATCAATGGTTATTCCCTGTGACTGTTCGTCCTTAAGAGCGTCCAGCAGAAACGCATACTCAAAAGGTTTTGAATTTTTCCTGCAGTTTTCCTTAACCTGTTCAAGTTTACCGTCCGGCAAAGCGTTGGTATCCGCGAGCATCCTTCCTATCACAGTGCTCTTGCCGTGGTCAACGTGTCCTGCTATTACCACATCCATTCTGCTTCTGTCAATGTCATTCATGCTGAACTTATCTCCGGAGCAATTTCCAATTTTTACATATATCCGTCACGTCTTAATGTTTCCAGTCCGCCGCCGTCCTCTTTGTCCTGTTCTCTGCCTGACCTCTCAGCGATGTTTCTAAGCTGGCCGCTCCTTAGTTCCTGAATAATGTCAGCGGCATTTTTCGATGCTGATTTTATAGGAGTTGTGCAAGGCCAGCAACCGAGAGAACGGTACCTCGTCCCCTGGCCCTGGTCGTAATAAAGCGAAACAGTAGGGATATTTTCCCTTTGGATATATTCCCATATATTCAGCTCTGTCCAGTCAAGCAACGGGTGGATTCGTACATGGGTACCCGGAGCAAAATCTGTCTTGTATTGGTTCCAGAACTCAGGGGGCTGATCGGCAATGTCCCATTCATTTTCACGGTCTCGGGGACTAAAGTACCTTTCCTTGCTCCTTGAGCCTTCCTCATCTGCACGAACACCGACAATAACTCCGGTAAAAGGTTCATTGTTGGAATCAATTTCATAAGAACCTTTGGCATGGTTGAATCTGTATCTGGGCCAGCTTCCGTTTAATGTATTTTTAAGAGCCGTGGACTTGAGCAGCTGACAGCATTTTATTCTGTCAACATTTTTATCCGGAAACGTCTGCTTATTATCAATTGCCTCTTTGTTCATTCCGTAAATCATGTTCAGCTGCCATTGAGCGGTAAGTCTGTCGCGGTATTCGATCATTTCGGGTATTTTAAACGACGTGTCAATGTGAACCAGAGGAAACGGTACATGTCCGAGGAACGCTTTTCTTGCAAGCCAAAGCAGTACTGTACTGTCTTTGCCGATTGACCAGAGCATACACATATTATTGAAGTTTGCATAAGCTTCTCTTAGTATATAAACGCTTGTGCTTTCGAGCTGATCGAGATGGTTCATTTTTAACCTTCGCAAAACTTATCTATATAATTGATGACTTTACTTACGCTTTGCTGGATTTCTTCGCTATCGGTATTTATAGTTATTTCAGGTTTATCAGGGGGTTGGTAGGGGTCGTCAATGCCCGTGAAATTTTTAATTTCTCCCTTGCGGACTTTTTTATACAGTCCTTTTACGTCTCTTTTTTCACATTCCTCAATAGAGGCGCAAACGTAAACCTCGATGAAGTTTTTACACATTGAACGTACAAAATTCCTTGTATCTTTGTAAGGTGATATAAAAGAGCATATAACTGTTACGCCGTGTTTTTCCAGCAGTGATGCCATATAACCTACCCTTTTTATATGATCATCCCTCTGCTGTTTTGAGAAGCCGGTCTTGGGAAAAAATTCCCTCATGACATCGCCGTCCAGTTTCTCGATACGCTCTGTCTGGGTGGAAAGTTTATTAAAAATAATATCTGCCAGGGTGCTTTTACCTGCACCTGACAATCCTGTAAACCATAATACAAAAGATTGTTTTATCATATACCGCTTCCTGCGTCCGATAAAAACTCAATAAGCATTTCTATAATCCATTAAGATATGTTTTTAATCATATCTTCGACATTTAGCAATTATTTTATGAGAAGAATTTACAACAAATTGCCGTATTAAACATTATAAACAGCTGATGTAATGTTTTTTTTTGACTATTTACGCCAATTAGGATATTATATAGTATATATATTTCAGGAGGATAAATCCATGAAGGATAAATTGAGCAGGATGTCGCTAAGTATTTTCTTTTTAATTACTTGTGTTTTATGTTGCCGGGTATTTGGCGATACTTTCACAAAAATTTCAGGAACCGGGGTCTATCATGGGTATGCTAAAAGCAAGAATGTATCCGGAAAAAACCTTGTTGAAACAGTAGAAAAAGGTCCTTTGTATCTTAACCTTGCCGAATATGATATTGAATACAACTCCAAAGGCAGAAACGATTTTGTCTCCTTAATACAGATTAATGACCAGATACATCTGGAAATGGAGACCAGGGAGTTTGAAAAGGCCCTTAAATACGAAGCTGACCGCGGTCCTTTGTTTATATTGATTGAAATTGATTCGCCCGGGGGACGAGTTGACCTTGCCATAAGGATGTGCAACGAACTTACAAGCCTTAATTACTGCAAAACAGTGGCTTACATAGGAGGGGGCAAATTCGGCGGTGCCTTTTCAGCAGGAGCTGCTCTGGCACTTGCATGCGATATGATATACATGGCGGATAATACCGTAATTGGCGCTGCGACTATGATAACCGTCAGTAAAGAGGGTAAGCCTGAGGATATTAATGATGCTATGGGGGAGGATACCGGCGAGAAAATGGGCTCTGCATGGAGAAATTACCTTGCCTCGCTCGCACAGCGAAACGGAAGAAGCCCTATGCTCGCTAAGGCGATGGAAGATAAGGACATCGAAGTAATTGAGGTTAAACAGGATGGAAAAAGCAGGTTCATTGATCCTGTAAATAAAAGAGCAGGACAGAAAGTTGTAAAAACATGGAGCAAAAAAGGCTCACTTCTTACACTTACCGCTGGCGATGCTGTAAAATCCAAAATGGCAGATGGGATTGCTCCTTCAAGGTCGCATGTTTTGGTAAAACTTGACGCAGGTGGCAAAAAAGTTGTTGCTAATCAGCAAATGGCCGAAGTCAGGCAAAAATACGACCTTATTATAAGCAGGTTAAAGACACTTGATGCCAGGATGGATCTTGGAATTCGTAAACTCAACAGCACAAACAGCAGGAGAACTGCACTTAAATCAATGAGAAGGCTCATCAGGGATACAAAGTATATGCTCAGGATGAAACAGGAGTTTGGTGCAGATATACCCGCAGATGAGGCTAATTTGCAGAGGTTTCTAAATGCCGTGACGGCTGAATACGAAAACTTAAAGTCTTACAGATACTGAACAAATCGGCAAAATCTGCAGTATCATAAAATGTTGTTAATCTTCATGTTAGTATCAAAAGGTTGACATTACGAGTTTTTGGAGCATAATAAGTATAACAATTACTATAAGATTAATTTAGACCGTTAAAAACGATTATTCAGAAGTTTTTTAAAATAATGGATTTGATTTCAATTGATGAACATACCTTAAAAGGGAGTTTTTTTATGAAGACCGCTAAAAATATTAAAATCGCTGCTTTAATATCTGTTTTATTTGCTGGTTTGGCATTATCAGATACTTTCAGGAATCTAAAGACCGGCGATACGTTTACGGGTTTTTCAACCACACGTTCGGTAGGGCCCAGGACTTTGGTTTATAACTCTCAAAAGGACAAGTTTGAGCCTATAGTAATTAAAGAGTGGCAAATAACTATAGACCAGAAGGGCAGAAGGAATCGGGCTGTTATCATACCGATTAAGCAGGAGAAGATTCTTCTTTCAAAGGTGATAAGCGAAAAGGTGGCTGATGCTCTTATTGATGCCTCTAATAAAGGCCCGAGATTCATAATTCTTGAAATGGATTCACCGGGCGGCAGAGGCGAATATATGAAGATAATTGTAGATGCCATTACCGATAAGATAAAGTGTCCGGTGGTTGCTTATATTTCGGGAGGTCCTTATGCGGGTGTCTACTCATCAGCTGTGGGGATAGCTTTGGCTTGTGACAAAATATTTATGGCAGGCCATTCTACAATGGGCAGTGTGGCGCCTATGGCAGGTGCCGGAGATCTTGAGGAGCATAAGCTAAAATACAGCCCCCCGTCACTTCGAATATACGGCGGGTTCCTTTCGGCGCTTGCTCAGCAAAATGGAAGAGTTTCGGCCGTGGCCGCTGCAATGGTGGATGATAATATAGACATTTTACTTGTAAAGGACCCTCAGGGTAATGCTTCATATGTCAGCAGGTCTGACAGAAGCCCGTCGCAAACTATTGTAAAAAGTCTTACCAAGCAGGATTTTGTGACAGTTGAGGACGACCAGCAGGAAAAACAGATAGTAAAGAAATATACAATAAATCTTACAGCAGCAGAAGCTGTGGAAGTTGGCATGGCAGATAAAGTGGTTGAAAGCAGAACGGATCTTCTAAGTGCTCTTGATTCAAAGGATGTCGATATTGTTTCAGGGCCTGACTTTAAAAGGGACGTTAGAAGGTTCGAGGCAAATGAAAGGAACATGAGAAGTATTTATGCAAGTATAGAATATCTCGAACAGAGAGTTGCTGAGCTTGACCAGCAGATATATCAAATGAGCCTGAGACAGGATGAAAGTACCGTTACTCGTGAGTATTATCGTAATGAGGGCAGATGGAGCAGGACACTTGGTTTTGAAGATAGCGATGACACCCCGGGTGACAGGGACAGGTATATCGGTTCAAGCGGAAGACAAAGAGAAGTTGCTGAACGGGAAATTGTCATGGAAACCCAGAATATCGGAGTTACTATAGAAGATTTGCTTTTTGACCTTGAAATAACCCTCTCAAATCTGCTGGATGATTATTCTGCGGCTGTTAATTTTGCAAATCGATATCCGGGTTTGCTTCCTGTCGGAGTTTCATTGAGCGACCTTCAAAAGAAATATGACCAGGTTGCGGTAATGTATGATGATTTGGTAATACGCTGATATGAACCAGTATCCTGCTGCTTGGCCTGATTAAACCATCTCCCTGCATTTATTGTAAGATGTAAGGGTTTTTACACGTCAACAATAGGGGATTTCCTTATAGATAAATCATTGATCAGGGGCTAATATCTATACAACTTTGAAAATGATACTAATGAATTAAGGGAGTAAATGATGAGTTTTTATTACAAGTTGGTTTGTTGGCTCATAGTTCTTGCAATATTTTCTGCGACGGTTGCAGGTTGTAATACAGTGGAAGGTATGGGCGAAGATGTTGAAGCTGGCGGTAAGGAAGTGCAGGATTGGGCCGATTAGTCTCCGAGGAATGGGGGGCAAAGTGGGGTAACAGCTGCCAAAAGCGGCTGATAAAAATATATGTTGCAGAGTCGGGGGGCTCTGCTTTTTTTTCAGTTCTGAAGTTTTTCGTTAAGCTTGTGGTAAAATGCTTGATGCGCATGTTTTTCGAGCCAGGGGTAATGGCCGCATCGTTGAAATTCAATATATTCAAGCTGTGGCATATATTTAACAAGATTTTTATGAATCATTTTACCCGGGTGAGGGTCTCTGCTGCCGTGGAGCATACTGACCGGTGTGCTGATTTTTGCAAAAGCTTTTGGATATATACCGGCTTTTTGCTTTGCGATCATGTCATCCCATGTCTGTTCAAAGGACAGGGAGTCGTATTTGTGTATTTCATTTTTTACCGGCATAAGTTGGTGTGAATCTGTTTTAAGCATTATATTGCCAAGTTCCTCAAGACGGGCGTCAGGGTCCTTAATTGTGTTTAATTTACTGATTTTTTCCGCGGTCTTTGCGTCAGTGTTATTTTGCCTGTTGATCTGCATTTGCCTTCTGGATTCTTCATCAAATGTTCCAATGCCTATCAGGATAAGGGACTCGGCAGTTTCAGGATATTTTGCTGTATAAGCAAGTGCAAGCATAGCGCCCCATGAATGTCCTGCCAAAATCGGTTTTGACTTATTACAATATGATTTGATCACATTATTTAAATCTCTTATATGAGAATCTACCGTTACGGGCTTTTCCTTACTTGCGTGTCTTTGAAATGGTTCAATGATTTTATAGCGGTGTTTAAGTTTCTCAGCTACAGGCGCCATGTAACCAGCTGCTCCGGGACCACCATGGAGCAGTATTACATTTGGGCCTTTTGAGCCATAAGTTCTTACGGTCAGGTTTTGTTCGGCTGTGTCCATTGAAATAAAAGCGAAAAAAATTGTGAAGTCTTTGCGGTCAGTATAGCTTTATAAGAGCGATTTGAAAAGCAGATTTAACCAGGTTTTTGATTTACTGAAAGCTCAACTGAAAAGATTCTGGTACAGTTAAACAGTGATTGAAACGGGTGTTCAATGCGACACCTGGTATATAAGAAAATCTGCAAAATTTTTATAAGCTGTTTATTGGTATG
>CAZAYB010000153.1:0-7628 GCA_964489215.1 uncultured Pirellulales bacterium
GGCATACAAGGATCTGTGGCAGGTGGAACTGGCGTTTCGCCAGCTCAAGAGCGAGCTGGAGATAGGGCCGATCTATCACTGGAAAGACCGTAGGATCCGGGCGCATGTGATGATCTGCTTTTTGGCGTTCGTCCTTCGAACGGTTTTCTACAAGAAACTCAAGAAAAAATATAGGAATGTTTCTTATACCGCAATAATGGCCGATGTGAAGGCGCTGAGAACCTGCGAGGTCAGCGTCAAAGCCGAGAAGATCAAGCTCAGGACAGAACTTGAACCGGGGGCAGTGAAGGCCTTTCGGGCCATCGGCATGAGGCCACCAAGCCATTTGCTTTCAAAAGTTACCCTTGAAGGTGTAGTGATACGTCAATAAGCGCGCTTTCTAAGAGACGAAATAGCAAGGACTTACTAAACTATGGTGTCGAAGTTCCGATATACAAGTTAGCACGTTGCAACGTCTAATCCAGGCCCTTGGAGGACAGCTTGAGTTGATTGCTCATATGCCGGGTGGTGACATACGTATCAGTCAATTCAAAACGCAGTCATGATCTACACTCAAAGCTTGTTTATGATTGTGATTTTGCTATGAATTTTTGGAGAAAATCTTTTGCAGTGCATTGTTTTGCCTATTTTTCAATTTTTTGTGTCATTATTCAAGACCAGAAAAGCCCTGTCATACTAAAAATCCCTAAATTATTTTTTTATCACCATTAATGTGCATCGGGCTTTGTGACATTCGCTCAGGTCAATTTTATATTTGAATCCAAGAGGTTCAAGCACTCTGCGATAAAGAGTGTCACAATGGTGGCAATAATACTCATACGGTTCAATATGCTTTTCTCCCAACAACCTTCCCATACTTGGGCAATATCGCATATGGAATTGAAAAACACCTTTATCTTCATCAAGGATCATGCGAAAATCCGCTGCTTCTTCTGTAAGCGTATGACTCCAGTATTCGAAACACCCGGCCAGTCCTTTTTGCTCAGCTAATTCACGAAGATTACCAAGGAAGTTATCAGACAGATCTTCCCAAAATCGAACAACCTCTTCTTTACCGCCTTTGCTATGCAGATATTTGAACAGCTCACTATATGTAGGTATGAACTCGGTACAGGAAATCATCTTTTATCCTTTCCAGAATTTTTGCACACATTTGCCCTTGCCCTTTTCGTATAGACAACTGCAGCGATAGCCTGCATTTCGACAAATTGTATCGTTGACCACTGCAGTTGACTCACAAAAGCTATCTGTAAATAATGAGTCCATCTTTTTAAGATGAGCAACAGCAGGGCATTTGCTTACCTGTAGAACAAGCTTTTCTCCCTCATAACTGAAAGTGTATTCACCTTGCTCAAGATTCATTATTTCAATGAAATGTTTTTTTATAGCAGCTAACCCATTCTTTTTAAGCTTTTCACTCAAGGGGGCAAAATAAGTCTCGCCCACCTGTTGAAGGAATTCTTTTAAATCTTTCGGTCCTAATTTATCTTCGAGATATTTGATGCTGTAACATAAAGCCCCGTGAAAATCTTTATGCAGATATATATTATCAGAAGCTTTGCATGCCAGTACTTTCTTTTTTTCATTTTTAGTCATAAGAAATCCCTGCTTATCAGCATTTTCTCTTAAGAAACGGGGCAGTTATGTTTGGTTCACATAATCCCTTTTCGGCAAGATTTTGTTTAATACGATACATCCAATCTATGAGCAAATCATCACCGATCATGTCCATCATATTTTTCATAAATCGCTGCTGAAGTTCATATGCTTTCTTTGTATCCTTTTTCAGGCATATACCATACAACTCTTTCAAAGATTTTATAAAGCAGGTTCCTCCACCGGTAACTAGACCATCGGCCCCCATCAGGATGGAAACATCAATCAAAGCCTCATCTCCCTGCATAAGAAAAAAAGGTCTGGTTTCCTTGTCCGGATATTTTCTGAGCAGTTCCATAACTAAATGAAAATTGCCACTGGAATCCTTGAGGCCGACGACATTTTTCAGTTTAAGTGCATTTTCAATCATATCTAAGTCATAGGTATTACCTGTTGCGGCGGGTGCGTTATAAAAAATGTAAGGCTTATCAATATTTTCGCTTACGTCTTTAATAAAACCTGACAAGCTTTTCGGATGAGGGTGTTTATAGTAGAAAGGCGCGGTTGAGGTTAGAAAGTCAAAATCGAATTTCTCGAGTGCTTTGGCGTTTTTTATTACCCTTTTAGTGGACGTGTCGGATATGGCGACAATCAGAGGTTTTCTTTTATGAATATGCGATGAAGCTATTTCCACTGCCGCTATTTTCTGATCATCAAGCAGAGCGGTACCTTCGCCCATAGAACCAAGTATCATTATACCATCGGCGCCTTCTGATACGGCATAATCAATAATATCGCAAAGAGCTTTTTTGTCGATCTTCTCCTCTTTATTCAAAGGAGTAGGGATTGCGGCAACGACACCGGAGAGTTTAGTCATAATCATTATCCGTTCAAACCAATTCTTATAAGATGTTCTTTGAAATTAAAAACTGTTTTAAATTATCCATTTCCTCATCAGAAATACTGTAATAGGGCTTTCTTCGCCACCTTTGACCCATTTTGAACAACTCATATACTCCGTGCATAATTGCATCAAAGCCGCCTTTGGATTTTATAGCATAACCGAAATAAGGCATATCATAATCCCTGATAATATCTTTAGCGGCAGCATAATTATCATTCTGAATAAAGTTCCAGTATTTATTTGCGATTCCTGGCTTAAAAGTTATAAATGTTGAAAGGTAACCGTCACAGCCGTAATGATGCATATTAAGGTGATGCTGTTTCTGTCCACCAGCAATTACCGCCATTTCATCATGTACCAAAAGCGACATTTTCCTGGCAAAATCATTACCGTAATCATCTTTAACCGCAACTACTTTTGCTCCAATTCTTAATGTTTCTTTTAAGGTGGATATGCCGAAGTCAATTCCCCGGGGAATAAAGATATTCGTTACTGCCATAACCGGAATATGTTCTGATACAGCTTTATAATATTGTGCAACTGTTTCACAAGTGCAGGACCCTGCCCAATCACAAGGTAATGCCATAAGTACATCCACGCCAATATCGGAGCAATATTCAGCGAACTCAATAGCTTTTTGAGTATGCCAGATATCGGTGGCTGCTATAACCATAGCCCTGCCCGCGGTTTGTTCTACTACAAGTCTGGTTAAGTCCGCTATTTCCTTTTCGGTTAGGGTTGAGAACAATGAATCGCCGTGTGTGAGCATTACAGTTTTGCTTCCGGCCTGGATGCAGAAGTCGAGATAATTGCGAATATTTTTTTCGTCTAAATCTCCATTTCTGGTAAAAAGTGTTCTTATCGAAGCAACAGGGCAAGATAAGTTATGTCTGACTTCTTCCAAATTCAAAGCAAAACCTTTATATCATCAAATTTGTGCCGAATGAAGCTGACTTACAATCCGGTTCATCACTGGCACAAAGGGTCACCAATTACCGAACAATCTATGAAATACGGAGAATCCGGGTCAGTACTCATTAGCCAGTTTTCTGCGATAAACAAAAAGTCAAACAAATCAATTCGGCAATTATTATTAATATCGCCAATAAGATAACCATAGGTTCCGCAGTTTTCAAATAATTTGTCGTAATAAATCAAATTTCCCGCCGAATATGTTGGAACCGGCCAGGGCAGCGACGTATCGGCTGTGTAATAACCCATATATATATTGTTTTCATCTATGAGGGCAAAGGTCGGATATCCGGTAGCAGAGTTCGCATTAGGTCTGGGATTTACGCTGTCAAAGGCGTACTGAAAATTGACGCCGTCTTGCGAAATATATACACTTGTTTTATTACCCGATGAACTTAATCTTCTGCATCCGAGCATAATCGTTCCATCTGCCAGTCTGATTAAAGCCGGGCTGTGCCCCGGGATGCCAACCAACTGAGGCGATGTCCAAGTATAGCCGTCATCAAAAGATTCGACATAATATAACTGACCCTTCGAATAAGGAAAACCGCTGTCAACCTGATCCGTTCTCGCCACGGCAAGTAAAGAGCCGTTGCTTCTTACAACAATATCAACTTCGTTGAATGCTTTATAACCTTCCTGTCCCGGAAGTACATCGTCAAAAGCTCTTTCCAGACGAGTCCAGGTGATACCGGCGTCAGTACTTCTGTAAAAACCGCAGACAACCCCTTCCGATGGCGTGTCACGGTTTAGCAAATATGCCGGCAGCAACCAATCTCCGTTATTTGCAATAAGAATTCCTGCTGAAATCGGTTCAATGTCTGCAGCGTCGGTAGGCACAACAGCGATCTGGGTAAAAGTCTGCCCGTTATCGCTGCTCTTTAGAACATATGTTTTTGATGTATAATTAGATATCTCACCAATTGAAAGAAAGTCGTTCATGGCAAGATATATGTCGCCGTCAGGTGCGGTAGAAAGATATCCGCCGAGTGCTCCGAATTCGCCATGCTGTGAGGTCATAACAAGGTAAGGTTCCGACCAGTTCTGACCGCTATCAGTGGACCTGGAAAAAGCAAGCAGCGTACCCGGGCTTGCGTCCCCGATAGGCTCATCAGAATCACCAATGCCTAAACAACAGACCAAGTCACCGTTCGATGCCTTAACCACAGAAGGCGTAAGGCTCTGTGTGGTATCATAAACTATATCTGAACGAATGATACTGAAATCTGAAACATCTGAAAAAAGTAAACCTGTCGAAAGAAGAACAAAACAAAATACAAATATTTTTTTCATTTGAACCTCTAATAATTAATTACGTTTTGCAAGAGATTTTGCCCACATATCATTTTTGTTTTCGACAACATCTTTTTTTGCCTCCCTGGAAACTGCCCCCGATATAAAAGCGCAATTAGCCGAATCGTTATGCACGAAATTAGCGCCGTTATATGGAATCGTCACATTCTGCGAAAGCAGTATACTGCTGTACATGAAAACTCCATCGTCATCAGGTGTATCGTCAAGAGGGAACATCCCCATGTTATGGACCCACCAGCTCCATGCCCGGGAATCCATGAAAGTCAGTGTTCTGCTGGGAAATCTTGAAACTTTATTGGGCAGATAAGGAAATTGTGAGTAATAATCCTTACTCGCTCCCGCTTCTTTGGATAGTTTGCCTGAATAATCTATAACCACCGGGTAATTTACACCGAGTGACCAGGGCTTGGGACGCTCCGCCGTTCCTCTAACCGAGGGGCAGTTGCCTATTTCGGCGAAATCCTCTTCCTGATACCAATCCGTTCCCTGAAAATTAATTGTTTCGAATTTCTCACCCGGAGCGACATAAGGCAGCATACAACCCAGCCAGCCGTCGGTGGTTACTATATATTTGTCCTGTGAAGCTACATACTTCGGATTACTGAAATAGGGAACCCTGTCGTCGTAATCATGAGCGTAAGTCAGCAATGCGTAAATAAGCTGTTTCTGATTTGATGCGCAGGTTACTGCTCTGGCCATTTCTTTTACTCTCTGAAGACTGGGCATAAGAATTGACAAAAGCAAAGCGATAATAGATATAACGACCAGTAACTCTATCAGAGTGAATCCTCTTTTCTTTTTCTCATTCATGCAGCACCTGCCTTTTCGTATCATTTACGATTTCATTAATTTTAAGATAAAAAAGTCCCTCAGCCGGCGGTCAACCGGCTGAGGCAGAAAATAACTTATTTACGTCTGCGCAATCCAAGAACCAAACCAGAACCGAGAAGAACCAAAGTCGCAGGTTCCGGGACAGGTTCGTAAGCTCCGGAAAAGTCAAATCTTACATAATCAATCTCAGCTTTATAATTTGCTGATCCTGACATACTTCCCAAATACATCCAGTCCTGATTCCAGGCTGAGTTGCCCAGGGCACCTCCAACTGTGTTTGATTCCATAGTTGAAGCGTAAACACCGTCAACATAAATATCAACCTCAGGCAGATCCGCGGGTGTAGAGTTAAGCCCGGTTTGCCTGACAAGGCGGATTGAGTGTTGAGAACCGGTTAAGTCTCCGGTATATAGAACCGTTCCACCGGAATGCTTAATCTGATCTTTGAAAATCTGGATATTACTCATTGCACCGCCATTTGCCTCGCCCCAATACATGGTAAGACCGTAAGTGCCCGGTGCGCTGTCGAGCATCTCAATGCTCATCTCCACGGTATAGCCGAGATTAACAATATCGGGATTAAACGGGTTGTTGAGATCACCGTTGCTATAATTCCTGTTGGCGACAGGCGCTGTCTCGGCTCCGTATGCGCCGGGTAAATACCAACCCGCGGAAACATATCCGCCTGTCATAGTATCAATACTGAGCAAGCTGCTTCCGGCAGAGATTATAGCGGTATCTGCGGATAAATCCCAAACAGGTGTTGCCGCGTGAGGCAGGTAATCACCTTCGTAAGAGGGACCTGGAAAGTCGGCTGAGTCTTTCATAACCGCCACAGCAGGCAATACTAAAACAACAAAAACCATAACCATCAAAAACATTTTTCCATACTTCATTTTTACTCCTCCAAAAAAGAGTTAATAAAAAATTGATTAAAAAGCTACACACTTTCAATCATTGACAAATATCCGCGTTCGACGGATCCGTACAATCTACAGGTGAGATTCCGGCGGGGTCTGTGTTATACAGCCAGTTATTGGCGATTTTTGCATAATCCGCGAAATCCACGTCGCAATCCTCGTCGATATCGGCGACAGGATAGCCCTCGTCTCCACATACCGGATCGAGCCCTACTCCGGGCGGGGTATAAGCCCCCAGCAGGTCGAACCTAAGATAGTCAATATCGACTTCAACGTCCGTCCCGGAACCTCCGGCTTCATCACCGAAAGAAATGTCCCACTGATTCCAGGCAGCATTACCTCCAGTTAAATCCGAGGCGATAAGCTGGCCGTCAAGATATAAATCAAAAACCTGGTCTGGATTTTGCGAGTCTTTCGGACCGGGGCTCGGCCTTCTTACTACACGTAAAACATACATAGCATCAGTAAGATCGCCGTTATAGACGGTATTAGAACCTGTAGTTACAATCTTGTTTTCAAATATCTGGCAATCAAACAGCCATCCGGCACTGCCTTCACGAAGAGAAAGCCAGAACGCGAAAGACGATTCGGGGTCCTGTATATTTTTAATCTGGAACTTCATCTCAACGGTGTATCCCTTGCTGACATCAGGCTGCCACGGATTCTGAGGATCACCGAAAGTATAGACCTCGCCACCCGGCGTATCCAGAAACGCACAGTTCGTTCCGGGCAAATAATAAAATGCGCTTTCGTCCAGCGAAGGCGTTGTAAATGTATCGATCGTGAGAATACCATTTGCCGCTGAAACATAAGCGGATTCGAACTCATTACCCCCGCCTATGATTCTTTCCCATTCAGGTATGACGCTGCTGTCTGAGGGAAGCAGGTCACCTTCGTATAGGAACTGAAAACCTTCAGAATCTTTACTGTACCCAAATGCTAATCCCACTAATATAATGTTTACTAAAACAAAATGTAATATGAAGTTTTTCATATCTTTTACCTCCTGACTACGTAGTAATATAATTTACCATTACCTGCAAAGATCGGCATAAGCCGGGTCATTACAGTTTACGCAGGAAGGATCTGCC
>CAZAYB010000154.1:0-7600 GCA_964489215.1 uncultured Pirellulales bacterium
GATGTTTTTAATGGTCGCGACCAATGTAATATGAATTACATAAAGGCGGGCCTTTTAGGTTATAACCTCCTTGCACTGGATATCTTTGATGGTATGCGGTGTATTGACTATCTTTGCGGCCTTGATTTTGTGGATTCTGATAGAATCGGCTGTATGGGCCTTAGCTTCGGCGGCACAATGACCACATGGCTAACGCTTATGGACGAGAGGATAAAAGCCGCTGATATAATCTGCTACTCAGCCCGGTTCTCGGAGTTCGCCCTCAAGCGAGGCAATTTCTGCGGCTCGCAGACATTTATGGGTATATACAAACTCTGCGATGTCCCTGACCTGCACGGCCTGATCGCTCCTCGTCCACTACTTGCCGAGATTGGAATGTATGACCTTTGCTTTAAATCGGATGAGGCACTTAGCTGTGCAAAAGAGGTGGAGAAAATTTACACTGCAGCGGGTGTTCAAAGCAAATATGTCGTTGATTTTTTTGAGGGTGGGCATGCTTTCTCTGGTCGAAAAGCATTTGATTTTTTTGAAAAGTGTTTGAAAAGATGACATTTTCTGGAAATTAAATTTTTATCAAACAATTAGGTGATTACATGGATCATTATAAAATTATTTCCGATTTTCATAAAGGAAAACCATCCGGAGAGCTTTATTGTTCATTGGATTTTGATTTAAACTGGATAAAGGGTTTGCCTGATGAGATTAAAGAATGGAAGGATGTTCAGAATGGGTTGGGTTTTGTTTTTCCTGCCGGACTGAAGGGGCATTTTTACCGAGTAGAATACAATGATTGCATTAGTTATTCAAAAAGTGTACAAGAAAATGGAATTATAGAGAAATGGGATTGCCCTGAAGGCTCGTTACAAACGAGGATAGCGAATAACCATCCGGTTGAACATGCGGTGAAAAACGGCAGCGACTGCCGTATCTTAAAATGCATTTATGAGAATATGCGTTATGTGCCCAATTACGAATTCAGTTCTGAAATAAATTACACGCATATTTATACCGCTACGTCGCCGGTTCAAAGGCTATTGCAGTATGAAATGGGGTTGGAGAATTTTTATTCGGTTTTGATGAATAATAAAAAGTCTCTTGAAGAATTGATGGAGGTTATGCAGGACAAGGTTTTGGAACTGACTGAACTGGCGTGCGGCTACGGTATAGATACGATTTATCAGTCAGAAAATACATCTACAACCATGATTTCGCCCGATTATTACAAAGAATTATCATTGCCGCAAATCAGGAAACATGCCGACCTCGTTCATTCAAAAGAAAAAAAAATAGTACTGCATATGTGCGGCCATCTGAAAAACCTGCTCACGATGATTAAACAAACCGGTATTGACGGAATTCATTCTTTGACGCCTCCACCAATTGGAGATACTCCTTTTGATGAGGTTTATCAATTATTCGGTAAAAATTTTCCGATTTACGGCAGATTTGGTTCAACGCAATGGCATGGGCTGGGTGAGGACCAGATCATTCAAAATTTAGAAGAAATTCTCCCCAAAGGATACTGGAAAGATAAAGCATTTATCCTTTTGGTTACTGTTGACGGATTGCAAGTTCAGTGGCAGGAGCTTAAAAAACTGTCAAATTTACTGCAAAATTACGGTAAAAGCTAAATTTTTCCAAATCTGTACATCAATTTGAGTATAAATATTTAAATTTTATTAATTTTGCCTTGACAATAATATTGAAATATCATATTATGGACACGTGTACAGAAAGGCGTTTTTATGCAGGAAGTGGCGAAAAAACAATTAGAATTGCCGAAGAAGAGCACTTCTACTACATGTAAAGATGTTGCTGAAGTAGCCGGAGTTGCTCATTCAACCGTTTCAAGGGCTATAAATAACACTGGATACGTTTCCCCTAAAACCCGAAAATTAGTATTAGAGGCCGCTAAAAAGATAGGTTATCGCCCGAGTTCGGCGGCAAGGTCGCTTGTCAGTCAAAAACATGAAACAATAGGCCTTGTAACCGAAAGTGAAACGGATGAAAGCTCTTATCGTGCATCTTTTTTGATAGGTGCTTCTACGCGGCTGGGAGAAATCGGCTATAGAATGGCTGTGGGCATAGCTCCTTCAAATGGTAAAACGCAGGATGTTTTAGAACTTCCAATACTTGAGCGCAGATGTCTTGACGGTCTGATTCTGGATATTCACCGTCTAAGCGGCGATTACACAGCCCTGATTAAAGAAATTGCTTTGCCTTGTGTTTTAGTCAACCCGCCGAGTCCAGTTTCATTCAACGCGGTTTTGCCGGATGATATAACTGTGGCAAATCAGGCTACCGCACACCTTATAGAAAACGGCCATACGAAGATAGGTTATATGCCCAGGCTGGCAAGCTGTACTCACGGCAGTCAGTTCGACAGGATGAAAGGTTATTCGCAGGCTTTGAGTCAGCATTCTTTAAGTTTAATTCAAAACTGGGATGTTCCCCTTGGCCGTGGTGATAATGAAGTCGGTATCGAGGATGAGCATTACCTGCCGGACATTAAGGCAAGGTTGAAGTTTTATCTTCAAAAACACGACTGCACTGCCATTGTCGCTTATGATTCAAGGATGGCAGCGAGAACCCTTGTGGCCGCTTATGAGATGGGTCTGAAGGTGCCTGATGATTTTTCTCTTATTGCCTGCGACTATGAATCTTCATTACAAAGGCATATCTGTGATGTAACGGCGTTTAAGATCGACAGGGGTGAAATAGCCAGATGCGCGGTTGAGATGGTAATGCAGATGGTTGAAAAGGGCCTTGACAGAATAAATACTATTTATGTAAAGGGTAAATTTGTGCAGGGTAACAGTGTAGTTGTTCTGTAATATTTTAATGTTCCTATTAATTGAGAGGAGTGAGTATTATGAAGACGAATGTTTTAATGTGTGTAGTGATGTTGATGGCGGCAGGGTTGGTCCATGCAGTACCAGTGAATCTGGCTGTAACAGATGATGCGTTCATCAATGCTGGAGCCCCTGATGATAATTACGGGTCCGGTATTAACTTCACGGTATCAAGAGCCTCAGATGGAAGTCTAAACAGAAAAGGTTATTTGAAGTTTGATCTTTCTGAAATCCAGGGTATGGATGTAGCTGATATAATTTCTGCTACTCTGAAATTGGAATTTTACAATGGATACTCTAACTCCGGTGCAGTAGAGAAGGTTACGGGCAGCTGGAATGAAGATACGATAACCTGGAACAATGCCCCCGCAACAGCAGGTTTGGGGATTGGATGGACTATGGACAGTACAGTGGGCAAGACTGAAGTCGATCTGACTGACCTTGTTAAAAGCTGGGTAGATGGAACTAATGCAAATAACGGAATTATGTTGCGAAACTACGGTGGAGGTGGTTACATTATGACCAATTTCTGGACCAAAGAAGGGACTGCGTCATATCCGGATCAGGGAATCAGCCCTTACATTGAAGTGAGCATTGTCCCTGAGCCGATGACTCTTGGTTTGCTTGGAGCAGGGTTGGTTTTCATCAGAAGACGTAAATAAATTACAGTTATTCAGGGCGGTCGGGAAGCCGGCTGCCCATTTTTATATAAGATAAAATTTTTGGAGAACCAATTATGAAGAAGATTTTTTTATTAATGCTGTTCTTTTATTCCATATTCTCGGTGAATGCCTTTTCCGGAACGTATCAGTTGTCAGTAATTCAGGATTCTTATGTCAATCTTGGAGACCCGGATGCTAATTATGATTCGGACTATAATCTTGTTGTTTCACGTAGTAGTGCAGGAGAATTGAACAGGAGTGCTTTTATTCATTTTGATACTTCTCTGATTTATGGAATTGATCCTTCAAGAATTTTATCTGCGACTCTTAAGTTACAAAAATATGATGGTTCACCCAATTCAGGTGAAGTTGAAATTGCAACCGCCCCATGGTACGCCGATGAACTGACATTCAATAATATGCCCGCTACCACTTCCGACTTGAGTGCTCAGTGGATTGCTACTGATGATGAGGGTTATAATACTACCGCTGATGTTACATCAATGGTTCAGTCGTGGGCAAGCGGTTCAAATCCGAATTTAGGTGTTTTGATGAGAAATTATGGAGGCGAAGGATATGTAGCAAGCTGGTTCTGGTCCCAGCAGGGGCTGGAATACGGCGGACTGCCTCCGGTAATTGAAATTGAAGTCGATGGTCAATTAGATGTGAGCCAAAAAATTTATCCATTAACCTGTACCAAGGATTCATACGTGGATAATGCAAATCCTGACACAAATTACGGTGATAATACCCAGTTAAAAATTGCCAGAAAAAGTGACGGCACTTCAGACAGAACCACTTTTATGGAATTTGAATTGATGAATCTGGTGGGTATCGACCCTGGTCTTATTGATCTGGTTTCACTTAAAATGCACCGTGCGTTGTTTTCAGGGCAGGATACTTCCGGGCCTGTAGGCGTGGTAACAGGTGGCAGCTGGCAGGAAGATGCTATAACTTACAATAACGCTCCTGCTGTGGATTATAATACTGGTTTCCAGTGGGTGCCGGGTGATGGGCCAGGCTATAATACAGTGGTTGATGTGAATGAAATTGTGTTTGACTGGATGAACGGGACTGATCCGAACTACAGCCTGAATCTAAGATTATGGGGCAGCCCGGCTTATTGCTTTATGATATTTGACAGTAAAGAAGAGACAACCAGAAACCTTCCTCCTGTGATAGAGGTAGTCCTTGATGCTTATGGTCCATACGATGTTCCGTGGTGGGTGGGCAGTGTTGACAGGCAGGACAAGGCCCTTTACACCGACGGAATAGGTAATAACTGGGGCTTTTATGAGTCAGTCGGCAGAAATGATGAGTTCATGAGTTGGTCGTCATATACGCCGATGGATGCTCAGCTTGAAGGTTCGACAAGATTCTGGAAGGGCGTAAATGCTCAGGCAAAAGCAAACAGTGAAGGTCGTCTGGCAAGAATATCAGGTTTTTATGAGCCGTATACATCCGGAATTTATTCGGATCATTATAACGGCGCAATCGTAATCGAGCCTGTTGCACCGGGGCTGGTCTCCTGGTTTGGTGAGGTTTATTGCCGGGTCTGGTCTTATGACGGTCCATTGAATCTGGAATTTGTTAAATTTGATACAAGGGATTTTCCGATACATATTCATACGGAAGTCATTGAACTCAGCTCTCCGGCTTCTCCGGATACCGTAGATCTTAGTCAGGTACCTGAATTGCAGAACATCAGTGTCAAGCAGGGGGAGAGACTTGCGATGGTAGCCCGAACGGAGCTTTTCGGCGCACATGTTGTAGCTGAGTTCTACACGCCTGTCGGTATTACAATCCAACAGGGAAGCTGCATTGAACAGGGCGGCATTGACGGTGATCTAAGCGGCGACTGCCAGGTTAATGATACAGACCTGGAAATATTCGCCCAGCAGTGGCTCGATTGCGGTGACGGTACTAATGCAAGTTGTTTCTAACAATACCTCATGGAGAAATAAAATGAATAAAAAGTTTATTATTACGATCTTACTTGTTTTTGTAACTTTTGGTGTACAGGC
The DNA here is from genome assembly GCA_964489215.1 of uncultured Pirellulales bacterium. Lineage (GTDB taxonomy): Bacteria > Planctomycetota > Phycisphaerae > Sedimentisphaerales > Anaerohalosphaeraceae > CAZAYB01. The sequence goes on from CAZAYB010000154.1 coordinate 5,539, forward strand.
TGAGGTCATCTCAGTTGACGTAAGTTCGGGCAAAACCTTTCCCCGTTCGGTCGTGGGCATGAACAGGACATTCACTGGAGCGACGGAACTGTTGAATCTGGGAGGTGCCATGCGCGGCCCGGCAGGCGGAGGCAGATGCGATGCTTATGACTGGCAGAAGAATACCGGCATAATTCCATATAATGACCCGATTACGCTGGACCTCCTTATCGAAAGCAGGGATTCTGGTTGTGAGCTGCTTTTTTCGGCTAATATGGTAGGGACCGGGCCTACGGTTAGACGCCATAGCGATTTTGTGTGGACCAATACAGACATAAATATGCTCACGGAGCTTGCTGCCGATTGGGTTACCTACACCAACTTTATTGTTCCGAATTACCGTCAGGGCGATACGCTTCCTGCTTCCTATCAGGATATAGTTGACGAGATTACCTGGAGTCCGGCACTGCTTGCCTCAGGAGCCGCGGCTACTTCGCCCATAGAGTACTGGGAGATCGGTAATGAGGTAGAAATTTATGATGACCCAACCTTTGTTTCCAGGTACAAATCAGTTTCACAGGCTATGCTCGCAGTTGACAGTACCATCAAAGTCGGGCCTGCTATTATACCCGCTGCGCCGTGGCAGGATAAACCCATAAGAGCGCTTCTGCAGGATCCTGCTGCTGTTGTGGATTTTGTGGCAATCCATTCTTATCAGTACCCGAATTTCGGTATGCTCTGGGATGATATAGCTCAGCTCGAACAGGGACTAAGGGGTACATCGGGTTTTCACAGAGATGAATTCCAGGATATTTATGACATTGTTTTAGCTGACAGGGGAATTGCGGCGGCTGATAATATGGAATATCTTGTGAGTGAGTGGAATTCGGCCGGCTATAATAATTTTGGCGAACAGAGGTCCATGGCTAATGCCCTCAGTGCCGCTGAAACGATTTTTACTCATGCTGATTTAGGTATAAGATTCTCAAATTACTGGGTATTTACCCGGGATGAGGATCATGGTCTTTACGCAGTCGGCAAGGTATTTATGACGCTTGCCAAATACATGGGCGACACACTGGTTGAGGTATATCCTGATCCGAGTCAGCACTCTACATCCAATCACAGGCTTTACGTAACAAAGGACAGTCTTAGCGGGATGGTAAGTGTATGGGGGCTCAACTTCAGCAATGATCAGGACTGGAATGTTTCAGTAGACTTAAATAATGCTCCGGCAGGTAAGTCCGCCACTATTATGACCCTCAAAGGTCTCCAGCAGAAGGCAGGTCTTAAAACTCTTGATAATCCCGGAGTAACGGAAATTAATTGGCAGGTAAGGAATGCGTCCGGTATGGATTATACCGATTTTGATATTACTGTTCCTGCCGCGAGTATGGTTGCTGTTGTTATTGATGATGTCTCGGCAGATTATGAAGTTCCCGCTTTTTATGCCGACCGGGACCCTAATTTAGCAGACCAGCCAGCCTCTTACGCTGATATATACGAGAATACATGGACCGCTTATGAGGTTTCCTCCAATGACGCAGGAGATAAAGACAGTTATGTACCAATGGTGTATTCTTTCGAATTTGATAAATGGCTCGGCAATTATACCGAATATAACGGCGCTCTTAATAACGCAGTAGTTGATAATTCTGATACGATCACCAGTTATGTTGACGGTTCTTCTGTTTGTTCAATGGGTGTTCTTGGTTACAAGCCGAGAGTCGAGGCTAAAATTAAGATAGCCGGAACCATAGGATTTAATGATATGGACGGCAGCACGGGAGGCACTATTGCTATCAGGAAATTTGAACAGGACGGCAGCAGCACTATTCTTGAAAATATCGCTGTATCAGATGGCGGTGTAATAGATTTAGCAAGTTATTCATCATTAGCAGAGATCGATCTTGCTTATGGTGATGAAGTTGTTTTTGAAGTATGCGGGTCGACCGCTAATCATGCTTATTTAGCCGATTTTAGCAATTTGAAGATTATCGATCTGACCTGTGATGTTATAGTCGGCGATATAAACGGCGACTGTTATGTGAACTTAAAGGATTTTTCATTTATAGCTGAAAAA
>CAZAYB010000155.1:0-7541 GCA_964489215.1 uncultured Pirellulales bacterium
ATGAGAAGTTGTTGGCAAATACGGCAGGTGTTGGACCTGTTGTAAACCGGCCTGAAAAGGCTGTAATAAGTTATGGGGTCAGCCCGAAATCACTGTTCGGTTTTGGGTTGGCCCTGCTTTTTTTTTAAATTTTATCGTTTTTATTTGCCATTGATTTGGTTTAGCTGTTTGTCTTGCCTGAAAATCAAAGGCGTGTATAATCAGGTTATGGGAAGACAGAAGACATTTTTTTATACGGTAAGCCAACTTACATCGATTATACGTGGTGTGCTTGAATCGGGGCTTGACTCCAAGCTAACGGTTGCAGGTGAAATCAGCGGTTTCAAGAAGCATACGAGCGGCCATTGTTATTTTTCTTTGAAAGATTCCAAGAGTTTAATTAACTGTGTAATGTGGTCGAGTAAGTTTTCTTCTTTGAAATTTATGCCCGAGGACGGGATGGAAGTAAGTGTCAGAGGGCATGTTGATATTTATCCGCCTCAGGGTAAGTATCAGCTTTATGTGGACTCCATTTCACCGGCTGGTAAGGGTACAGTTCAGATCGAATTTGAAAAGCTTGTTACAAAACTGCGTGCTGAGGGTCTTTTTGAGGATAAATACAAGAAAGCTCTTCCGCGGTATCCGATGCGTATAGCGGTTATTACAAGCGAAAGCGGAGCTGCACTGCATGATATAACAGACAGTATATGGGGGCGATGGCCTTGTGCCAGGATTTATTTTGCAAGTTCAGATGTTCAGGGTCCAATGGCAGGAAAAAAACTGGTATCTGCGATAGAAAAAGTAAATCAATTTGGTGAAAAGAATAAAGTTGAAGTACTTGTTATCGGCAGAGGCGGGGGTTCTTTGGAAGATTTGCAGGCATTTAACGAGGAGTCGGTGGCAAGGGCAATATTCAATTCAAGGATACCGGTTATAAGCGCGGTGGGTCACGAGATAGATACAACGATAGCGGATATGGTTGCAGATGCAAGAGCATCGACGCCTACGAAAGCAGGTGCTATAGCTGTGCCGGATATCGGCGAGGTGAGAGACGGTATTGAGCATCTTGGGAAAAGGCTTTCATCGGTTAAAAACGCGATTTACAATAATTCGAGAAGACGATTTGAGAGCAGTTCGGGTAGGTATGTCTTCAGGAATCCGAGGATGTTGATTAAAGACCGTATTCAAATTCTGGATGAAATTCAATGGTCCATGAAAAAGTCTCTTACAAAAACGTTTGCATCAAGTGACAGGAGTGTTCAGCTTTTTCATAACAAGCTAAGCCGATATGAACCTCACCGGGTTATATCTGTTAATGATAAAAAACTTGAGCAAGCCGGTGTGAGGATGAAAAGCTGTATCTCGGAGAAGCTAAATGTGCTTGATTCGAGGTCAGAAAGGCTATTAAACAGTATGGAGAAGGTTTTGGCGTGCAAGGCTGCGAGGTCTAAAACCTGCCTTGAATCTTTGGCGGGTAAATTTGAAGGGCTTGATCCTCGTAAGACACTGCAAAGGGGCTATTCGATAACAAGGGTTAAGAACTCGGGTAAAATTTTGAGAAATGACGTTGAGGTTGAAGAGGGTCAGTTACTGGAGACTGAACTTGCTGACAGAAAATATATTGAAAGTAAAGTGATTAAAAAGTAAAATAGCGGGCTTTAAGGGGTTAATTGAGTTTCGTTTATTATTTTTGATTTGGTTCAGGCGAGCGTGGCGGAATTGGCAGACGCGCCAGGTTTAGGTCCTGGTGGCCTTAGGGCTGTGGAGGTTCGAGTCCTCTCGCTCGCATTTTTTTAAGGATATCCGCTTTTACCGTAGATAATAAAAGGTAGATAACATGGCAAAGGAAGATAAAGAAAATTTGAGCTTTGAAGAGGCTCTTGAGCAGCTTGAAAAGATAGTTGATAAAATCGAAAATCCGCAAACTTCTCTTCAGGCTGGTATCGATCAATATGAAGAGGGTATGAATCTTATAAAACATTGCAGGGACATACTTAAGAAGGTCGAAAAGCGTATAGAAAAGCTCGACGATCAGTCTTCCAATAACGCTTAGCAATTAACAGTTCGTAATTAATGCTTAGCAATTTGATGCTCATTTCGGCATTTATGTTCGAAAGTCAAACGATATTTAAAGCTGTGACCCTGAGAAAGGAATGCGCCTTTCCCAGGGTCTGCGCCGGTTGATCCGGCTTGCGCAGCTATGACGGGAGGCTTATCTTAACGGCATGATAAATATCATATGGGGTTTTGACTTCTGATATTAGGTCAGCCGGGATTAGTAAGCTTAAAATGCCCTTACCTTCACGATTCATTATCGTTTACACTGTTAGGGTGTGTTTAGTGGAATGTTTAAAAGCTATTAAAGTTTTGTTAAAAGGTGTGTTAAGTGGTGTCTTTTTACTTTAATCCGATGTGGTTTTTTTATTTTGTGACGGAAGTGACTTTATGCATAACGGGTATTTTTACATTGTTAAGCGAGATAAAAGAGCCCAGCTGCTCTACACAGTTCATAAAATCGTTATAGTTTGACGGTTTTACAATGTAAAAGCTGCATCCAGCTTCGTAACATTTTCTTATTTCTTGAGGGTCATCTGTAGTAGTGAGCATTATTATTGGAATTTTTCTAAGGTCCTTATCAGCCTTTACTCTTTTGAGTATTTCCAGGCCGTTGACTTTAGGCATTCTTATATCGAGGATTATCAGATAGGAATTGCCTGGCTTTAAACCGTTCTGGTCTTTTCCAAAAAGGAAATCGAGTATCTGCTGGCCGTCAACGAAATGAATAATTTCACTGTTTACACAACTTCTCCACAGATTTTTTTTAACCAGGACAAAATGTCCTTTATCGTCTTCTGCAACTAAGATTTTAAGCGGGTTTTTCATTAATCTTTTCGAAGTACAATTTTAAATCAAGCCTGAGGGACCTCAATCAGAGATAAAAAAGCGCCCATTTTTTTAACCGCACTTGCAAACTGGTCGTACTGAATCGGCTTTACGACATAGGAGCTGCACCCGAGCTTGTGACACAGATCAATATCCTCAGGGTCATCAGTGGTGGTGAGCATAGTTACGGGCATAGGTTTCCAGTATTCGCTCTGTTTTATCCTTCTTAGAACTTCTATACCATCAACACGGGGCATTCTTATATCCAGAAGCAGGATATATGTTTTTCCGGTGAGGTCAGATTTTTTTTCTTCAGCGCTTCCGAAAAGGAAATCGAGAGTTTCTCTTCCATCCTTAAAACGTATAATTTCGTTTGAAATACCAGCTCTTTTGAGATTTTTCTTAACCAGAGCAAAATGGCCTTCATCGTCTTCTGCAGTCAGAATAACAACATTTTGATTCATGACTTCCCCCTGTAAATGAAGAATTAAGTATTTTAATAAGCGACATATCACTTTATGTATTAAACATTTATTAAATTAAAGGGACATTTTAACAAAATAATCGTTTTAGTCAAGTATATTCGCAAGTAAAATCAGATATCTGATATCCATTGAAAGACGGTATCTTCAAAATCAGGCAGTGTTTCGTGTCCAAAATCCGGATACAGCAGGATATTTTTTTTGCAATTTAGTTTATTGTAAGCGGCAAATTGGGTTGAGGGCGGGCAGACATCGTCTCTTAAGGAAACTCCCATTAGAATTTCAGCTTTGACCCACTTTGCCAGATGCTGAATATCGATATAACCAAGTTTTGTGAAAATCTGTTCCTCATTTTTGTGCAGGGGGTCAAATCTTCGGAAAAAATCAGTCAACTCTTCGTAGGCAGCGGTTCTGAAGTCGAGCTGCCATACCCTTTTATAATCGCTTAAAAAGGGATATGCCGGTGCGGCTTTTTTTATTTTTGGCTCCAGAGCTGAACATGCAATTGTCAGTGCACCGCCCTGTGACCCTCCTTTTGCGCATACTTTGGCGGGGTCCACCTGGTCGAGGTCCATGACAATATTTGCAAGAATAACCGTATCGAGAAATATATTTCTGAAAGACAGGTCCTGGGGGTGCTGATCCAGTCCTCTAATGATATGTCCTCTTAAGGGGTGATCGGGCCTGCCGTAAGTATCATCGCTTTTGCCGCTTTGTCCCCGGCAATCCATAGCAGCTACTACGAATCCCTGAGCGGCGTAGGAAAGAAGCGTTGTCCAGTCGGGAGCTTTTCCGGAATAGCCGTGAAACCACAAGACCGCGGGGCATTTATCTGCGTTTTTGGGGATTATAAGCTTACTGTAAATTCTGGCGTCTTTTGTGCCGGCAAAAAACAGATCAAAGCAATCGGCAAAAGAGCATTTAAATTGTGCGGGTTTTAACTGGATTTGATGGTCAAGGGAAAGGGCTTCTTCTGTGCTTTTTTTCCAGAAACTGTCAAAATCGCGGGGAACGGGGTTTATCCCCTGATATTGCTTTAATTCATCAAGGGGCATGTCAATAATAGGCATTTATTTGTCCTTTGTGAAAAAACCCTGCTTTTTTTATACTGGCTGTGTTGATTTTATCTTAAAAAATGAGAAATTCAAGCTTATTAGGGCCGTATTATTTCTTGCTATGACAAAGCCCGGCGGTTATAATGTATATTTAGCAGAATTAAATGAACACTTTCGGGAGTTATCTGATGTCAGAAGTTTTTTATAGTCTTATAGCATTTTGGACACCTGGCCCATTTGAGATTATAGCGATTTTGGTAGTTGCAATATTGCTTTTCGGCAGGCGTCTTCCGGAGATCGCAAGGAGTATGGGCAAGAGCCTTACTGAGTTCAAAAAAGGTATGCAGGATACTAAGGACGAAATTGAGAAGTCCGTCAACGAGGACGAAACAGGCGATAATCAGCTTTAAGCCGATATATTTCAGGTTTTTCTTTGAGAGTTTGTTTGTCGGGCGACAACAGATATCAGGGTGTTGCGGCCGAGCAAACATTTATCCGGGCGGGTAATGATTTAAAGATACGGCAGTTTAATCTTTCTTTTTGGAAGTCAGCTTACAAAAGAGCAGGCTTGATTCAAATAGAATATACAGTGGTAAAGCCAGTGAAATTTGAGAAATGACATCGGGGGGTGTAAGCATTGCTCCAGCTACTACCAATCCCAAAATAATAAACTTTCTTGCTTTTTTAAGAGCTGAAAGGGGTACGATACCGAGTTTTTCCAGGCCCACGACCAATATGGGCAATTGAAATGCCAATCCGAATACCAAGGTCAGCATCAGTATAAAGTCTACATATTTCTGGAAAGTCCACTGGTTGATGACGAACTCGACTCCTGGGTTGAATTTTAAGAAGAAAAGCATAGCCATTGGCCCGACAACGGTGAGGAAAAAGACAGTTCCGGCGATGAACAGAACTGCGCTTACAGGTGTTATGATATAGACGTATTTTTTTTCGTGGGCATACAGGCCAGCAGATATAAAGGCCCACATATGGTAAAAGACCCAGGGGCTTGAAAGTATCAGGCCAAAAATAAGGCATGTTTTGATGTAGACCAAAAATGTTTCGGCAGGCTGAATGGCTTGCAGGGTTGGCGGATACTTCCATTGCTTCTGGTCTTCTTTTAGGATAAGTGAATTATTGTTATCTGTGCCGTTTGGGTCAGTGACCTGTGGCTTATAAGCTTTTGATACAGCGAATTTATATGGAATTGTTATTGTTTTAATGAGTATAGAACCGAAGAAGAGGCAGACTATCAATCCGACTCCGATGCCAATAAATGCCAATATGAGCCTTGCACGGAGCTCCTCAAGATGGTCGCCAAGGCTCATTTGCACCAGATTTTCTTGGTCTTTGTTTGGCAATGAAGTTTTTCCGATTAACCCGCGATCAAATGGTAAATTCTTTTTAGAAAATTTCTTATCGCTATTTTAACGGCCCCTGCAGAATCTCTGCGTGCCAGTGCAACGATGTAATCAGCGATATCCTCAGGTCTTAACATCTGCCTTTTTGGAGGTTTTTTATTATATGGTTCGAAGAACTCTGTGTCCACTCTTGCAGGGTGTATAGTTGAGCATTTTATGTCACACTTTTTAAGCTCGCATTTGAGCGATCTCATAAAAGCAGAAACACCGTGTTTTGAGGCACAATAAGCTGAATAGCCCGGGAGTACGAATTTGCCCGCGATGGAGGAAACAGTGATGATGTGCCCTGTTTTTTTTGCGTGTATCATTTGCAGGACCGCTTGTCTTGTGCACATGTATACGCCAGAGAGGTTCGTTTCAATTATTCTCTTCCATTGTCCGAGATTGGTTTCTGTAAGCAGGGATGGTCTACCGACACCGGCGTTGTTTATGAGTATTTCGACCGGCCCGAAGTATTTTTCTGTTTCTTCGAAAAGGAACTTTACGTTCTGCTGGTCGGTGACATCTGTCGGGACGCAAAGACATTTTGAAGGGTCTTCAAGGCTGCTCCTAATGCTTTCAAGACGGTCTGATCTGCGAGCAGCGAGCACGAGTTTTGGTCCGAGAGGTGCGAGCTTTTTAACCAGGGCCTGTCCTATTCCGCTGCTTGCGCCGGTGATAACTATTATTTTGTCGTTCAAATCTATCATAATAGACGGTCATCCATATAAAACAATGGTTTACTGTATTTATGTTACAGAAAAAAAAATATTTTGCAATTGTAAATTGTGAGCAAAGATATTGCAATTTTCCGGATTAAGGTTATGATTTGAGTATGATGGCAGGTATAAAAATTTTGCTGCTTTTAGCCGGCGGTATAGGATTTCTGGGGTTTATAGGGTGTTATATCTATGTAAAGCTTAAAATGCGGGGTTCGGAACTCGATGATCTGGAGGAATATCATTTCGAGTTTGAGGATCATCATCCGGGGTTGTCCAAATATGAAAAGCTGGAAAAGGCTTATTATAAGGGTGCGGTTATTTCAGCAGTGATGTTATTTGCAGGGCTTGTATTGTAAAACTTTTAATGAAAGGGGGCGCCGATTATGGCTAAATTACTTTATCTTAAATGTTCGCCGAGAATGGACAGGTCACACTCTGTAAAGGCGGCGGATGCGTTTGTGAGTGAATTTTCAAACAGGAATCCTGATTGGCAGGTTGAGAGGGTGGATATTTTTAAAATGGACCTGCCTTCGTTTGACGGTCTGACTGTGGAGGCGAAGTATTTGATGCTGCACGGCAAGGAGCATGACAGGGAGCATGGGCAGGCTTGGCATGAAGTTGAGAAAGTGATTGAGCAGTTTACAAGTGCGGATAAGTATGTTTTGGCGGTACCGATGTGGAATTTTGGTGTTCCGTACCGTTTGAAGCAGTATATAGATGTTGTGGTACAGCCGGGCTATACTTTTGAAGTTACAGATGAAGGTGAGTACAGGGGGCTTTTGGAGGGCAAGAAATATATAGCTGTTTACGCCCGCGGGGGAGAGTATGTTGGGGATAAGGCAGCTTTTGATATGCAGAAAAGTTATGTCGAGCTGATCATGGGTTTTATGGGTATCGACAAGGCAGAGGCTTTGATCGTGGAACCGACTTTGATGGAAGGGCCTGAGACGGCAAAACAAAAGGAACTGGAAGTTATCGAAGAGGGTAAAAAAAGGGCTGGGAGTTTTTAAGACCCAGCCG
>CAZAYB010000156.1:0-7515 GCA_964489215.1 uncultured Pirellulales bacterium
CCTATACTTATGGACATTTGGGTGCATTGCAACCCACAAATCTTTTTAAAGAGGCAATTTTTTTTGGGAATTTTTTTTCAGGAAAGGCTGTTTCTATGCATAGAAACGCTGATTTTTCCGGACGGGTTTAGAAAAGGAGTTTTTTGGGTATAAAATGGGGTTGACATTTTTTTGTAAATCTGGTTAAATAGTTTTATGCAGAATTTAGGTTTTGACAATTTCAATAACTGGTGGCGGCTGCCTGATTGACGGACAGGCGGCGGTGGTTCTGCTGTAGTTTTATAAAATGTTTTTACTTGCAGCCTGTTTTCAATAAAGCAGGCTGTTTTTTTTTGTTCAGAGAGGCAATTTGATTATGACGAGGTTAAGTTCAAAAGCTCTTGAGAGTCATCGCAAGGAGATTGAAAAGGGCGGGGTTGGCAGTATTGTTCCTCTTGTTGAGGAGATAGGGATTACAGATCCTATGGATTATTTTTCCCGTATAAGTGATTACGGCAGGAAGCGTCATTGCTGTCTTTTTGAGAGCAGGGATTATCTTACGGATGATGCTACAGGTCAGCTTTCTTTTGGAACAGCATTGCCAGCTGTTTATCTTACCGGTAAGGGGAGGGATTTTCGTATAGAGGCATTGAGCAGTTCCGGCAGAAGGATGCTTGGTTTCTTTAAGTCTCGTCCTGAGCGTTTTGGTTTTTGCGAGGAGATAGATTTCGGTGAAAGTGCGATAAATGGAGTTCTTAAGCACAATGATGAGGTTCTCGATGAGCAGTCTCGTCTTAAGAGTGTTAATCAGACTGATGTTATCCGTGCGGTTGGTTTTGGTTTTGAGCTTGTTGAGCATCCTTTCAGGGTTACCTGCGGTTTGCTTGGGGCGATAAGCTACGATTTTATAGACCAGTTCGAGAAGCTTGAGAAAAATGAATGTGATATACTGAATAATCCTGATTATGAGCTTTATTTTGCAGATAATATGTTTTTGACGGACCATAAGCAGGGCAAAAGTTATGTAGTTGTAAATGCTCTTATAACTGATGAAGATAAGGATTTGATATTTGATGAGGCCAGGGAGAGTTTTTCGCAATTTTACGAAGCTCTTGAGATAGATAAGCCAGTCGGCAATCGTTATGAGGGCAGGCTTGAAGATTCAGATACAGATACTAACGGATCAGAGTATGAGCAGATGGTTCAGTCTGCGAAGGGTCATATTCTTGACGGTGATATATTTCAGGTGGTATTGAGCAGGACCCTTACGGAGCCTTGCAGGGATGAGGCTCTTGATGTTTACGGCAGGTTGAGGAGTCTTAATCCTTCTCCTTATATGTTTTATGTTCGAACTCCAGAGACAGCTCTTATAGGTGCCAGTCCAGAGCTTAATCTGAGGGTCAGCGGTACATCCGAGCGTTATGTTGAGATTCGTCCGATAGCAGGGACCAAGCCGAGGGGCAGGGTGAATGGTAAGATCGACGCGGATATGGATATGCGTTATGAGGCAGAGCTTAAGCTTGACCGTAAGGAGCTTGCAGAGCATATGATGCTTGTTGATCTTGCGAGGAACGATATTGCCAGGGTTGCTGAGCCGGGGAGCAGGATGGTAACTGAGATGCTTACTGTTGAAAAGTATGAGTCAGTGATGCATCTTGTAAGTAATGTAAGGGGTAAGTTACGGGGTGATCTCGATGCATTGAGTGCTTATCTTGCGACGATGAATATGGGTACATTGACAGGTGCACCTAAGATAGAGGCGATGAATATAATCCGTCGTCTTGAGAAGAATAAGCGAGGTTATTACGGGGGTGCAGTTATGTATCTTACGGTTGACGGTCAGTTTGACAGCTGTATAACGATACGTTCTTTGCAGATTAAGGATAATAAGGCATATATTCGGGCAGGTGCAGGTATTGTTCATGATTCGGTTCCTAAGACGGAATTTGAAGAGACAGGTCATAAGGCAGGTTCATGTTTGAAAGCTATACGCGGATAGGGGAAATTGCGATGTCAGGAAATAATGTTAAGGTTTTGTTTATAGATAACTTTGATTCGTTTACATATAATCTTGTAGATGAGTTCGGTAAGCGTGATTGTCGAACGCTTGTTTATCGTTCAGATACATCACTGGAAAAGCTTTCAGAGGTTGCAGGAGAATTTGGTCCTGAGCTTCTTGTGATATCGCCAGGTCCTGGTAATCCGGAGAATGCGGGTGTTTCTCTTGAGGCTATAGGTTATTTTAAGGATAAGCTTACGATATTCGGAGTTTGTCTTGGTCATCAGGCGATAGTTCATTATTTCGGGGGGCGTATAACTCATGCACCAGAGGTTATGCACGGTAAGCCTTCTCGAATATCTCATAACGGCAGCGGAGTGTTTTCCGGTCTTGAGAATCCTATGCACGCGGGCAGGTATCATAGTTTGTGCGGAGTTGAGCTTCCTTGCTGTCTTCTTCAGACGGCGGCATTTGAGGGTGTTGTTATGGGAATCGAGCATAAGGAGCTTTCTATACATGGTGTTCAGTTTCATCCTGAGAGTGTTTTGACTCCTACGGGGGGCAAGATAATAGAAAATATATTGAAGATAGCGTCAGATCGCAGTTTGGTCAATAAGTCCGGAGGATAAAATGGCAAAAATAACCGAGTTTCTTAATGTTCTTCTTGAAGGTAAAGATTTGAGTTTTGATCAGGCAGAACGTTTGCTTGATACTATTTTTGAAGGGGGTGTTGCCGATGTTCAGATAGCATCTTTTCTTGCGGCGATGCGTGTCAAGAAGGCGAGTGTGAGCGAGATTGCCGGTCTTGCCAGTTCACTTCGTAATCATGCTGTTCGTGTTAAGACTAAGAGTGATGATATTGTGGATACTTGCGGTACGGGTGGTGCGATGCTCAAGACTTTTAATATATCGACTTGCAGTGCGATAGTTGCAGCTGGAGCAGGTGCGCATGTTGCCAAACACGGTAACAGAGCTATAACGAGCAAGTGCGGTTCGGCGGATGTTCTGCTTGAGCTTGGAGTAAATATATCACCGGGTCCTGAGAAGGTTGCCAGGTGTATAGATGAGGCAGGTATCGGTTTTATGTTCGCACCTAAGTATCATCCTGCGATGAAGCATGTTCAGCCGATACGTCAGGGTCTTGATTTTCGTACTGCTTTTAATATTCTGGGACCTTTGGCGAATCCTGCTTTTGCTAAGGCACAGGTTATGGGAGTTCCGGAAGAGGGATTGATGGAACGTATAGCTGAGACTCTTAAGCTTCTTGGAGTTGAAAAGGCGATGGTAGTTCACAGTGAGGGTCTTGATGAGATAAGTACGATGGGGCCTACGAAGGTTATCTATGTTGAGAAAGAAGAAGTGAAGTCGGGAGTTGTTAATCCTGGTGATTACGGTATATCTCTTAGTGATTACGAGTCTCTTAAGGGCGGTGATGCGGCTGATAATGCGAGAATTGTTAAGGAGATTTTGCTGTGTGAGGAGATGGGAGCCAGGCGGGATATTGTTGTTATTAATTCTGCAGCTGCTATAATTACAGCAGGTCTTGCGAAAGATTTTGAAGAGGGCATTGAAAAGGCTAAGACATCTATAGATTCTGGTGGTGCTAAGAAGTCGCTGGATAAAATGATTGAGATATCGAACAGTTAAGGAGAGAATTTTGCCAAAGGTCAAGATTTGCGGGATTACGTCATACGAAGATGCTTCGGCAGCAATAGACTGCGGTGCGGATCTTCTTGGTTTTAATTTTTATGAGAAGAGTCCGCGTTATATTGATCCGGTTAAGGCGATGGAGATTGCTCGTAAGCTTCCCACGTTTATTGATACGGTGGCGGTTTTTGTGAATGCAGAAGAAAGTCTTATTCATGAACTTACTGAAGACGGTTACTTTAACTGGGTTCAGCTTCATGGTGATGAGAGTCCAGAGTTTTGCGATTCTATAAACTGGAACAATCTTCGTACGATTAAGGCTATTCGCGTTCGGGGCGAAAGCGATATCGGTAAGATAAGCAGTTACGGAACGGATGCGATTTTGCTTGATTCCTATGATTCCAAAAGTTACGGCGGTACAGGTAAGCCATTTGACTGGGATCTTGCGGATGTATTTAATCGGAGGGTTTATATAGCAGGCGGTATAAATCCGGAAAATGTTGGTCGTGCACTTGAGCTTCTTCCTTACGGTATAGATATATGCAGCGGTGTTGAGTCTGAGCCCGGCAAGAAGGATAAATTTAAGATGGAAAAGCTTTTTGAGGCAATTTCTTCAGTGAAGTCTTAGTTTTTTGAAATTTCGGTTAATGAATTTTTTTGGGCCGAGAGGGGATATTTATGATTAAAGATGGTAAGTTTGGAGAATACGGCGGGTTTTATGTTCCTGAGATACTGATTCCTGCTCTTGAGGAGACGGAGTCAGCTTTTTATAAATATAAGGATGATTCTGCGTTTGTTAAGGAACTTGAAAATCTTTATGTGAACTATGCTGGCAGAGAGACTCCTCTTTATTTTGCGAGCAGGTTCAGTGATTATGTAGGTTTTAATGTTTATGTAAAGCGTGAGGACCTTCTTCACGGTGGTGCTCATAAGACGAACAATACATTAGGTCAGGGTTTGCTTGCGAAGTATATGGGTAAGGATAAGCTTATTGCAGAGACTGGAGCAGGTCAGCATGGTCTTGCGACGGCTATGGTTGGTGCTCTTTTTGGTATGGAGACTAAGATATTTATGGGGGCAGTTGATGTTGAACGTCAGAGTGTTAATGCTCATAAGATGCGTCTTTGCGGTGCAGAGGTTATAAGCGTTGAGACAGGTACTGCGACTTTGAAGGATGCTATCAATGACGCACTTCGTTACTGGTGCTCTCATGTTGATGATACTTTTTATCTTTTTGGTACAGTTTGCGGTCCTCATCCTTTTCCGAGTATTGTGAGGCATTTTCAGTCTCCTATAGGTAAAGAGGCGAGGCGTCAGAGTCTTGAGGTTATTGGTAAGCTTCCTGATATTGTTTGTGCGTGTGTGGGGGGCGGGAGCAACTCGATGGGCATTTTTTCAGGTTTTGAGGCTGATAATGATGTTCGGCTTGTAGGTGTTGAGCCGGCTGGTAAGGGTATCGAGAGCGGAGAGCATGCGGCAACTCTTGTTGCGGGTAAGTTCGGTATTTTTCACGGAGCCAAGAGCTATCTGCTGCAGGATGATGAAGGTCAGGTTTATGAGACGCATTCTGTTTCTGCAGGTCTGGATTATCCAGCTGTCGGTCCTGAGCATTGTTATCTTAAGGATTCGGGGAGGGCTGAATATGCGGCTGTTGATGATAAGAGCGTGATTGATACTTTTGATCTTTTTACGAGGTGTGAGGGTATTTTGCCAGCTCTTGAGAGTACTCATGCACTGGCTTGGCTTGTATCGCAGAGGGGTAAGCTTGGTTGTGATACCAATGTTGTTGTGAATCTCAGCGGCAGGGGTGATAAGGATGTTGGTATTGTAGAAAGATATATTGCTGAGAATAAGTAAAGGGACAGATGATGGCAAGTTACAAAGAATTATTCGGTAAGACAGAACATCCGGCATTGATACCTTTTTTTGTGATAGGGGATCCTGATTATGATACTTCAGTCAGGCTTGTTAAAGGTGCGATCGACAGCGGGGCAGATATTCTTGAGCTGGGTTTGGCGTTTTCCGACCCGATAGCAGATGGTCCTACGATTCAGGCGGCAGATATTCGTGCAAGGCAGGGGGGTATAACGGTTAAAAAATCGTTTGAGTTTATAAAAGAGATAAGCGATTACAAGGATGTTCCAATTGGGCTTTTGGTCTATTACAATCTTGTTTATCAGTACGGAGTTGATAAGTTCTGTGAGGATTTTAAGAAGGCGGGGGGCAGTTCTATTCTTATAGCTGATCTTAGTGTTGATGATGCTGAGGAGATTTCCGTTCCAGCAGAGCGGGCTGGGCTGGAGACGGTTTTTATGGCGACTGCGGTATCGAGCGAGGCCAGGCTTAAAAGGGTAGTTTCAAAGACGAACGGGTTTGTTTATACGGTTTCTCTTATGGGTGTTACCGGGGCGAGGAGCGGTTTGTCTGAACTTGTGGGGCCATTGATAAAAAAATTGAAGTCAATTACGGATAATCCGATATGTGTTGGTTTCGGTATCAGCAGTGCAGAACATGCCTGTGCGGTTGGTGAGGCGGGTGCTGATGGTGTTATAATCGGTTCGCGTATAGTCAGGATTATCGAGGAGAATCTTGGCGATAAAGAAGCGATGTCAGAGGGGGTTTGCGAATTTATCAGGTCTGTCAAGGAACAGCTTTGTTCTGTTTCAAGGAATCGGGCCTGATGAGCATTCGCGGCTGAAATGTTCTATGAGTCAGGGCCTTGCGTATAAGACAGGTTTGAGCCAGTTTCAAGGTGTTCAGCAGTTTGGATCTATATGAAGGTCTCAAGCTTCTGCTCTGTTTTTGCAGTGCATCGAGATCGTATATTATCCAGTACGTTCATGAAGTTTATGTATGAATCGTATGGAGAATCATAAGGATTGAAATATTTGTGTACGTCACCGTCGGCGAAGTATTTTGTGCACATGTAATAGAAATGGTCTGAGGTTGTGAGCTTTCTCCAGTCATTTAGCAGTTTAGGGTCTTTGCAGTTTTTTATCATTGTTTCGAGTCTGTATAGCTCGTGCAGAGCGTTTGACTGCATTGCGTTTCCGAGCCAGGCGGAGAGGTCTCTTTCGGTGTCTGCCCAGCTGATTAGCTGGGGGCAGCTGACGGTGTCCAGGGCGTCGAATTTTTGTATAACTTCAGAAGGGGTGAGGAATTGGTTGTCGGGGTGTCTGAATACGGCTTCGGGGAGGTGTCTTAGGAAGTTGAATATTCCGGTGTCTTCCCACTGGTGCTCACCAAATGTTTCGTAGTCCATAAAGAGGTTGATTGTCTGGCCGTTGCCGTTTGCGTTTGATATCCAGTGGGCGAATTTGTCAGCAGTTAAGGGGTGTTCCTTCCAGTTTCTGTTTGAGAATCTAAAAGCAATGTCATCGCTTAGTGAGTAATTTTTTAAGAGCAGCTTGATGTGTTCACAGTTTTGCGGTCTGTAAACGAAGTTTGCGTTTCTGTAGCCGAGTATTCTTTCTGTTCCTTCAGCGAGTATTGCATCGAACATTCCTGTTGCTTCGATGGTGTGAGCGACATCGTCACTGTAGATGAGCTCTGTGTTTCTGAATATTCTGGGTTTAACTCCAAAGAGCCTTTCGATGGTTTCCATGTGTTTGTGTATTTGTTCTACGAATTCAGATCTTGAGTAGAGGAAGCTGAGGCTGTGGTGGTATGTTTCTGCGAGGAACTCGACGCATCCTGTAGCTGCGAGTGCGTCGAAAGTGCTCATTACTTCCGGTGACCAGTTGTGTATCTGTTCCAGGAGTGTTCCGGTGATGCTGTATGCGATTTTAAATTTTCCCTGGTATCTGTTTATCAGCTCAAGCATCAGTCTGTTGGTGGGCAGGTAGCATTTTTCTGCAACTTTTCAGCATACAGCTGCGTTTTAGTAGTCG
>CAZAYB010000157.1:0-7461 GCA_964489215.1 uncultured Pirellulales bacterium
GAGCAGTTTAATCGGGCTATGGAAATTAATGATGAGATAGTCGATGCTTATATAGGTTTGGCAATTGCTCAGGAAAAGGCAGGCCAGACCGATGATTCTTATAAGACATTGTCGCTTGCTTCGGCAATTCAGCAAAACAGTACGCTGCTTTTCAGTCAAACAGCGGTTTTACATCTGGAAACGACCGTCAAGGACGAATCACCGGACCAGGCAGAGAGTATACTAAAAAATCAGCAGCCAGGTGAACTGATTGAAGAGGTCGTAAAAGCTCATCAGATACAGATGAAAAATTCACCAAAAAGCCCGGATATACATTACAAATTCGGGCTTTTGATGATGATCATAGGAGATAATGAACAGGCCATAAGGTCATTTGAAAACTCACTGCAGTTAAATCCGACTCACCACAGGGTCAGATGCAAACTGGCACTTTGCCTTTATGAAACCGGCCAGCAAAAAGCAGCTATCGAAACACTTTCTGAACCAACCGGACTGGATGCTCAGGTAATCAATCTGCATTACCAGACTGCAATTCTATACTGTGACAAACGAAAATTTGCCGAAGCATTATGCAACCTTGAAAGCACAATGAAAAACAACCTGACAGAACCTGATGCGTTAGTGAATATCGAGGTTGTACTTGAAAATCTTGGTCTGGTTGACAGGGCACACGCAACCTGGGACAGACTTACCGAAGCTGCAAGAAATGCAATCAGTGTACGTTACGAATAAAAGCACGCCTGATTTCTTATTATCCAGCTAATATTAAGCCAACAGGGGCGGTTTGTATAATTTAATGGCATAACCATGTTATTTACAGCAGTTTAACTCCCCGGCTTTTTGAACAGCTGAATGTAACATAACATATATTATCGGCCCAGGCGGGGCGGTCCAGTCTGAAATTTTCACTCGGTCAAAACCCTAAGTTGTTGAAAATAAGTATGTTATCCAGAAAGCCGTTAAACATACCTCCTTATTCTCAAGTGCCTAATATTTTTGGTTTATTTTACCGTTTTTTCAGATTATTATTAAGGCCTGATGAGCAAAATATTTTATTAACGTGGAGAGATTTATGGATTTTCGAGAAGTTGTCAATAAACGCCGAAGTGTCAGAATTTTTACTAATAAAAAAATCGCCCGACAGGATTTAATTGATATGATTGACTGTGCCCGTCGTGCACCGTCGGCCGCCAACAAACAGCCGCTCGAATACATAATTGTACTTGATGATCAGAGCTGCGAAAAGATTTTCGAATGTCTTGCCTGGGCAGCTTATGTCACTCCAAAACGCAACCCCCCTTCCGGCCGGCGACCCACAGCTTATGTCATAGTTTTAATCAATAATAATATTTCAGCCGGTGATATTGCTAAATCAGATGCAGGTGCCGCCATCGAAAATATTCTTTTAGCTGCTGCGGATAAAGGTATCGGCAGCTGCTGGCTGGGTTCTGTAGACCGTGAAAAAATTTCAACTATTATGGCTATTCCAGATAATTATAGTATCGATTCAGTTCTGGCGTTAGGTTATCCAGATGAGTCTCCTGTAATGGAAGAAACACAGAATCAGATCAAATATTATCTTGATGATAATGACACACTTCATGTTCCTAAAAGAAGCATTGACCGAATTTTGCATGAAGAAAAATTTCAGGCATAAATTGATTCTCCTTTTTTTCATCTTTATTTATGCCTTGCAATCACAATTGTTTTGCTATTTAATACCGACATGTTCAGAAAAGTGTCGATAATTGGTAATGGCGGTATGGGTACAGCTTGCGCCTCTATCCTGTCTCAAAGACAGGTTGAGGTAAGTGTCTGGGGTTATGATACAAATGAGGTACGGGGCATCATTGACGCTCAGGAGAATATTTATTATTTGCCGGGCCATAAGCTGCCTGCAGATATACAGTTTACATCAGAAGACAATATCGCGATGGACCAGGCCGATTTGATAGTTAACGCAGTACCTTGCCAGTTTGTTCGAAAAACATGGCAGAGACTGCGGGAATATGTTCCGGAAAACATCCCCATTGTAAGCGTCACCAAAGGTTTTGAAAACAAAACTCTCCAAAGGCCCACAGAGATTTTAAATGAAGTAATTTCAGACCCCCGCAGTTATGCGGTATTAAGCGGCCCTACCATAGCAGATGAGTTAATGTGTAATTTGCCAGCCACAATTACCTGTGCAAGCGGCGACCATCAACTTGCAGAGAAAATTCAGCAGACATTTTCGACCGATTGGTTCAGGGTTTATACCAACACTGATATGGTGGGTGTTGAGTTTTGCGGAGCAGTAAAAAATGTTATAGCAATTGCCGCCGGAATAATAGACGGTATCCAGGCAGGTTGTAATGCTAAGGCTGCCCTTGTTACCAGAGGGCTTGCAGAGATGCGAAGGCTTGGAATTAAAATGGGTGCCGATGAATTTACCTTCTCCGGTTTGTCCGGTCTGGGCGACCTTATAACAACTTGCGTTTCCTCACATGGCAGGAACAGGTCTTTCGGCGAGGCTATTGGTAAAGGCAAATCCGCAAAGGAAGCACTCGGCAAAACGAAAAGCGTTGTGGAAGGAGCTGCAAGCTGTGAATCAGTTATGGGGCTGGCAGAAAAATACGATGTCGAAATGCCGATAACCAGAGCTGTTTACAGATTGATAAATGACAAGGTAAATGTAGACCAGGCAATTTATGACCTGATGACAAGAAAGCTTAAAGAAGAATAAAGGGCAGCTCTAATAATTGTTTTTTCAGACATTTCACAGCAAAAACCGAGCATAAATTACCTTAAAATTCAGCGTTGATTATAGGACCGCTGCGGTTAATTTACATTTTTATCCCGCTAAGTTTTTATATATATAAATATTACCGCTGACAAGTTATGGGACCAGTAAATGGGGGTTTAACAGGTTAATCGCAGGTAATTGACCAATACGCTGTAATTTATTATATTTTATTACAGAAGCGAGCTTTAACACATTCACACGGGGGTGACTGCTTCTAATGCAGCAGATGATATATGACGACTTTAGAGTAAGCCAAATATCGGCATGATTGATATTGCGCATCAAGAGTTGCGCATCGGAAAATGCCGGGTGTTATGTTAAGTTACACTGACCAGGGATGAGTAATGATAGCATTTAAGAAAAAAAAGTTAATGCCAGTAGGTATAGATATCTGCGGCGATTTCATTAAGATGGTCCAGCTGGGATACGGCTCCGATGGAATAATTCTGCAAAGTGCCGCTTATGAGCAAAAGCCAGCCGATATTGATTTTCAAAGCGCCGATTGGCAAAGATGGGCTGCAAAGAACATCAAAGAATTAATCAGTAAGGGCAGGTTTAAGGGCAAGGAGATAATAACGGCCATGCCAGCTGAAAACCTCTTTATTGAACAGGTCAAAATGCCAAAATCATCTTCCGGTGCTCTGAATAAGGAAGTGATAACTGCGGTAAAGGACAGACTGCCATTTGACGCAACTGACGCGATGGTTGGACATGTGGTTACAGAGACGGGCTCAGATAACGGACACATTGATGTCATTGTCATGGCTGCACCAAGGCAGAAGGTAAACCGCAACCTGGCTGTATTTGAAAAAGCAGGACTTATAATAAAAGGCATGAATGTATGGCCAATTGCTCTTACTGCAAGCTATGTAAACTTTTTCGGAAGACGTCAAAGCGACCTGAATACTATCGCCCTGCTTATAGATGTCGGGGCTAACTCCAGCAATATTGTCATCTGCAGGCACAAAGAACTGCTTTTCGCAAGAACAATAGCGATTGGCTATCAGCAGATCCAAAACGGTGAAAATCCTGAGAAGCTTACAAATGAGACTCTTGCGTGCTGGAGATTTTTTGATACAGCTACGCACGGAATGCATGTTGAAAGGATCGTTTTCCTTTCGAGCCAGGCCATAGAAAAAAGCATCTGCGAGGAAGTTGCCAAACTTGCCAAACAAATGCAGGTTCCTGCCCAGATCGGCGATGTCCTGGCCGCGGTTGAAAATGATAACGCCAATATGGACTTTGAAAGGAGAGACTCTCAGATCGACTGGGCGACCTCCTTTGGTTTATCTTTACTTGGAAAATAATGACTGAACTTAATATTTTTTGACAGGGTAAAAAATGAGTAATGTTGATTTTGTACCAGATGATTATATTCAAAGAAAGGAATCTAACCGGGCAAACTTTCTTTGCCTTTTCCTTTTTGGCCTGATCATGGCAGGTATCGGAGCGACTTTTTCCGTTATCAAGGTTCGTCAAAATAAAGTTGCTCAGCAGTTAAGAGCTGTTGAAGCAAAGATGAAAAGTGCTCAAAGCCAGATACAGCAGCTTGAAGAGCTTCAGAAAAAGAAAGACGAAATGATGCAGACCGCAGCGGTAACTTCGAGCCTTATGGAAAATGTGCCAAGAACAATATTGCTTGCCGAGCTGACCAATACGCTGCCTGGCAATGTTTCCCTGCTGGAACTTAAAATGAAAAGTGAGGAACCCAGACAGACCAGGTCGTTTGCAAAGACTAATCAGTATGCCAATGCAAAACAGGCAGCCCAAAACGCATCTGCCGCTCAGGTACCAAAGGAAAAACTATTGGTTACAAAAATAGAAATTCACGGCATAGCCCCCAGTGATATCGAGGTAGCGTCATATATCGCTCAGCTTACAAATTCGATGCTTCTAAAAGAGGTCGCATTGGTAGAGTCACGCGAGCACAGAAGCAGAGAAGATGACGAAGAGTTTAGAGAATTTAAGCTTACCGCAATGCTCAATGGTGATATACAGTTGACAAAACAGGAAATTGAATCTATTCGCGAAAAAGCGGCAAACCTATAATTGAAAGGGTTTATCGATGTCAGGTAATTTAAGAAAAATCATTCTCTTTTTAGTACTGATTGCCATCAGTTATGTTTCTTATGTATATATGATAAAGCCAGCTAATGAGAACCTCAAAGAGCAAAGAGCCCTGGTTGAGCAAAAGAAAGCCAAGCTTGCAGAGCTCGAACGTGCCAAAGCCGCCGCGGAGGATCTTAGCAAACAGCTAAAACAGCTTGAAGAAGCGATCAAGTTTTTCGAAAGCAAGCTGCCCCATACCAGCCAGATTCATACCGTTCTGGAAAACGTAACACTTATAGCACAGAAACACGGCCTGACACCAAAGACAATCAGAACCCTCAATCTCAAACAAAACAGCGGTTACATAGAACAGCCTTTGGAAATGGAACTGAACGGAAACTTCAATTCGTACTATTCATTTCTGCTTGAACTTGAAAAACTCGACCGAATAACAAAGATACGTGAGCTCAAGCTCAAAAAAATGCCCAAATCTGACGGTTTTGCAGAAGCGGATTTTGTCGTAAGTATTTTCTTTCAGGGCAGAGTATAAATAACTTAAATGCAGGAGTATTACCATGCAACCTTTTATGCGTGATGACGAAAATCAGAATAACCAGAACGATAATAATCAGAATCAGGACGAGCAGCTAAGAAGTTTTGACCTGAACCTGGAGGGTATACAGCCTGTAAATGATCAGCAAAGTGATTCTGAACCAGAAAGCCAGGACTCGGAAGCGCAAGCTGACTCTGATGATTTTTCAGAAAATCAGGAGGATCTGACCCCCCCACTGTCACAGGAAAATGATGAACAGGATCATCAGTCTGTAAATTTCGGCTCTATACAGTCTCCAGACCAACAGCAGGAACAAAATCAAAAACCCTTGAGCTTTCAGACGGAAACCGAAGACAGTCAGCAGGAAGAAGACAGAGAGCAGGAGACTGAAACCGAAAACCAGAACTCTCAGAATGAAAACTACACAAATGCTCAGCCTTCAATACAGGAAATAAAAATCAGCAGCTCCCAAAGCTATGAAGACCAGCAACAACAGCAACAGCCTCCCGAACAGCCTCAGGGGCAGCAAGCACAACAGAATCAGACAAGCCAGCTTGATGAACAGAACACCAGCAGCTCTTTTAACCCTGAACCTGTCGCGCAAACACAAAACAATCCTTTTGCGATACCAGACGAAGAACAGGCTGACGAAGATGACGGCGACTTTCTTGAACCTGCCAGCAGTGAAAAGAAACTCAAACAAAGCACAATAGTTATGATGGTGCTTTTCCTATTGGGCGGAGCCTGCGTATGGTTCATGATTAAAAAAACCACCCCAGCTGCAGTTAACGCCGCTCTGTCGCCTGAAGAGACACGCCTCGAACAGGCCATTGCTTCTATAAACAACACCACTCAAACCCAAAATAAGATGCAGGATATACTTGATAAATTTTATAAATTTTCTGAATTTGAGCAGATATCTGTATCTGAGCTCAAGAAAAATCCTTTCGCTAAAAACTCCGACATTCAGTCGGTCGATTCTTTGATGAGTGAGAATATGGACTCCAAAAGAGGAACAACATATATACAGAACCTGAAACTTTGGTCAGTTATTGACTCTAACGGACGAAAAAGCTGTATGATTGGAGACAAAATATTAACAGAAGGTGACAGTATCCTCAATTATCAGGTCAGCCAGATTGACCAGAAAAGTGTGGAACTGGTCTCAAATGACGGAGCTTCTATTGTTTTGAAAATTACCGAGTGAAAAAATGTTCAAAAGCAAAAAAAACAACAATGTTCAGGAAACTGGTAAAAATGAACAGACAGCAAAACAGGCTCAGCAGGCAGATGAAAAACAAGAGCTTGAAGCTGGGCTGAGCAACCTTTATACCCCAGGCCAGACCGAAACCAACCATGTAAGAGACATTGCGGATGTAATGCTTGAAATGGCGACTTTAACAAGTGACCAGATTCAGCAGATTCGAGGCAATAAATTAAGACGAGGCGGCGAGATTGAAAGTTTCATTTTAAAAGAAGGCTTTGCCGAGTCTGATGAAATACTTCGCGCAAAGGCAAAGCTTTACGGATTTGACTTTTACCAGGTAAAAATTGAGGATGTTGATAAAAACGCTTTCACAAAACTGGACATACAGTACATCCGTAAAAATCATACTCTGCCTGTAAAAGTTGATGATGGTTTTTTGGTAATCGCAACAAGCGAGCCTGAAAATGTCTTTACAATGGATGATATAAAAAGGCAAACAGGGCTCGATACAAAAGTAATAGTTTGCTGTAATGACAATATAGATGAAATCTGCGATGAGCTTGATGACTCCAAGTTCGGGTATGATGTCGATGAAATCATAAGCGACATGGACGAAATTGAGCTCATAGAAAACAATGAAGAAGAAGTTGAGGACCTTGAAAAAAGCGCAGGGGAATCACCAGTCATAAAATACTGCAACTTCCTTATCGCCGATGCACTTGGTCAAGGTGCAAGTGATATCCACATAGAACCAAAGGAATCATACACGCGTGTACGTTACAGGATAGACGGGGTATTATTCGATTCAAAACAGGCACCTTCCAAAATGCACCAGGCAATTGTATCACGAATGAAGATAATGTCGAACCT
>CAZAYB010000158.1:0-7236 GCA_964489215.1 uncultured Pirellulales bacterium
TATAATATTTCCCTGTGTAAGGTTCCTGTTAATAGCTGCAAGACCGACACCGGTTCCTTTCTGCTGTGGATTGGTACCCCCAAGGTTACCGCTGGGGGCACTGGCTCGTTTAACCGTCTGGCTAAGCAGCTCCGCGAAAGTAACACTCGTGGACTTGTAACCAATCGTATTAACATTAGCAAGATTGTTACCTGCCACATCAAGCATCGTCTGATGGGCCTTCATTCCTGTTACCGCCGCTGACAGTGCGTAACTCATCTGTCTCTCCTTATTATATTATCCGTTACTGTCTATTAATCCCAATACTTCATGAGGCTTGATTGTAAATGTCTTAAGATCACTGCTGCTGCCGTCCTGAAGCTTAACTTTACCCTCAACTTCAAGAACAGGCTCCTGGCCGTCAAAACTTACCTTAGTAACCTTGCCGGTAACAGACTGATCATAAAAAGCGTCATTGAAATAAACTTCCTTACCGAGAAAATTACTGGCGTAATTGAACTCCGCCATCATCATCGCGCCCTCAAAGCTGCTGTTAAGTGAATTCATAGATTTGTTCATTTCACTTATATTGTTATTGGACTCCTCGGTAAGCTCAAGCTGAGTAAACTGCGCAAGCTGTGCAGCCATATCATCATTGCTCATTGGCTCAAGAGGATTCTGATTCTTAAGCTGAGTTACCAAAAGATTCATAAACTCCATCTTTTGATCTGATGCGTTTTGTATCCCTTCCATATCTTTACCTTTCTATCTTCATTTTGACACAATTGTCCGCAGAACATTACACTGCAACAACCGTGCCATTACAAAAAACAACTATACATGGCAAATCATAAGCGTATTTAAAATAAGCACTTAAAAATTTATAACGCTGCATAACACTACCTCGCAAAATGAGTAATCACAATACAACGCGGATGAAAATTCCTCACAAAACGAAATTTCTGCCGAAAACCGGATTAAAACAAAATCGAAAAAATTACGTTATTTAACAAAAAAATAACTTTTTATTGGAACGTCCTATAATTTTTTTAAAGTAATCACCTTTTTAATGCCGAATACTTAACCATAAATGAGACGGCAAAAATCTAATACCGGCCGTCTTTATTTTTTCATTTTACACATAAATATAATAGCTAATTTAACATTTCAGGGACGAAAGTTAATATGAGCATCGAAAAGATACTGGTTGTCGGCAGAGATGAAAGACTTCACAAACTCGCATCACAGCACTGCGAAAAATTATTCTCCGTCGATGAACTGGAAAATTTCTGGGAAATGATGAAAAAAGTAAAACCGGATTTGATCCTTTTCGATGGCATACTGCATCAGCAGATTATTTGCGACTATGTCTCTAGCCTGAATGAAAAAGAAATTAAAACACCCGTTATAGTAGTAAGCCCACAAAAACTAATACCAAATTACGACCAGTTAAAGGCCGTCGGGGTTTACGATTGCATCAAAGGCGACCAGGATTTCGACCGGTTCGCTGACATAATACAAGAACTTGAGAATGAACACAGAGATGAAAATCTGAAAAAATTCTTCATAAACGGGTGCCCATCAAATATTTCAATTGTCGGTAAAAGCCAGGCCACCTCACACACCTTAAAAATGATTCGCCTTGTCGCAAACAGTTCTTGCAACCCAATACTCATTACAGGCGAAACGGGTACAGGAAAAGAACTCGCCGCACAGGCCGTTCATGCACTCAGACACGGCAACTCAAAAAAATTCGTAGCCGTAAACTGTGCCGCTCTTACAGCAAATCTGCTCGAAAGTGAACTGTTCGGACACATAAAAGGATCGTTCACCAGTGCAGACAGAGACAAAACAGGGCTTCTCGAAATCGCCTCCGACGGAACTATCTTCCTCGACGAAATAAGCGAAATGCCACTGGATCTGCAAGCCAAACTTTTGCGTGTACTGCAGGAAAAAACTTT
This sequence comes from uncultured Pirellulales bacterium, assembly GCA_964489215.1. Lineage (GTDB taxonomy): Bacteria > Planctomycetota > Phycisphaerae > Sedimentisphaerales > Anaerohalosphaeraceae > CAZAYB01. The sequence continues at coordinate 1,941 of CAZAYB010000158.1, forward strand.
CCGTAAAGTAGGCTCAACAAAGGATATAACCTGCAAAGCCACTATAATTGCATCAAGCAACAGGCCACTGCTCAAAGAAGTCGAAAAATCAAGATTCAGAAGAGACCTCTACTATCGATTGGCAATTTGCCCAATTAACATACCTCCATTAAGAAAAAACCACAGAAGAGAAGACATTCTCCTGCTTGCCGAATATTTCATTAAAAAATCAACGATTTGCCCGGAAAAAAACGGAAAAATAAAAGGGCTCACCAAACTCGCTGAACAGGCTCTGGAAAAACACCATTGGCCGGGAAACGTCAGGGAGTTGAAAAACGTCATAGACCGGGCAATACTGCTGGAAAATACAGACAAAATCGGCTTAAACAACCTGCTGCTGAACCCGGACGATGACCACTCAGACGCATCAACTACAGGAATAACCATCAAGGACTTCTCTCTCGAAAAAGCAGAAAAGGAACTGATAGCACGAGCACTCGATGAAGCCGGCTGGCAGAAAACAAGAGCTGCCGCTCTGCTCGGAATTACCCGCGCAACTCTATACGCAAAGGTAAAACAGTACGACATAAAGGACCCCAAAAACAAAAAGAACCTCGTCGCCGCAGGTTAAACGCAACCAACGCTTATTTTTCAATCACTCCGTATCAAATACTTACACCCTGAACCTGCTCGATAAAAGCCTTAACATCCTGAAAAGTCTTTTTTTACCCTTTCAAACCTGTTTGCATCACCATATCTGAAAAAAATTCACATTGGCACGGTTCTTGCTCTTTTTACTGATACAGCTGTGCCTCGCCATAAGCAAGGCAAATATTTTAAAATTTAACGATATCGTAAAATGCCGCAGGACGTGAGAGACATTTTTGAAAACGCCCCAAAAGGCGACAAACTCGACCGGGACAGCGAAAACGTTTTTGACAAAGCTTCAAGACAACCCCGGGCCGAGGATATTTTTGCGCGCGAAACGAAAATTGACGTCGACGCAAAAGATGTATTCGCCGGGCCCGATGAACTGTTCGACCTCATCAATAAAACTAAAACCACAGTAGGGTCAGATTACATACCCGACCCCTCAGCAGCCGTAAACTCCGCAGCAGCAAGAAAAAATGCAAACAAATTAAACACTGTGATTTTCATCAACATCCTCATCCTCGCCGGCATAGCACTGTACTTTGTTTTCAAGCCAAAACAGGAAACCCCGCCGCCTGAGACCGAACAAAAAGTCCAGAATCTTGCAGAAGCACTAAAACCTGAACCAGCCCTGACAGCTGAACAGCTCGAACTGGACCCGATTGTCGCAGGAGCACTTGACGACTCTGTCTCATGGGAAATAGGCCAGCAGCTTTTCATCTCACAAAGATACAAGGAAGCGTACTACGTATTCAGCCAGCTCCATGACAGCTTAAATTCAGATTTACCCGCTGATGAATACCTCAAAGACTTCATGAAACTGAAAATGGCACTGTCACTGCACAACACCCAGCACGCTCTGCAGGTAAGCTCGCTGTTCACTGCAGCATTAAACAGCAGAAGCCCAGTTGTAAAAGGACTGGCAAATTATCACCTGGCTCTGATAGAGTTTGACCGAAAACAATACTTAAACGCAAGAAAAAGAGCATACGGAGCCCTGGCTGTTATACATCTGCTCCGGGAAAACGTATCTGCAAATATCGACGCAGACTGCTATTTCATAATGTCAGAAGCGGTAACAAGAGAAGTTATGAAACTCCATAACCACCCCGATACACTACCCGGCAAACTATGGACAGACTCCCTCGACCGCCATCTCATCTCAGCTATGGACCAGGACCACCTGCGTTCACTGCTCCAGGCCGGAACATACGAAATATCAGATGCCGTACTTTCCCCTGTCGTTAAAAAACAATTGCATCTCGAATTCGGAAAAAGATGGACAACAATTTCCGTAAATGCACCGATTGAAGAAGTCCTCTCAAAATACGCCGCGATAAGCTCTATGAATCTTGAATGGCCGGTTGAAAACCCGAAAATCAGAACAAGATCCATAACTGCATATATGCCAACTACTTCTGAATCACAAGTGCCGGAAATAATAACCGGATCAACTGGACTTATCGCTATAATACAAAGTGACAAAGTAAAGATTCATAACCCCCGGACAATTAAAGACCTCAACACAAACAGAAAAATACTCACCTCAGAAGCAATTTCATGCTGGAGAAGGTTCATCCAAAGATACAAAGGCGACCACAGAATACCAAACGCACACTACCTGCTCGGAATGCTCCAGAATTTCCAGAAAGAAACTGGTGTCGCACTTAGCCATTATCGAGTAATACTATCACAATATCCCCAAAACTTCCTTGCACCATACGCAATCTTCAACGAAAGCAAAATAAAAACAAAAATACATGACTACAAAGGTGCAATGGACGACCTCCAGGAACTGCTTATACAATACCCCGACTTCAGACAGATAGACGAGGCCACTCTTTATCTTGCACAGGCCACAATGAAATCAAAGCTCTACGAAGAAGCTGAAAGACTATTTAGAAAAGTTTACAATTTTGACCTCGACCCCGAATCGCAAAGAAGCGCCGCCTGGGGACTGGGGCAATGTTACTATCAAATGGAAAAACTTGATGACGCAAAAAAATGGCTCGTAATTACCATAAAACTGATCAACAACCCTTCAGACAGAAGACTGAAACCTGCTTATTTCCTGCTCGGACAGACAAATATAAAAATGGGCAACTATCAGGAAGCATCGCTCGCTCTCAAAAACGCCATTGACAGCTCCGCTCCAACAAATGAATACGTAGATATTATTATAAGGCTCGTAGAAGCTGAGTTCATGCAGGAACATTACATAAATGCAATGAACCTTCTGCAGAACATACCTACTGCCAACCTCAGCCAGGAATATGTTGCTAAAATAATTATAAAAAAATCTCAGATTCTACGACAGCTCGACCTCGCGGAATCGGCAATTACTCTGCTTAGAAGAAGAATAGAATTTATCGCTGACGCATACGTCAGAGCAATCATGACATACGAACTGGCCCAGTGCTATATCGAGGTAGGCGATCCGTCCCTTGCCAGAAAAGAGCTCGTTGACTGCATCTCTTTCCTCGGTACTGGTGAAACCGCACAACAGGCCACACTATTGCTTGCAAAGGTATATTTCCAAATGGAAGATTACCTCAATGCCTCACAAACCCTGCTTAAACTGCTCCAGGTCGTAGACTATGACTATATTAAAAAAGAAGCTTTTACCCTGCTTGGAGATACATACACAAATCATAACCAATTGGAAAAAGCTGCCCTGGCATATGCACACAAACTCGAAGAAATATTAGAGGCAGAGAAAAAATGAAAAAGATGAAAACAAATTTTATCAATATCATTATAACACTTTCTTTATGCGCATCGGCTTTCAGCAACGATAAACAGACGCCCCACATAAGCTTCAAAACAAAAAATCCAGAAATTGAAAAAAGCCGCGAACTCAGAAAACAGATAAAATATTACGAAGCCGATTCCATGATAAAAGAAAACATACCCGAGCCCAGCCAAAAAAATCAGACATCACTCGATGAACTTATACAAAGTCTTAATCAGCTGCATTTCAAGGAAGAAGAACAAAAATCTATAATCGAACCATCCGAAGAATCAGAACAGAAAAAAGAACAGGTACAAAAAACCGGCAAAAAAATAAATGATAAAGACAAAAATCAGCTCCCACCAGAGCAGGAGATAAATCCGTACGAGGAAAAAATTAACAAACTGCTCTCCAATCCGGAAAACATAGAAAATCCGTTACCCGTCGCCGAGGCACTTTTCAAAATGGGATATATCAAAAAAGCGGGATTCTTTTACAAATATGCACTCGAAAACATTATGCAGGATAAAGAGAACTCCGACAGGCCATGGGTTCTCTTTCAGACTGCAAACTCCCTTAGAACTTCAGAGCCGAACCTTTCATACAAATACTACCAGATGCTCATGGACGAATACCCCGACTCTTTCTGGGTCTCTGCTGCAAAATCCAGACAGGAAATGCTTGCATGGTACCAGGACACTGCTACATCTCAGATACTGAAAAAATATGTAACAAACCCAAAAATAAAGAAAGAAATAAACGCTTACATAGACAACCTTCAAAAAATGACTGATCCCGACAAAGTCAGCCAAAACGAAAATAAACTTAAAAATGAACAATAAACAAATCAATAATCCGGTTTCTTCAGTCTTAATCATTGAGCATGACAAGAACATGATTCGTGACCTGCTCAAAACCTGCGCGCAAAAGTCAATTGTGCCCATAGTACTCCCAGATACAAAAAAAATAGCCGGAACTCTGGATGCAAAAAATGTCCGAACAATATTCCTCGGCAAGGAATACGGAAATGAAACAGACAACTCCCAGCTGAGAACACTAAACGCAATAAAAGAAATTCATCCCGAAATGCCTGTCATAAAACTTACAAAGGACACTACCTCACAAAGTGCCGTAAAAGCCGTAAAAATCGGGTTCGCAGATGTAATTACTGCTCCGCTGGACATAAACGAACTAAACGAAATCCTCGACAGGTTCTGCCCCAACCATAAAACAAACATCATACAACCGTCCCTGAATATCAAAAACGCTGCTTTCCAGATTATAGGACAAAGCAAAACACTGGAAAAAACAATTGAAATCGCCAGAAAAGTCGCACCAACCTCCGCACCGGTACTCATCTCAGGCGAAAGCGGAACTGGCAAGGAACTGATAGCAAAACTCATTCACTCAACAAGCAAAAGAGCAAATGCGCCCTACGTAAAGGTAAACTGTGCAGCCATCAACGAGTCTCTGCTTGAAAGCGAACTGTTCGGACATGAAAAAGGAGCATTCACAGGAGCACACCAACAGCACAAGGGAAGATTCGAAAGAGCGCACGGAGGAACACTGCTGCTCGATGAAATCACCGAAACTCCCCAGCCCTTCCAGGCAAAATTGCTCCGCGTTCTCGAGGAAATGGACCTTGAAAGAGTAGGAGGCTCTGAAAACATCAATATCAACGTCCGAGTAATAAGCACTACAAACAAAAACATTGAAGATTTGGTTGATAACGGAAAATTCCGCTCAGATTTATACTACAGATTATGTGCCGTAAAAATACAAATACCTCCCCTGAGAAAGAGATTAAACGACCTCGAGCATCTTATCTGGCACTTCATCAACCAGTTCTCACCAGAAACCGGCAGAATCATAACCTCACTGGACCCCGCAATGATCGACCAGTTCAGAAACTATCATTGGCCAGGCAACATAAGG
>CAZAYB010000159.1:0-7210 GCA_964489215.1 uncultured Pirellulales bacterium
GTCGTGGAGATATTTTCGCAAAAGGTGTCTTAGCACAGCTAATAACGCTGACACGAGCAAGATAATCACTGCTATTTCCAGTGAGAACCCTTCCATCGCGATACCAAGAGAAGTGCCTGCCGCCGGGGGATGTTCACAATCAAGAACTACCATTAGAAACATTGCAAGGCCAACTGCAAAAGCGAAAACCGCTGCCCGTGAAATGGTCAAAGTCATTTCCGGCGAGCCATTTATTTTTACCAGGAGCAAATGACAAATCCCACCCACTGCGATACCTATAAAATGTCCGCCGATTATATTCCTGGGGCTTGCGGTTATTTTTTCCGGCAGAGCAAAAACGATAAAAGTCGATGCGCCAATAGAAGCGATTATGATACCTTCATCTGCTCCAAGTATCAGAAAAACCACAAAAATTACTATTGTGGCGAAAAAGCTCTGAAAGATATAATTTTTCCAGTGTCCCAGAACTTCGCTCAGCATTTTTGCTGGTCTTCTTTTTACCATTTATTAACCCTTTACAGCTCCTTTGGTGAGTCCGCTTATTATATGCCGCTGGAATATCAGCGTAATGATGACTATCGGCAGTGTTGTTACCACCGAAGCTGCCATTATATTAGGCCATGGTATCTGGCCGTGTAATCCCTGGAACATCGCAATACCCACAGGGATTGTCCTTGCATGATAATCAGTTGTAAGCATAAGAGCGAACATAAATTCGTTGAACGCGAATATGAAAGCTAACAGCAATACCGAAAACAGTCCCGGCAATGCCAGAGGCAATGTTATCTTGATGAGTATTTTTATGCGTGAACAGCCGTCAACCAGCGCCGCCTCTTCAAGGTCAACCGGAATGCTGGAAAAGTAGCTTGTAAGTATCCAAAGCGACAATGGCAATGTCCAGGCGATGTAAGGCATGATAAGGCCGGGGTAAGTGTTTATCCAGCCCAGTTTAGTCATCAGCTTGAACAGGTAGCCGACTAAACCTATCTGGGGGAAAAGTGAAACGGCCAATACCGTAAAAAAGAAAATGTTCTTGCCCGGCAGCGGCATACGTGTTATCGCATAAGCGGTAAGTGAGGCAATAGCTATACACGCCACTGAACTTATCAATGATATAAGCAGACTGTTTCGAAGATATTCCAAAAAATGAAGCGAATCTTCGGTTACGACATTTATAAAATTCTCAAACGTAAAGTTAAAATTCTCGCCCGGTAAAAGAAAATCAGGACTTTTTGCCAGTGCCACCCCTGCCATATACAAAAATGGCCCAATGCAAAAAGACAGCATTAAAATCGCTCCCGCTGTTATTAAAATTTTATGCGAAAATTTTCTTTTCATGCAAATTCCTGTGTAAACTTTCCAGCTTTTAAATATATGATTGACAGTATGAACGCTGCCAGGAAGATAACCACCGAAGCAGCTGAGCCGAATCCAAAATCACCGCTGAGGAAATATTTATACGCATAATGCGAAACTGAAGTTGTAGCTCCGCCCGGCCCTCCGCCCGTAAGCACATAGATAATATCGAAAACGCGTATTGCGTCAATTGTTCTAAAAAGCAATGAAACTATCAAAACCTGCTTCAAAAGAGGGATGGTTATTTTGAAAAAAGCTCTTACCGCCGATGCTCCGTCTATACGGGCCTGCTCATATAATGAACCCGGAATAGTCTGCAGTCCCGCCAGAACTATTATAGCCACAAAAGGTGTCGTCTTCCAGGTGTCCGCTATTACTACTGCCGCAAAAGCTGCCAGTTTTGTACCGAGAAAGTTTACCGGCCCATCAGTGATGCCAAGCGAAGTGATAATAAAATTTGCCGCACCGAAACTGTAATTGTAGATAAGCTGCCAGGTCCTTGCTGATACTGCCGCAGGTATGGCCCACGGAATAAGTACACAGCCCCGTAAGATCGGTCTTAAAGGTGATTTTATATCAAGCAAAAGTGCGAACAATACTCCCAGGCAAAGCTCAAGCGGAACAGTAACAGCAACAAACAGGGCGGTGAACCGAACTGATTGATAAAACGACTGGTCCGATAGAAGGTTCCTGAAATTTTTAAGCAGAACAAACTTTTTGTCAAGAAATGCTACATCCTGATAAAAACTGTTCACAAGCGTTCCTATGACCGGAAGAAGAATAAATACTGCCATGAAAATCACCAGCGGCGCTGTGAACCCGATTGCGGTAAAAATGTCCGCTTTGGACGCTTTGCGTTGGAGCTTTTTTGCTTTGGGTTTACTGGCCATAGCGCAAAATTATTTCCTTTGCTTTTTCCTGGCTTTTTGAAAGGGCTTCTTTGGCGGTTATATTTCCTGCAAGGGCTGCGTTTAGGTTTCGCTGTATATCCTCGGAAATAATGGTGTAAAACGGCAGGTTCGGCCGGGCAGTGAGGTTCTCAAATACATCAGCAAGTTTGACAAGGTGCGGCAGCTTTTCTGTAACCTGCTTATCCTTATAAACATCTTTTCGTGCAGGATTCCACCCGAGATTAAGAACAAGCTGTTTCTGTGTCTTATAAGATATGATAAATTTTACGAGCTCAAAGGCCTGCCGCTTAACATCACTAAAGGCCGAGACCCCTACGTGCCATCCGCCAAGCGTTGCAGCAGAGCGGTGACCGGCAAAACTCGGCAGTTTCGCTATCCCTGCCTTGCCTTTAACCGGCGAACCTGGCTGATTGTGAAGATTCCACGCATAAGGCCAGTTGCGTTCGAAAAGAGCATCCCCGTTCTGGAACCACATGCGAACTTCTTCTTCCTTCATTTCTGTATAAGTATTGGCCGGGCTTATTTTGTATTTATTTATCATATCGTGCATAAGAGTTGTGGCCTTGAGATTGGCACTGCTGTCTATAACAGGTAATGAGTTTTTGATTATCCCTCCGCCGTTAGATGCTGCAACTTCCAGCCAGTTACAGACAAGCCCTTCGTATTGGGCACCCTGAAAAACATATCCGTAAAACTTTGGATTGTCCCTGCGTTCCTTTTTTTGTATCTTTTCAGACATATCTACAAGCTGCTGCCAGGTGGAAGGAGGGCTCGTATAGCCGTATTTTTCAAGCAGGTCCCTGCGGTAGTAGAGAAGCCCCCCATCTACATAAACCGGCATTGCAATAAGCTTTCCCTGGTATGTGTCGACTGAAGTTATTACCTTTTCAAAAAAGTTGCTGCGTTGAATATCTGCCTCTATTTTTTCAAGTGTCGTAAGGTATCCGGATGCGGCAAACTGACCTATCCATGCAACGTCCATCAAAAAAACATCAGGGTTGTCTTTGCCGGACTTCAAAGGCGTTACCAGCTGCTGCCTGCGAAGATCCGTATCTGTAGGCTGGCGCAGCAAGTCAACCTTTATACCGCTTTGCTGCTGAAAATCAGCGATAAGTTTCTGCCAGAAATCCAGTTCCGCCGGTGCACCCCCCACACTGAAAACAACAACAGGCTCGCTTGGTTCATTTGAACAGCCTGAAAATAAAAAGCAGGGTAAGACCGACAAAAAAACTGATACCCAAAAAAAACGCAGATTTTTTTTCATGATTGCCCCTGTATCTTTTTCGTATGTTCCGGATTATTTTAACTTAGTATGGTTTCGCTGTAAAGCATCTTATCGTAACTGAAATTAATCAACAGTGTTTATCATTAGTTTTGTCATATTTAACCTGCCCTTAAAGTCAGGGTTTTTGTGTTCATTTAATGTTATCAAATGCGATCGGCACTTACAGTCAGAACAGCCAAACCCCTGAATCGCCTTCCCGAACTGGCCGATTCGCTCTGCCATTTCACACTCCTTAACTTTCGAATCTTGTGTGTACCATGCCTGGATAACTTTGACGTTGGCGTTGGTTGTAAGGTAATCAATATGCCATCGCTTCGGCTTGTCAGAGCGGCAATGTCTTTGCACCCTTTTTTCAAGATTGTTTTTGGCAGAACCTGTATAAACGTAAATACCCGCCTCAAATTTAATCTCATCAAGGGCACCTGCCTTAACCGATATCGGCTCCAAAATTTCCAGTACAAGATAATAACAACCCTTTATAATTTTTCTTTCCGGCATAATTACCTGCGGATTTTTTTAGCTGCTTTGTCCTGCCTGTCTCTGAAATGACTGCTCTTCATAAGGCTGAACAATGACAAATCCGTTACCCTGAAACTTCATCTGAAAAGTCTCACCGCTTGTCCTGCCGATAAATGTCCTCAGTGATACATCTGCCTTGAATTCCGGAGTAAGCGAACCCGACCATGCAACCGTAGCGTTCGGGTCCGTCATTACCGGGTTTTCCGGTGTAACCATAAGCGTCAAAGGCTTAAAATGTGTCGTAATCGCTATTATGCCGGTCCCTTCAAGGCGAACATTGAACAGGCCGCCTGCAAGCATGGCAGTAACCTTTTTCATAATCTTGATATCCCATTGTATCGAAGGCTCGAACGCCAGCAGATCGTTTCCGTTTACATAAATTGTTTCATTATCCAAATTAAGAATGTGAACCTGCTTAGCCTTATCTGCAAGGTAAAGCTGACCGCTGCCTTCTGCGCTGGTCAGCCTTGCCCCTTCGCCGGTAAGGGTCTTCTTTAACAGTTTACCAATCCCATGTTCTAAAATGCCCTCACGCGTAAATTTCATGTTGCCCCGATAAGCGACCATCGCCCCGGTTTTAATCCATATTTTACCGTTTAGATTTATTTCAAGAAACCGTTCAGTCTCAAGTTCAAACGTGCCCTGCTGATGGTCCTTCTGGCTGGTTTGCTCAAGAAAATCGTTAAGTGTATAGCGGTTCATTTTTTTCCTTTCAGGTAGATTTAAAAGTATAAAAGGTAATTTAAATTCCGTAATTAAGGGAACGATTGAAATTTATTTTGGCGTCAGGCAAATCTTATTTATTCTTGCCTCTATCAGAAAAAGCAGGCCTTTTATTTCCTGTTATTTATTGAACAGCCCTTTAATCCCCTCCATTACCTGATCGCCGGTTTCACCGAGTTTGTCCTTAAGCTCAGAGCCAACTTTACCTTCCAGCTGCTCATCGACTTTTTTCAGCAGCTTTTCCTTGCCAGCTTTGACAAGCGCCTCTTTAATGCTTTCCTGCAGCTGTGAAGCATCCACATTTATACCCGGCTGATCGGTGGGCCCTACAACTCTCACTGCCAGTTTGAAATCCTTAAGGCTGTCAAAAACTTCCTTCGTCGTTTCACTGTCAAGCCCGAACATACCCTTGCTGTCTGAGCTTAGCTGCATATCCTTTACATTGATATTGATTAGCAAATCTGTATAAACGCTCGTCATTGTCCCTGCAAAATCACCCGATGATGTACCCTTGTCAAACTTAAGACCGCTTACAGAACCGACCTTATTGAGCATTATATTACTGAATTCGCCCTTAAGGTTAGGCTGATCTTCCTTAACGGAAAAATCATAGGAAAGGTCAACTTTACCATCAGTTTCGCTGGATAACAGTTTTATGCCGACCGGCATAGCTGCCTGAGCCGGGGCATCACTGATATTGGTTGCGGTTACATCGCTTTTGCCCAGAAATTCCACCGGTATATCGATATTGTCAAGCTGGAGCCTTTTTATAATCAGCCTTGGAGAAGGAGGCCTTTTCAGTCTTGCAGTTAGATATTCAAGATAGCTTTGAGGAATCTTTTCAGGCTCATTAGGGGTTTTTGTTTTTGATTCCGGAAGATACTTCTTTATACGCTTTAACCATTCTCTTATCTTTTTGGCGTTCGAAACATACTTGTCGATTTTTTCTGCGTCAACATCCGGCACAGTTGGTTTTTCTTGTTCGGGTTTTTCTATAACTTCACCCGGTGTGTCCCTTTTCTTGTCAAAATGAACATTCAAAAGTGTTATATCATCTATTACTATTTTGCCCATCAACATACCCGTCAGACCCGCATCAGCTGTGATATTTTCAACCTGTATCTTGTTATGAGTAGGCTTTTGGCTGTCGGTTACCTGAAGATTCGAAGCTGAGATTTTACCCGAAATCGGGTTCAAATCCAGGTTCTCAATATCAACTTCTGCGCCGTTGGCTTTGGTCAGTGATTTTCGAGCGTAATTTGTTATCGTTTCATCAGGTATAAGGAATGAGACGGTTAACATAATCAAAATAATAACCGCAGCGACTGCTATTCCGGGTTTTCTTATTATCGGGCCCTTGCCCTGGAGCACCTCTTTCGGGTCAGAAGCGCTTTTACCAATCAAAATACGGTCGAGTATACGAACCCACTTTTTGGAGTACCATTTCTGAAATTTTTCGCTGTTATCATACAGGTCGAACCATTTTTTGCGAAACTTCAGCACCAGGACCATAAGGAGGTACCCAAATACAAATCCGATTACCGGCCCGGCTATAACCGCTCCTGCAAGTGATATCCTGCTGTAAGCTGACATTGCAAAAACTGGAATATGCGACAGAATCGTTATTATAAAAGGTAAATAATCGTGTACAATAATGCCAAGATGATAAAGAACCGGAGCACCGGCAAAAGTGAGAGCTTTTCCAATTGCTGCAAATATAATAAAAAGACCCATATTTACATTAAGGATAAGGACTATCAGAAATATCGCAAGCTGAATTCCCGATACTCCGGGACTTATTCCGAACCAAAAACCCAGCAGAACGCTAAATAAAATTAAAAAAGGTGAGATTTTACCCCTGAAAACAGCGATAAACTTCTTGATTGGTTTTGGAAGCAGCATTTTTATCTCCTTTTGGAAGTTATCGGGCCATAACAGACTTATTTATTGTAATATCGGTATTTTAGGGCTATGCTCTTGACCTAAGTGCTGTGATTAGTTGACAAGGTTTTAAAAATGTGTCGAAAAATAGCATTTTAGCCGATTCAATCTGGAATTATTATGAATTTTGGTGTTACGAAAACCAAACACGATGGACTGTTAAAAAGGATGAGAAGCTGCAGCCTCGATGAAAAGGACCTCCAGGAGCGGTTTATCAGGGCATCTGGGCCGGGCGGACAAAAAGTAAATAAAACTTCTGTTTGCGTTTACTTAAAGCACCTGCCGACCGGAATAGAAGTTAAAATGGGTAAGGAAAGAAGCCAGGGCCTTAATCGATATTATGCCAGAAAACGAATGTGCGAGCTTCTGGAAGAAAAAATATTAGGTAATAAAAGCCCAGCTGCCAAAAAAGCCGATAAAATTCGAAAGCAGAAAGACCGAAGGAAAAGAAGGACAAGTTCAAAAAGAACATAAA
>CAZAYB010000160.1:0-7198 GCA_964489215.1 uncultured Pirellulales bacterium
ATTTGATACCCGAATGGGACCAAAATTACGTTAAAAACGACTCCCCAACCTCAATACCCAAAGATTTCGAACCCGCCCCATCATACATACCAGACACAAACGACCCTGAACAACGCAAAAAGCTCCAAAAAGCCCGCACCCTCGGCAAAGAACTCATAACCGCCGGCAAAACTGCCGCTTTCGTCGTCGCCGGCGGACAGGGCACAAGACTCGGTTTCGACGGACCAAAGGGAAGCTTCCCCATAACACCCATAAAAAACAAACCTCTCTTCGCAGTCTTCGCTGAACAGATTAGAGCCGCCCAGACCAAATACAACGTCATAATACCATGGTACATCATGACCAGCGAACTCAACTATGAACAGACCGTCGATTTCTTCGCTGAAAACAGCTATTTCAGCCTCAAAAAAGAAGACATATACATCTTTAAGCAGGGCACTCTCCCCAATTTCGACTTTGATGGCAATATAATGCTCGCTGACAAGCACATCATCGCAAAAAGCCCCGACGGACACGGAGGAAGCCTAAAAGCACTCTACAAAAGCCGGGCAGTGGAAGACATGAAAAAAAGAGGTATCGAATTCGTCAGCTATTTCCAGGTCGACAACCCGCTTATAAACATCATTGACCCCCTTTTTATCGGACTCCACGCAACCGACAACGCACAAATGTCCTCAAAAGCACTGATTAAGGCATACCCCGAAGAAAAAGTAGGTGTCTTCTGCCTTGTCGACGGCAAAGTAACAGTCATTGAATACAGCGACCTGCCGGCTGAGCAGGCAAAAAAAACCAAACAGGACGGCTCACTGCTCTTCGAGCTGGGCTCAATCGCTATTCACATAATTTCCGTCTCATTCATAGAAAAGCTTAACCAGAAAGGCTTTGCGCTGCCCATACACCGGGCTGTAAAAAAAATACCCCATATCGACCAGAACGCAAAACAGATAGATCCGCAAAAACCAAACGGCGTAAAGCTCGAAACCTTTGTCTTTGACGCCTTGCCCCTCGCGGAAAACTCTATAATACTGCAAACAGAGCGTAACCAGGAATTCGCACCCGTAAAAAATGCACAGGGAAAAGACAGTCCCCAGACCGCAAGACAGCTCATGATAGCTCGTGCCGCAGACTGGCTCTCGGCTGCTGGTATCTCCGTCCCAAAAAATCAGGAAAACTCACCTGATTGTATAATAGAAATGTCACCACTTTTCGCTCTGTACAAAGACGACATTATAAAAAACAAAAAAGAGGTGCAAAAAAAAGTCGGACAGATAAAACCCAAATCGAAAATTTACCTTGGATGAACCGCCGCCTCCAGATAGTTTAAAAAAACACTGCGGTTTTAATGTTTTTTATTTGAAATCGTCCTTAATATCATAAAAATCAAGGAAAAAGCACGTTAATTGCCGATAATAAGGGTTGCTATGATAGTTGACTGCCATACACATGTTAGTTTCCCGGCCGATGACGCCGAAACTGCCGAACACCTCGAAATATGTTCAGACCTCGACGCATGCATTGTATTGCCCGTAAGCAAAAAACCAAAAGAAAAAACAAATCTTCTGCTGAGTCAATACATCGCAAAAAATGAAAAAATGCACGGATTTGCCGTCATAAATCCCATAAAGGAAAATGTCTCACTCGAACACATAAAATCCGTAACAGTAGATATAAACCTCGAAGGTATAGTACTCTACTGCGGAAACAGCGCCTTCCACCCCGCTCACTCAAGGGCAATGCTCGTATACCAGGCAGCACAGAAACTAAACCTGCCCGTATTCTTCAATAACGGCGCAACCTTTTCAAGAGATGCTGTACTCGAATACTGCCAGCCATATCAGATCGATGAGATCGCAAGAAAATTCCAGAACCTCAAAATAATCATTGGAAACATGGGCATACCTTTCTTCTCACAGACTCTTTGTATGATTAGCAAGCACCCAAATGTCTTCGCCGACCTTACAATATCACCAAGAAAAGTCTGGGAAATTTACAACATAGTCGTAAGTGCCCACGAAGCTGGCGTAATGGACAAACTTGTATTCGGAAGCGGATTCCCTTTCAACAAGCCCGGACCATGCATAGAAACACTGCTTGGCTTTAACAGACTCCTCCCCGACCACGTACAAAGAACCGTACCAAGGGAAAAAATCAGAAACATCATTGAAAGGAACACTTTGAAACTGCTGGGAATTGAATCTGAATAAATATCTGAAAGGTAGCTTAATTGGCAAAAAAAATGCTGGAGGAACAAAGAGAAAACTGGGGGTCAAGGGGAGGTTTCGTTCTCGCTGCAATAGGCTCTGCTGTCGGACTGGGAAACCTCTGGGGCTTTCCCTATAAATTATACAGTTACGGCGGGGGAGCATTTTTAATACCATACATAATTGCAATCTTCTGTGTCGGAATACCAATGATGATTATGGAATTTAGTCTCGGACATTTCACACAAAGAGCTGCACCGGAAGCTTTCAGGAGGGTCAATAAAAACACCGAGTTCGTAGGATGGTGGAGTATAATAATGGGATTTGTAATTATTACATACTATCCTGTCATACTTGCATACTGTTTCAGTTTCATGTGGTTCAGCATAGAAGGTATTTTGCATTCTTCAGGTGAACTGCCATGGGCACACATGGGTTACGAAGGGGTCGTAAAAGCCAAGGAAATGTTCTTCGATAAATACCTTAACTTCAAACCCGGCCCTGAGCTTGGTCAGATTCAATGGCAAATCTTCACACCGCTGGTCATAACCTGGCTCGCAATGTATTTCTGTATATTCAAAGGCGTAAAACTGGTCGGAAAAATCGTCTGGCTGACTGTACCGCTGCCCTGGATAATGCTATTCATCCTCGCAATAAGAGGACTTACCCTCCCCGGAAGCATGAAAGGTCTGACCTACTATCTCGACCCTGTATGGTCACAGTTGGCAGAACCAACTACCTGGCGTTACGCTTTCGGACAGGTCTTCTTTTCTCTAAGCCTGGCTTTCGGTGTCATGGTCACTTACTCAAGCTTCCTCCACAGAAAAAGCGACCTGAACAACAACGCCGCAATTATAGGCCTCGCCGATTTCGCAACCAGCTTCATAGCCGGTATCGCAATCTTCACAACCTTAGGAGCAATGTCTTTCGTTACAGCCCAGGCTGGACAGCCCGTACCCGTAGACAAGGTCGTAGATGCAGGACCGGGACTTGCATTCGTCGCATTCCCTTACGCGCTCGCCCAGCTGCCGGGAAGCGCATACTGGAGCTTTGTCTTCTTTTTCACTCTTGCAGCCCTCGGGATCGACTCTGCATTTTCAATAACAGAATCAGTCCTCGCAGGGATCGTTGACAAAACCGGCTGGCCAAGATGGCTCGTACTGCCCATTATGAGCATAATAGGCCTCTCTCTTGGAATCGTTTACATAACAAACAGCGGACTCCACTGGCTCGGTACCGTAGACGGATACATAAACGGTACATGGGGAATCGCATTTCTCGGTCTGCTCGAATGTCTTGTGCTCGGATGGCTCTACAGAACAGAAAGCCTCCGGGAACACGCAAACGAAAGAAGCGACTGGAAAATCGGAAGATGGTGGAATTACTCAATTCGAATCCTCATACCAATCGTCCTCGGTACACTGTTCTTCTGGAGCATGTTCGATGACTTTGGAAAGCAAGGCGGATTCCTGGTAAACGACCAGGACCAGTGGATAATTGAAAACGTCGTTGGAATTATTATCGTTGCCTCAGCTCCTGTAATTGCGTTATTGTTCAGCATGATTAAAAGCCCCGATTACGAACCTGACATGATGTCTCAGACAGAGATGCTCTCTTCTTCTCACAGATCAGGAATGGAAATATCATTGATATCGTTAATTCTCGCTTTAGGTGCACTCGCAAACATTATAATTTTAACCTTCTTCGCTGGACAGATAACAAGGTTCCAAAACATCCTGATGATAATAGCTTCTGTAATGGCATTAGCTGCCTTGACCGTTTCAAACCATGTAATCAGAAACGCAGCTGATATGTTTGAAAAACCAAACTCGATGGCAAGATTGTCCGGCATAGTTGCTATACTCGAAATCAGCTTTATACTCGCAAGCGTATTAAATAACATCAAACTTGACAAGACTCCAATAATTGTTGAAAATACAAACTTGAGCAGCGTCTCATACATGATACTCGCCATCGTTATACTTGTCGTAATAATAGGACTTGGATGGTGTTTTTACAGAGCCTTAACTGCTGCAGTAGATCAAAGCACGGAAAATCAGCAAAATAAAAATTAGCAGTACTAAGATAAATATTAACTTGCCCCAAACCAAAAAAGCCCGGACGATGCTGTGATTTTCGTCCGGGCCTTTTCAAAATCAAACCAATATAAAAAATACTGGAAAACCTTAAAATTGTGCCTGATTTTCAGCCAGCCATTACCGTTAACCGGCTTATTTTAATACCCTCGCATAAAAAAACTATTTATACCCTTGAATATCTCCCTTAGTATATTTCTTCAGTGCCTCTTCAAGCTCAACCCCGTTGATATTTGCAAGCGTACATAACCATGCTAATACATCTGCAAATTCTTCTTCTTGCTCTTTTTGATTATTTCCGCTAAGAGCAGTCGCAAGTTCACCAACTTCCTCAATGAACCACATGAAAGTAGCGCTTGTTCCGCGTTCCGTATCACGTTTCTCGTATCTGTCCCTTATAAAATTTTGAAACTCGCGTATTTCCATATACTAAAGAGACAGTTTATTGACTGAGAACATCAGAAAGCTTGGCATTCTCAAAGATATTCCTGACTTCTTCTGTTGCCTTCCTGCAGACAGATTCCATATTTATGCTGAAAGGAGCATTCTTGGTCTGCTCGGCAAGATGAAGCTGGCTTGTCATCGGACCGTCTACTGCCTCGATAATTTCAAGAAGAGTAATCTCGTGAGCATCTTTGGCAAGGAAAAAGCCGCCCCGTGGACCGCGCTTACTCCTGAGAACATTTGCACGAACTAACTGCTGAAGGATCTTAAGAAGATATTCCAGGGGAATACCGTATTCCTTAGAAACTCGAGCCGCAAGAACTGCCCCTTGCTCATAATTTTGTGCAATGTAACCGACTGCTATAAGGGCATAACCGGTTGATCTGCTAATCTTCATTTGTAACCTCCGCTAAAAAGTAGTTAATAATCTTTTATTTAGTATAATTCTAAAAAAATTCTGGAAAAGTTACATAAAACCCTTCCATGATGTCATCCCTGAACCTGAAAAACTCAAAGAGTCTTAAACCCCGATTTACTTAATTATCCCATGTACATCTACTAATACTACAATTATGACCTGAAGTTCAGGAGATGCAAGGGTAATTTTATCAAAAAATAAAAAATTAAACGATTTTTTTAGTCCCCTAAGTATTATTACCTATAAAAAAACAATCATTACACGCCCTTATCACACTTATTTGACCCCGAAATGTCGGTTTCCTGAAAAACAATTATGCATAATTATCCACTCAGCTGTTCTTTTTTCTTGAAAAAAACTCTTTTCTATTCCATTATGAATATATTGAGATAATGCTCATTTAATTTTGACCATTGACACTGACATAGGAGATATTCATGGACAAAACCGACCCGATTATCAGCCTTGAGTACAAAAACGATATAACTGTAGCAACCTTGACAAGGGAAAGAATACTCGAAGACACCGATATACAGCAGCTCGAAGATGCGCTCTTGCCGCTTATACAGCAAAACGAAAACATTAATCTCTTGATAGATTTCAGTGAGGTAAAATTCCTCAGCAGTTCTGTACTCGGACTATTGATTCGAATAAGCAAAAAAATTTATGAAAAACAAGGCAAGCTCACATTGTGTTCTATAGACCAGAAAATTTACGAGGTATTCAAAATTACCAGGCTTGAAAAAGTTTTTGACATAAAGCAAGACAAGCAACAGGCCATAGATCAGTTATAAAAAATTTATAATATCGGACAGGCAAAAAAGCTGCCCCAGAATGGATTGTTTTTTTTAATGCCCCCTCGACATACTTCAAAAAATAACATTAAAATACCAAGTACCGCTGAGGATGCCAGAGATGCTTTCAATACTATTGTGGATTTGGCAAAGAAGCATAAGTTCAGCGGTGACGACCTTTTTGCCATTATGCTCGCCCTTGAAGAGGCACTAATCAACGCCGTAAAACACGGAAACTGTGACGACCCAAATAAACCAGTCAAAATCGAATACAGAATTACAGACCAGACTTTTGAGATTACTGTTACAGACCAGGGCAATGGGTTTACATTAGAAGACCTACCCGACCCAAGGAGTAAGGAAAATCTTCTAAAATGTTGCGGACGGGGAGTACTCTTAATAAAATCATACATGGATCAGGTGAAATATAATAAAAAGGGAAACAGTGTCTGGATGTTAAAGAACAAGGCTTCAGATGCCGAAAATTAAAAAGGCTTAACGCTTCTGTAAACTTCTGAAAAATCAGTTAAAAACGGATTGTAAAATGATTAAAAGAATGTGCTTGTTATTTTTCCTGGCCTGGACGTTTACCATTGCTGTCTTCATCATTACCGGATGTGATTCAACCCAGCCGGGACAATATTCTTCTGCAAACTCAGCTGCTTACAAACTCGCCCGTGCAAAAAACCCTCACCAGAGATTAAACAGCAATAGCTCATACACCTCATCTTCGAACTCGTCCTATAACAGCTGCTCCGCTATCCCGCTCGGCTGGAGAAACCCAATATACCCCGAAAGAAAATGGAACGCAATTATCATACATCACTCTGCTACACAAAACGGAAACGCAAGCATCTTCCACCGCTGGCACAGAGACGTAAACAATTGGCTCGGTGTTGGATACAACTTCGTCATAGGAAATGGTTCTGACAGCGGCGACGGACAGATAGAAACAACCTTCAGATGGACTAGACAGATACAGGGTGCACACTGCGGAGGTACGCCGAACAACTGGGCAAATGAACTGGGAATTGGTATATGCCTTGTCGGAGATTTTACTGACACTCAGCCCTCAAAAAGGCAGATGAAATCACTGGCAAATCTGGTTAATTACCTCGAGCAAAGATACAGAATACCCAAATACAGAATCTACGGACACCGGGAAACACCCGGATATACTGGAAAAACAATGTGTCCGGGAACATATTTTAACATCAATAAGCTGAAAAACATGCTCTAATACAG
>CAZAYB010000161.1:0-7198 GCA_964489215.1 uncultured Pirellulales bacterium
CGAGATCTACACTTATGCGATCGTCGGCAGCGTCAGATTGTATAAGAGACAGAATTTGACCTTGACAAACAACCCATACAGAGATAAAACCTCTTTTTCTTACAAACATTACTTTCCTTTCTACAACTTAACATGATCAAGTATACCGGTCAAAATGAAGGGAACCTCTAAAAATTGTGAATTACAGTTTCTTTTTTCGGAAGCGGGCCTGTAAGCTCAATTTTTATATTTGCCTTTCTATCGGGCCATTTTACCGTACAACAATTCGAGGCAAAAGGATCATCTGAGGTTTTCCATTTTTTTATTATATCGCTAAGTCGAATCTGACATCCATCAGTGCCCGGCTCAAGCTCGAGGACTGCTTCCGGTGGAGCTTTAATTGAGAATCTTATGTTCTTAGGCTTGTATCCAAGCAGAACAAAGCCAGCTTCAGCTTTTTTTGGGTCAATCTTCCATCGCGGGTCAGAACCAGTGACCACACGGTCATATATCATTCCGTTACTTATTCGTATATTTTGCGGATTCCATGAAGTATTAATCTGGGCAGTTATTGAAAGATTCAAGTGCATTGTGACCTGATTTTGAGTTTCTGTAATTTTTGGATTAGAAACAAAGGCCTCTTTTGATGATAAGATGTTTTTTACGGGTAAATCAGATGGCGGCGGTTGGAATTTCACCTCTGCTGCTGAAGCATTTTGCAAATTTGGAAGATAAATTCCATGAAAATCATTTTCGCTTATATTCGGCAGGTCCAGGTTAAGGATCTGTTTTTGGTCATAAACGATATTACTTCCAACATCAATAAACCAGCCGCTCCATCGCCACCATTTTTTATTACCCATCAGATTCTGGTGAACAGTTACGTCGTGTCCGTTTATTTTTGCTTTAGCAGAGGTCAGTGTTTGCAGATATTTTTCATAGTTTCCGTTTCGGCTTCTTAGCTGATCAACGTCTATTCCGTAAGGAGCTGCAGCGATGAATATTAAAAATCTTCCTCTATCAAGCCATGCTGTACGGTTTAGCCATTCCGAGTCAGAATACTTTTTAGAAACTGGCATTGTTTGTGCATTATTTTTCAACTGCTCCTTTACGACAGCAGGTACATCAAATTCTGCAGATATATTTGTTCTCCCTTTAATGCTTTTTATTCGGCAATTTGTTACCTGGGGGTTTAGGTAAGTGCCTGAAAAAGAAAGCTTTCCAAACAATAAATTTCCATTTCGATTAAACGGAACATTTTTTCCGTTGTGAATAACATTAAATTTACGACAAGAGTCTGCGGCATCATCTGACACTCTAATTGCCCACATACAATCGCTTCCAGCGGGGCCTGACAAGTCCTGTAAGATATAACTGTCGATGTGTTTTTTAATAGTTCCACTTACTGACATTAACACATCCATCCCGGAGTTGTCAGGGGTAATCTGAAGTACTCTTACAGTTTGCGGAGGAACATCAGTTGTGAGCATTTTCTTTCTATTAAACATACCTTCATCAGGGCCTATGAGATTTCTTTGATAAGGGTAGAGCTCCTTTACTTTATAAACGTCTGCGTGGGTGAGTTTGATTTGCTCATCAAGCGGCACTGAAACCCAATGCGTTCTGTATGTAGGATTACAAAGGAAAAGAACGGTTTTTTGATCATTTGAATATGCGTAACCGTCTACGCCGTCTGGGCGAGGTTCGCCGAAAAGATCGGTTTCACAAAGATACAACTCCAGATTCTGTTTCTGCCAATTAATCCATTTATCAAGAAAGTCCTTGTCCTTTTGCAGAAATACTTCTCCTTTTTCTTCATCGGGAAGATTGTGAAGCATTCCAAAGACCTGTCCAGAAGCAATTTGCGAAATTACGGCGTATTCAAAAGCCCCATAGTCCCATGCACGAATCCATCCACCGTTATGGAGGCTGTTTGAATTCATAAGGTATCTTGGGCACATTTTACAGTTATTCGCGAACCAATTGCTTAGCCGAATGTTGTTTGCGAAATGATGATCAATATGAAAATCGATAAAATTTCTCTGTCTTGGGGGCTGATGATCCATAGCGTTATGGCATAATGACATACCTTCTGCGAGCCATGGTCCGAGCTCTCTCCATCCGATCTGCCCGCGGAGCATCACGTCGGGCATTTCTTTTCGTAGTATTCTCAACATTTTTTTAATATTGTAATACTGCGGATACAGTGAAGCTTTTCCCGTCAGATAACCGTGGTCTTTATCGTAGTCAGCTCTAAGATACAGGAAATCAAAGCTTTGCCCTTTAAAGTGAGAATCGCTTTTCATATAGTTTATAATAGTTTTGCAGGCAAAATCGATGTATTCTTCGCTTATTGCAATGTTATTGTCTCTTCTTTTTCCCTGCTGGTCAATAGTGAGCAGTCTTCGGTAATTATTATGTTTAATGGCTGGCCCACTTGAAGGCCAGTTGCTTGAGATACCAATGAATGGACTTAACTGAACATTTTTACTTTTTGCATAAGCAATCATTTTTAATACGAACTCATTAGGCGTAAGTGTCATCGCCAGGCCCTGGTCCCTCAGTTCGTTAGTCAGTCCGCACCAGCTATGCGTAAAGTGCAGGGATTTCATGTGGGGTATTTTAGATAAAATATCTATTGCTTTTTTATAGCTGTCGAGGTCATTTTGATTTTGAATTATGTTTGGCACGCCCAGCCCCCAACCGTTTACCAGTGTATAATATATCCCCGGTTTAATAATGCTCTGAACTGCGTCTGTAACAGCCTCAATCTCGGCTCGGTCCAGACGAATTTTAACTTGCGGCATAGTAAATTCTCTCAAGGACGATTCTTTTACAGTATACGGCTTATGAAAATACCCTTTTCTTTCATAAACACCGAGCAGAGCCCATTCACTTTCAAAAACTTCGTTTTGTTCATAAATAAAACCCGGCCAGTACTGACTTATAAATCTACCCTGCTTTTCCGTTCTCAATACAAAATCGGTTGTAATTGTAGAGAATAAACCGTCTTGTCTGCCTCGGTGAAACCATGCGACAGTGTTATCGTATTTAGGTAGAGGCTGACTTTGGTCTGATATTGAACTTAAAGCCGGGCGAATGCAAAAACCGTAATATGGAATTGATTTTAGAGGTTCTGGAGTTAAAGCAAAGTTGAGTAAATCTATACTTGAAATATTAAACGAATCATTTGTGCGATTCATAAGCCGAATTTTTTTATTGATGAATTTATTCTGCGGCTGTATTATATAAATTAACTCAACCCAGGCAAGCTGATGCTCAAAAATAAAAGTAATCTGGTTATTGTCAGGCGTTTTAGAAGAATACACCATTTTACAATTATTTTCTGTAAGAGCAGGGTTGGATTGTTGCTCTTTATTTTTTCCCCATAAAATTAAGAACGGAGAGTCACTGAAACTGTGTCTTTTATTTAATTCAAGATTGGTCAGAGATATCAAGCTCCCTTTAGACGAAATTTCCGCCTTTAAATAGTCGTTGGAGAGTATAAACTTATCATGACTTGTTGAACCCAACAGTTCTGGTAAACTGCTACTACCGCAAAACATGTAAAAAACGAATACATAAATCATAAAACCATTTTGTTTTTTTGCTAAATTCGAGAAGCTCATAAGTGCAGTTGTCCTGAGTTATATATCCAGACGCTGCGACCCTTTCTATGTTATTGGGCCGCAGTGTCTGAATTTGATTAAAATATTTTTACGGCCAAAGTATGGTTCCGTACATCCAATTCTGAGCGGCTTCAGCGAAGTCCTTGAGTGTAACAACGCCGTCACCGTCTATTTCAGCGGGACTGAAAAGGGAAGGATACGGTGGGGACTGTTTGGAGAGCCATACCGCTTCATCCAGGCTCAAACCATAATTGTAAATCCTTAATTCATCCATTTTGCCCAGATACATGTCGGTGAGGTCAGTTCTTGACCCGACAGTTACCACTCCATTTTCCAAACCTTCAACGGGTTGATACTGAACGTTGTCGGAGACTAATGTTCCGTTACGGAAAATTCTCTTGACGCCGTTATCATAGTCGGCAACAAGTACATAATGCTCCCAGCCTTCCCAATAGTCTTGTGCTGCGATGCCGGTAGAAATTCCGCCTCCGCTAAAAGCCAGCCAGTAAACAGTATGGTATAAGCCGTTCCATCCGGGAGCGGCAAACTGTACCTGTGCACCCGAACCTTCGGTTTGAGAGGCCTGGAAAATGATTCCCGCCTTTTCATTCTCTTGGTCATAGGTACCCTGCTGAGAATTAATCCATATTGAAATGGAGAGATTCCCGGTGCTGCTGACCTGCGAGAAAAGCTGTTCTGGTATATCGATTGCGAAAGTACCGTCGAATGATATACATCCGTTACCGTCAAAGCCACCGCTTGGGTCCAGATGAGCTGCGTTGTCAGTAGTAGCTGCATCATAACCGTTTCCGGAATCATCAGGAATTGCCGGTCCTGCCTGAGTATCGAAACTGTAATGTACGACCAAGCCGTCGGAATCAGGCTCCTGGGGCGTGGGGACCATAAGCCAGTCTTCGATTATCTGAGCAAGCTCATCGGAATCCACATTGCAGTCTCCGTCAATATCTCCTGCAACCTTTGAAGGTATGCACCGTTGAGGATACACTCTTATGTCATCAAGATATAGTGAGCCTGATCCGCCTGGTGCGGGGTTATCCTTGTCACCGAAGCCAATTGCCATAGTGCTGATTTCATTGACATCGACACCAGAGAAATCAGATATATCTATATCCCAGCTGAATCTGTCTCTTACGGCAATGTCTTCTGCCGGGCCGTCATAGTAAACCGTAGCGGAATTTGTGTTTGTATCGGTAAGAGTCGTATACCATGGTTCTAAACTGCTTGATGAATCTGCACCTTTTGCGCGAATATGAAGAGACTCTGCCTGGCCTGCTGCTGTAACGTCAAGGGGAGGATTGAAAGTCCTAACGATCTGACTGTAGAAAGGCGAGGCTGAGTTGTCATAAGTCATTATTACAGATTGCCAGGGATACTCGAATTCTGCGAGCACAGAGGCATTAGCGGAAGGAATCCATGTATCAGCAGCCGGTTCGTTGGGCTCATTGTAGCCTTCAAAGGTCTCTACCTGAAGATAAGGTGAGACAGTAAAGCTCCAGATCGGCCCGACGGTTATGGTTGAGTCACTGTTGACTTCATCGACACGCCAGTAATAAGTCTGCCCAAGTATAAGGTCACCCGGATCATAAGTTGTTGTTTCCAGAGGCAGGTTTCCTTTATAAGTGCTGATCCCTACAGGAAGGGTGTTGTCTGCCATTTGAACCTGTTCCAGGTCAGTTCCCAGGTATATGTCATGACTGGCAGCGGAGTCTCCGGCGGACCAGCTCAATTGTTTTTGATAATCTACATAAGAAGCCATATCGAGCGGGTCAGGTGCCCATGCGAGGTCGGGGTCCTGGACTGTGATGGCAGTTTCATCTCCTCCTGCATCATAGCCGATAAACATTCTTCCGTCCTGTATGGAAAACCATCCGTCGTTTATGTAACTTTCGATCCTGTCTACCCAGTCTCCGCCGAGTATGAGAGATGAACCTTTACTCATGGTCAGCGACTTGTCCCCGCCACCGAATTCTAATCCGTCACTTGCATAAACTGTTCCGCCGGTAAGATTGACTATGGCTGTATTACCCTCTCCTCCCTTTGGCAGGTGAAGGGCACCGTTGTAGAGCATTACTTCGCCTCCACTGACATTTAGTGTGGCTTTGGCATAGTCTCTTGCAAGAAAAATGCTTGCTCTTTCGAGGATCAGCTGTCCGCCGCTTACGTTAATTTCCGCTTCGGCGAGATTGTAAATGCTGCTGACACCATAACCGATATTTGCATTGTAATTAGTGCTCGGCGGGTCCATTATCATTGTTCCGCCGGAAATATTTAGCTTTGAGGGGGCAGTTTCACCTCCCCTTCCGTAAATCTCGATACGATTGATTTCAACAAGTCCTCCTGAAATGTCCCAAATACCCTGGCCCTTACGTCCTAAGATGTTGGAGGATGTTATATGCTTGTAATAACCGTCCTTAACTTCAAAAAGCACATTTGCGTCAGCTACATCCCCGAACAAACAACTATAGGCGCTGGAAGTCGGAAAAGTGTACAGTTCTCCTCCATCCAGCAGCAGATGGGCCTGAGTTGAACTGTTGCCTTTCATTACGATACGAAGACATTCGGCAGCATCGTTGCCGAAATGTGACGAATCAATATTGCAGAAACCCTGGTCGATGACCGCCCAGTTATTGCTGGCAGGTACACCCTTGTCCCAGTTTTCGGGCTGATTCCATAGATTTGGGTCGGTTCCTCCGATCCAGGTAGCCGCAGAGACGAAACCTGTCAGGCAACAGACTAAAATTAAAATAAATTTTTTCATTACATCTAAGCTCATAACAAACCTCCTGAAAAAAGTTAATAAATATACAGTATCCCCTGAAAGCACAGAAGCAACACAGGATAAAAAACAAATAAACAACAGCAATTTTCCAATACTGAGTCTGTTAGTTAAACTATTTTATAAAATGATTTATGGTGCATTCTTTCTTTGCTCTTTTCAGTCATATTTTTAATAATTTTACCGCCTAATAATTGTATCAGATTCAAAAAGCAAATTCTCTCCATTTTGTGCATTTTTTACACCTATCTGTGCAATGCTTCGTTGTTAAAATTGCGGCATCAATATCACCATCACCAAAGGGGGCCTCCGTGAGTGTCTCGAAAACATCAATTTCGAGGTTTTTGTAAAGTCTCCATAAGTTTCGAGCATAAGCGCAGTTGTGATATATTATCATTGCGCCTTGTTTATGGATATGATCGATAAGTTTCTTTTCGTATTCAAAGACATATTTCTCGAAAAAATCCGGCCCAACGGCAGCGTCTTTTTTGTTTTTGTGTGAACCCGCCAATTGTCAACTGTTGCAGGTATATGGGCATATCCGCTTCTGGCATTTCTGTAAGATTCTTTCTCTTCCATTCATTATTTAATAACCAATCCACTGAATACAATTAATCCGCTAAGAATCATAATGACGAAAATAATCCACCATACAGGTACGCTTTGATACCATTTTTTCCCCAGCCCGGTGGTAAGATTGAGGTTATGCAGGCGGAAAGTAAGTTCATCACTTATTTTTTCCGGTGCCGGGGGAGCAGTTATGAGGCTGACGCCGATACAGACGAGCGAACTG
>CAZAYB010000162.1:0-7194 GCA_964489215.1 uncultured Pirellulales bacterium
CTTTCCTGACAGCAATCCAAGTTCCACTTCATCAACTTTTACCGGCACTTTCAGAGCATATGTGCCTCCTTTTTCGATGGCAGTTTTCATGATTTTACCGCTCATTGAAGCTATAAGCATAAGCACAAGGGCAATGATAATTAAAATTATGCCGATGAGCTGAATGAGGGAAAAACGCTTCTTTTTTTTGGGTTTTTGCTGAATGTTTTCGTTTTGCTCGTTCTGACCGGACTGATCCATTGTGTACCTCCTATGTTAAAAGTCTACTCCATTTACAATTATTTTCTCTTAATGATATTTTTTACTTTTTGCACTCTCCTAAAAGCCGAAGGCTCCGGGAGCAAAAAAACCTTCTACTTTTCAAAGAGCTAAGAACCAGTGATTTTTATCGTACCATCTCCTTTCATATTTATCAATTTTTATTTTTGAATTGCGGTAATTTATCTATATACTTTTCAGGCTCTTTAAGAAATACTTTATCACATCCGGGGCAGCAGAAATAAACTTTCTCGCCTTTATATTCGATAAAGTATTTTTTATTGACAGCTCCGCCCATGACAGGGCATAAAGTTTGTTCCTCAGTATCTTGATTCTGCATTGCCTGATTTCCCTGAAGATGCCTTGTCTTAGTATTTCCATTCGGACTCATCATGCTTGGTTTGGCCTGTATTTGCAGGGCAGAGTCGATCTTAAAGTTACCTTTCGTGACGACTGTTTCACCTTCGGATAATCCTTCTTTGACGATGTAATAATCACCCGCTCTGGGGCCGAGAACAATTTCTCTGCCTTGATAAGTGGGTTTTTCGGCCTCTGGAATCTGGACATAAACCACAGCCCGCTTGCCGGTAATCAGAGGGGCTGAAGCTGGAATGACAAGAGGTGGAGTTTTATTTGGGTCGGCGCCTGTAAACCCTCTGGATGCAGCTTTAACCAGATCCATTTCACAGATGTCACATATTCCCTGCTTATCTTTAATAATGGAAGGATGCATCGGGCATACAAATTTATCGGCAAGACCAGGGTCTGCAATGACTCCGTTTTGTGCTAATTTTGAATGGACAACGGCTCGAACAAACATGCCGGGTTTAAGCTTACCGTCAGGATTAGGGACATTGACTCTCAATTTAACAGTTCTTGTGTCGCGATCAAGTGTAGGGTCAATAAAAGTAACCCTGCCCTTAAAAATCTCACCTGGATACGCTTCTGTTGTAAATTCAACTTCCTGCTGGTATGTTACTAAGGCGACATCTGACTCATACGCATCGAGCTTGACCCAAATACTGGAAAGATCTGCAATGGTATAAATAATCGTCCCTGTTTTAACATACACACCTTCAGTAACATGCTTTTCAAGTACGACTCCGCCAACAGGTGCATATATAGTGAGATAATCTATCGGAGCACCCTTTGATTTAATGTCTTTTAACTGTAGTTCAGTCAAGCCCAGCAGCAGAAGTTTTTCCTTTGAGGCTTTGAGGGTCGCATTATTTGACTTTTGGATAAGCTCTGATGTATCAGCCCGCATATTCTCTGCGCTTTTCAGTGCCTGTAAGTATTCAGCCTGAGCACTAATCAGTTCAGGGCTGTAAAGCCTAACCATGTGGTCGCCTTCAATAACCTCAGTACCGGCAAAATCAACGAACAGCCTGTCAATCCTTCCCGCTGCCCATGCAGTAACATTTTTGAGTTTTGTTTCATCATAATCAACTTTTCCGACCAGCCTTATTTCAGCGTCGATAAACTTGCGCTCAACGGCAGCTGTCTGCAGTTCCATGAGCTTAAGCGCTTCAGGAGAAAACGAAATCTGTCCTGGACCAGTCCCTGCTGTATCGCTGTCTGTTTCAACCGGAATCAAATCCATGAAGCATATTGGACAATTTCCAGGCTTTGGTTGTTGTATCTGTGGATGCATCGAACATGTCCACATCTGCTCTTGAGTATGAGTATGCTGTTCATGGGCTTTAGCATCTTTTGCTGTAGTCATCATTCTGCTTATTATAAAACCTGCGGTAAAACCCAAAACCACAGCCGCAAAAAGCAACGCAAATTTAACCGCTTTAAAATTGGTCTTTTCTTTTTTCATAGCTCTTGCCTTTGCATAATACACCTTAATGACAGGATTTGTTTTGCTGTCTATAAGTTATTAGGATCATGTTGTAAATGTAAATTATAACTGCTGTCCAGTTAAGAATTCTAATTCAGCTATGCTTTGCTGGTTATCAATGATTGCTCGTTCATGGTTCAATTGATATTTGAGAAGCATTCTTTCAGCATCGATTAAAGAGAGGAAATCAATCGTCCCGGCCCGGTATGCGGCCTCAGAAGACTGTACAAGCTCCTGAGCTTTTGAGATTAATGTATTGCCGTATAAATCCATTTTTCTTCCGGCATCTTCAATATCATAAACAACCTGCAAAGCACGGTAGATTTTTTTATTCCGCAAGTCAATCTTCTGCTGCTGATAACTTCTGACTTTGGCTCTGGCTTGGCGTTCAGCGGCCTTATAGCTGTCCTGCCATAGAGGGATATTAACAGAAAACATAAGAGCAACAGCATCCTGACCGCTTCCGCTGACTCCGGAATTCCTGGCATTACCCGTTTGTATCCAGTCAACGCCTACGCCAATATCAGGATAGAATTTCTTTTTCGCAAGCTCCACCTCAGCTCTGGCAGCTTCGGTTTTCCAGTTTAGCTCGGAAAGTTCGGGGTTCATCCTTATAATTTGTTTTATGATATCCTCTCGTACAAATTTGACTTCAATGGGGATTTGCTTCTGAGGCCAGTCTAAGTCTTCGCCGGCCTGTCTGTTTAAAATTGAATTAAGTCTGGCCACTATAGGTTCTTTTAGCTTTTTTAAGCTGTTTAAAACATCTTCAAGTTTGGCTAATTCTATCTGCGAACGGACTACATCGGGGTGCGTAGCTTCTGAGGTTCGATACTTCGCTCTGGCTACTTCTTCGAAATGTTTGAGAAGTTCAAGATTCTCGTTTGCGATCTCAATCGCTGTCGCTAAATATGAGAATTCATAATAGGCATCCTTGACCTGCTGAAAAAGCTTTAATTTTGCAAACTCGTATCTTTTCTGCACGGCTTTTGCTTTAGCGGATGCGGCATCAGCTCTGGCCTCAATTTCGCCAAACCAGGGGAATGTTTGCATGATACCAAACTTATTTTCTTGCGGGCCCACGCGGGTTTCAACCTCTTCAATGAAATAGCTGTATGTAAATTTAGGGTCATCTAATGACTTAGCTTGAGGGATTTGTTCTAAAGAGGCCTTCCAGTCTTGAAATCTTGATTTAAGTTCTGCGTTATTCAAAGCGGCATGGCTCAGATAATCTGAAAGCGTTCTTAATTGCTTTTCTTCGTCTGCGACCGCTAAAATCTGTGAAAATGATATATAGACAAGCAAGCAGGCCGTTATACAAGATACTTGTTTATTCATGTTCTGGCTCTTTCTGAATCAAATTGGTTCTATCATAAACTACTTACGGACCTGATGCAACAGCTTTACAATTTCTGACAGTTTTTGCTGTTTTTCTTTTTTTGATGACCCCGTCAAAGCGTCATCCGCTGCAAAAGAATTCCACCCAGTGAAATAGCTGACTGTATATAAGCAGATTTACCCCGATTGCTTTTTTGATTAAATAATTAGCTGTTTTCGCGATTTTTTAATGAAACCTGTCGAGTATTGATCTCAGGATGAAGGTTCTTTAATATTTTACGAAAGTGGAAACCATAGATTGAAAAACGTATAGCTAACGGCAGTCTTTTCGGTTTTTTAAGTGACCATAAGATCAGGCTCCAATAGTGGCGTCTGCCTTTATCAAATAAACCGATTCGCCATATAGATCTGAAAAAGGCTGTCACTCCTGAATAGCGGAGCTTTGGCAGCAGGGCGTCACTAAGATTATAATTTTCGAGAAATTTCCGAATTCGTTGATAGTAGAACTTCTGTGAGTATATGGTGTTAAGTACTTTGTGATATCCTTCCATAAGTTTGTTAATATCCATCTTGGGGATGAAATTGATACTACAGTCCATGTTGTCGCCTGTAGGCAATTTTATTAATCTGTTTTCACGCTTCAGTTTATTATAAAGTTTTGTTCCAAGTGGAGCATTAAGCAGCCCAACCATAGCCATTACAACACCGCTGTCCTGAATCAAATTAATCATTTCATCAAAAATATTCGGTTTGTCACTATCAAAGCCTACAATAAAACCGGCTTGCACCTGCATACCGAATCTTTGGATTTTTTTTACTGAGGCGATGATGTCACGCTTAGTATTTTGTGTCTTATGACATTCATTCAGACTTATCTCGTCGGGTGATTCTATGCCGATAAATACGCAATTAAAACCTGCCCGGACCATTAATTCCATAAGTTCCTCGTCGTCGGCAAGATTAATGGATGCCTGGGTATTAAAGCTAAAGGGCTGATTTTTATTATCCATCCATTCAATCATTGCTGGGAGCAGTTCTTTTTTAAGAACAGTCTTGTTCCCGATGAAGTTATCATCCACAAAAAATATTTCTCCTCGCCATCCAGCCGAATAAAGAACGTCTAACTCATCGATAATCTGCTCTTTTGTTTTTGTACGAAGCACATTTCCAAAAAGACTTGTTACATCACAAAAATCACAATTAAATGGACAGCCCCGGGAATATTGAACACACATGAGGGCATATTTATTCATCTTAATCAAATCCCACTCAGGAATAGGAGTTTTTTTAAGATCAGGCTTTTCACACGTTGTATAACAAGGTTCTGGATGCCCTTTTTGCAGATCTTTTAAAAAGGCAGGCAGCGTAATTTCCGCTTCTTTGAGAATTAAATAATCAATATTCGTGTAGGCTTGAGAAAAAGAGCTAAACAAAGGCCCACCGGCAGCGACTTTGATATTGAGTTTTTTACATCTGTCAATAATGTGATCAACGGATTTTTTCTGGATAACCATACCTGTAAGAAAGACCATGTCCGCCCACTTCAAATGCCGATCCAGCAAACGTGCAGTGTTCATGTCAACTAACTTTTTTTCCCACGATTCAGGCAGCATCGCTGCAACCGTCAATAACCCCAGAGGTGGTAACAATGCCTTTTTCGAAATAAACTTTAAGGCGTTTTTAAGACTCCAGAAAGTATTCGGGACTTCCGGGTTAATTAGTAATACTTTCATCTTGTTTCTTTACATAAAAAAATATATTCCAGACCTATTCCGATCATATTCATTTCTATCACAACACTATAAATCCGACACAAGCAGTTGACAATAAGGATTTTGCTATATTTAAAGGAGTAAGCCCCTTACAAAAAATGCAGGAAAGACTTTCTATAAAGAAAATACGCATAGACAATTAAGTCATTCTCGAATTGTTTTATAAAAAAATGCCTGATACAGTCCATATTATAAAGATATAAAGGTAAATTATTTTGCATCAGGTAATTGGTCAGTTTGAGTATATTGTTTGCCGTCTGTATGAAAGCTGTCAAAAAATCCTCCGTGCGGTTTCAGTCTTGCCTTTTCTATTTCTCGCTCGGCAGCGCCACCCAGAAGCAGCTCCCCTTGCCCGGCTGCGACTCGACCCAGACCCTGCCGTCAAGGCGATCGAGGATTTTGGCGATTAAAGCAAGGCCAAGTCCCTCGCCACTGACTTCTTTAGCCTGGCCGATGCAGAAAAAAGCGTTAAAAATCTTTGAAACATCTTTTTCACTGATGCCTATACCGTTATCCTGAACATAGTACAAGCTGTCATAATCATCTTTTTTGCATCCTATATGAATTCTTAGCTTTCTTTCCGGGTCGTTATACTTTATCGCATTATTGAGCAGGTTACTGAAAACGTGCGAAAGATGTACAGCATCGGCAAAAGAGGGCACCAGCTCATCAACCGTCACCACAGCACCGGCATTACTAATCTGAGGCTGCATAAGGCCGACAGTTTCGCGGGCAATATTGTTCATATCTACCATGGCTATATTGATGGGCACTCTGTCCGTCTTCGCCAATTGTCTTAAACCTTTCAAAAGACTGTATATCTGTTTTACAGACATGGAAATATAACTTATCGAAGATGAAATATCGTCATTCAATATGCCCAGAAGTTCTTTTTTTACTTCCGGATCGAATTTCTGCCTTTGGATCTTTTCTGATAACTCATCAAACTTATCCTTGATGTCCTGGTTGAAGGCGTTTATAGAAAGCGCCGAATTACCAAAATCATGTCTTATCAGATTGCTTAAATGCATAAATTCCTGGTTTTTCTGTTCTATCCTGTTAATCAGCCGCTGCTTTTGCATTTCCTTTTCTTTATCTCCGGTAATGTCAAGATTTATACCCGCCATTCGAACTGCTTTGCCTTTTGAATCACGAATCACCTCTCCTTTGCTCCAGAACCACCGCTTCTGTCCGTCCTGGCGAACCACTCGAAATTCGTCCTCAAAATCAATACCTGACTCGATTATCCTGCTTACCTTTCCCTGAACCGTTTCCCGGTCCTCAGGATGAATATGCTCGAAAAAACATTCAGCGTCCAACTCTTTTTGTTCAGAGCCCAGTCCGAGCATTTGGCACAGGATACTGTTTAAAACTGTCCGGTTGCTGACAAGATCCCAGTCCCACGTCCCGGTTCGGCTGCTTTGAACCACAAGACGCAGCCGCTGCTCGTTAGCTGCCAATGCTTCTTCCGCTTGTTTACGGTCGGAAATATCTATAATTGTCAGTCTTAGATAAAGTTCCGCGTCACCAGGCTTTTTGAAAACATTACAACAGACATGGCCGGTAAATACGCTATTGTCCTGGCGAAGCAGTTTAAGTTCAGCGGTGCTGCCTGCGATGTTTTCGCACGCTTGCTGAATCGCAAGATAAGCCTTGTCCCTGTCAGATTTAACTACAAATTTATAAAATGAGATGCCCTTTAAATTCTTATTTTCTGCACTGAACATTTCAATCGCTGGAAAATTAACCGTCTCAATATAACCCTTAATATCAGATGTGATATATCCCACGGGTGCATTTTCATACAGGTCACGGTACATATCCTTCATATCTGAGAGGTTTTTCTGTGTCTCAAGAAGATGTTCATTCTGCAGCTTAAGCTCGAGCTGATGTACCTGGAGTTCATGGATAACATCTTCAACATCTTCAGGAGGCATCTGAGAAACATCGGCGCGGCTTTTCTTCAGTAATTCTTCAGCC
>CAZAYB010000163.1:0-7144 GCA_964489215.1 uncultured Pirellulales bacterium
CTTTAATGCTGACTTTGACGGTGACCAGATGGCAGTCCATTTGCCGCTTTCGATTGAGGCTCAGGTTGAGGCTCATGTTCTTTTACTTGCGACGAACAATATTTTCTCACCCAGAAATGGTTCCCCGATGCTTGGTCCGTCTCAGGATATCGTGCTTGGTAATTATTATATTACGAGTATGCGAGAGGGCCAAAAGGGCGAAGGGATGATGTTCCGTGATACTCATGAGGCGATAACGGCATGGCAGATGGGGCATTGTGAACCTCATGCGATGGTTAAGGTTAAGATGCCTAAGGATAAGAAAGTTGTAGGTCCAGAAGGTCGGGTCAAAGACAGGATTATAACTACTTCTCCGGGCAGGTGTTTGTTTAATGATATACTTACCGAAGATATGCCGTTTTATAATATGGTTATGGATAAAAAGCAGCTTGGAAGGGTTATCCAGGATTGTTATGAGATAGCAGGCTGCCGACATACGATCGATCTGCTTGATAATGTCAAGGAGCTTGGTTTTAAGCAGGCAACGGTTGCAGGTCTGAGCTTTGGTGTTACAGATTTAAGAATTCCTCCTGAGAAGTTTGATATTATCAATGATACTCAGGAGAAGGTTGACCGTGTTCAGAATAATTATAATAACGGTGTCCTTACTTCAGGTGAGCGTTATAACCAGATTGTTGATCTTTGGACTCATGCCAGGGTTAAGGTTACAAACGCGATGATAAACGGTATGCGTGATGATGTCCGCAACGGCAAGCCTTATCTTAATCCGATCTGGGTTATGAGGCATTCCGGTGCAAGGGGAAGCATAGATCAGATTCAGCAGCTGGCGGGTATGCGTGCTTTGATGGCAAAGCCCAGTGGTGAGATTATCGAGACTCCGATTAAATCTAATTTCCGTGAGGGTCTAAATGTTCTTGAGTATTTCAGTTCGACCCACGGTGCCCGTAAGGGTTTGGCAGATACGGCACTTAAGACCGCAGACTCCGGTTATCTTACACGTAAGCTTGCAGATGTTGCCCAGAATGTAATGGTGACCCAGATAGATTGCGGAACTCTTCAGGGTATCAATAAGAGTACCGTTTATAAAGGTGAGGCGGTAGATATTCCGCTTCGTGAGCTGATTATAGGCAGGACGGCAAGGGATAATATCCGCAACCCGATGACCGATGAGATGATAGTTCATGAAAATGAAGTTATCACTTCTGAGGCAGCGGAAAAAATTGAGGGGCTTGGACTTGACTCGATCAGAGTTCGCAGTCCATTGACATGTGAAAGCGAAGTTGGGATATGTTCGAAATGTTACGGTTGGGACCTTAGCACAGGTAAACTTGTCGAAGAGGGTATGGCAGTTGGTATAATCGCTGCCCAGTCGATTGGTGAACCCGGTACCCAGCTTACTATGCGTACGTTCCACACCGGCGGTATCGCGGCGGTATCTCTGCTTGAGAATGAGCAGAAGGCTCCGAGGGAAGGTTTTGCCAGGTATGCAGAGAGTATGAAATATGTAGAGACTCCCGACGCCAGGGAAGATGCGCGGGGTTACAGCGGCCAGGACGGCTTTATCGCCAAGGTTATCAGTCGAAGCGGAGAGCTTCTTTTGGTTGATGAAAAGGGACGTGAGCTGGAGAGGTTTAAGGTTCCTTACGGTTCTACCCTTGTATGTAAGCAAGGCCAGAAGATTGACAGCGGTCAGCCGATGTATACATGGGACCCGCATATGGTACCTATTCTTGCAGAGGTTAAGGGTGTTGTTCGCCTTGTTGATGTTGTCGAGGGCGAGACGATGCGAATCGAGCAGGAGCGTAAGGGCCAAAAGGGTAAGCCGGTTGTTATTGAACACAAGGGAGATAAGCATCCTCAGGTTGTAATCGAGGATTCCGAGGGCAAGATACTTGATGTTCACTACCTGCCTGCCAAGGCACGAATTGAAGTTAACGAAGGCAAGGAAGTTAAGGCTGGTCAGCTTCTTGCAAGGCTGCCCCGCGGCAGCGGCGGTACACAGGATATTACCGGTGGTCTTCCCCGTGTTACAGAGATATTCGAGGCCCGAAAGCCTAAGGACCCTGCCGCCATGGCGGAGATCAGCGGAGCTGTCGAACTTCGAAGTGATAAACGCAGGGGTAAGATGACTATTACTATCCGCAGTGAGAGCGGAATGGAAAAGGAGCATCATGTCCCCCGTGACAGGCACCTTAATGTGCATACCGGAGACTATGCCGAGGCTGGTGACGCCTTGACGGACGGTCCGTTGGTACCTCATGATATTTTGAGGATTCGGGGTGAAGAGACGCTTCAGCGTTATCTTGTACGGGAGATTCAGAATGTTTACCGCAGTCAGAATGTTAATATCAGCGATAAGCATATTGAGATAATAATATCGCAGATGATGAGTAAGGTTGAGATCGAGAGTGTTGGAGACAGCGGTTTCCTTCCGGGTGAGGTTGTAGATAAGTTCCATTTCCTAAGGGCAAATGCTGAGCTTTCCCAAAGCCTTAAGATAAGTGACCCTGGTGATACAGACCTTGAGAAGGATCAGATTGTCAGCAGGGAAGAGCTTGCAGAGGCCAATGATAAGGTCGAGATGCTGGGCGGCACCAATGCCAAGGGCAAAAAGCCCCGACCTGCGACGGCACATACCCTCCTTTTGGGTATTACAAAGGCTTCTTTGCAGTCGGAAAGCTTTATTTCGGCTGCGAGTTTCCAGGAAACAACTAAGGTCTTGACTGAAGCATCTCTTGGTGGTAAGATAGATGAATTACGCGGACTCAAGGAGAACGTTATACTTGGTCATCTGATACCCGCTGGTACGGCTTTCAAGAGGCATCTTGAGATGGGTGTCAAGCATCTTGCAGAGCCTCCTGTACCAAAGCGTCTTGAAGAGCTCAGGGAGGCCAAAGAAGCTGATGCGGCAGCAGATAAGGCTGTTAAGGAAGCACTTGGTATCGATTAAGAGAATATACAGTTGTTTTGTTTATGGTATATTTAATATAAGAAAATAAAGAAAGATTTTTTGGAGTAATTATGCCGACGATTAATCAGTTAATTAACAAAGGTAGAAAAAAGCGAAAGGGCGGCAGGGTTTCCGATATTACAGGCAATCCTCAGAAACGGG
Organism: uncultured Pirellulales bacterium; assembly: GCA_964489215.1. Taxonomy (GTDB): domain Bacteria; phylum Planctomycetota; class Phycisphaerae; order Sedimentisphaerales; family Anaerohalosphaeraceae; genus CAZAYB01. Next base: position 3,113 of record CAZAYB010000163.1, read on the forward strand.
GAGTTTGTCTTGTTGTAAGGACCCAGACCCCTAAGAAGCCTAATTCAGCTCTTCGTAAGATTGCCCGTGTTCGTCTTACCAATGGTAAGGAAGTTACTGCCTATATACCGGGTATTGATCATAATCTTCAGGAACACAGTACCGTTCTTATCCGCGGCGGAAGGGTCAGGGACCTTCCCGGCGTCAGATATCACGTTGTTAGAGGTGTTCTCGATACGGCAGGTACTTCAAACCGTAAGCAGGGCAGAAGCAAGTACGGAACCAAAAAGGGATAGGATTTATTGAAACCTGCTTAAAACCTGTCAAAAAGTTCGTTTTCAATGTTGATAACGCTAATGTGAGGGTTTTTAGACAGGCTTTACAGTTTGACAGATAGTAATTGATCGTTGGTAAAAGTTAACAGATATAAGGATTATCAAGAATGGCAAAGAAGTTTACAGCTTCCAGTACACAGTTGAAGCCTGACCCAAAGTATAAGAGTAAACTTGTGGCAAAGTTTATTAACTGCCTGATGTGGGACGGAAAAAAGAGTACAGCGGAGAAGGTTTTTTACTCAGCAATGGATCAGATAGACAAGAAGGTTAAAGATAAGGAGCCGCTTGAGGTTTTTGAGACGGCTATAAACAATGTCAAGCCTCAGCTTGAAGTTCGCAGTAAGAGGGTAGGCGGTGCGAGTTATCAGGTTCCTATGCAGGTTCGGCCCAAAAGACAGCAGAGTCTTGCGTTCAGATGGATACTGGCCTCTTCGCGTTCTAAGAAGGGCAGGCCTATGAGTCTTCGTTTAAGTGCTGAGATTATTGACGCATATAACAAGGAAGGGGCAGCAATGACGACTCGTGAGAATATGCACAGAATGGCAGAGGCGAATAAGGCGTTTGCTCATTTTGCGTGGTAGTTTTTTTGATATTAAACTGTCGGGGTTTTTTGATAAGGGCTTCGGCAGTTTTTTTGTATCGTAATTTATGATAATATTTTTGGTATAGGAATTTATGTCAAGGGCACTTAGTAAACTTAGAAATATTGGTATAATGGCACATATAGATGCCGGTAAGACCACAGTTACTGAACGTATATTGTTTTTCGGCGGAAGGACTTACAAGATAGGCGAGGTTCATGACGGTACTGCTGTTATGGACTTTATGGAGGAAGAACAGGAGCGAGGTATCACGATTACTTCCGCTGCGACAAAGTGTCCGTGGAAGGAACATCAGATCAACTTGATAGATACTCCGGGACATGTTGATTTTACAGCGGAGGTTGAGAGGAGCTTGCGTGTTCTTGACGGTGCAGTCGCGGTTTTTGATGCCAGTGAAGGTGTTCAGGCCCAAAGTGAGACTGTATGGAGGCAGGGAAAAAAGTATGGTTTAAGCGTGATGTGCTTTGTGAACAAGATGGATAAAACAGGGGCCGATTTTGAGATGTGCCTTGACAGTATTCGTGATAAGCTTTTGGCGAATCCTTGCCCGGTTCAGATTCCTATTGGCAAGGAGAATGATTTCAGGGGGCATGTCGATCTTGTAGAGAAGAAAGCTTATGTTTATGAGCAGGAATCTGTTGGTGCTAAGCTTGTGGAAATTCCTGTCCCTGACGACATGATAGATTCGGTGGAGAAGTGGCGCCATGATATGCTCGAGATAGCAGCAGAGCATGATGAGGAGTTGATGGCCAAGTATGTGCACGATGATGAGATAGAGTCTGAGCTTATCCATAAGGCCATTCGCAAGGGTACTTTGGAAAATGAGATTCAGCCTATTTTTGTAGGTTCAGCTCTTAAGAATGTAGGTGTAAGAAAGCTGATGGACGGGGTTATCAGGTATCTTCCCTCTCCGCTCGAGAGGCCGGTTATCACAGGCCATAAGCCAGGCGATGAGGAGAAAGAGGTCCAGATAGTTACCGATCCTGATAAGCCTTTTGTGGCGATTGCTTTTAAGATAACCAATGACAAGCATGGAGACCTTTATTTTCTGAGGATATATCAGGGAACGCTGAAGAAGGGTACTCGTGTGCTTAACAGTACCCGTGACAAGAAAGAGAATATTACGCGGATATTTGAGATGCACGCAGGTTCGCGTGAGATACGCAATGAGGTTACCGCAGGTGATATTGTCGCGGTTATAGGTTTGAAGGAGACATTAACCGGAGATACTCTTTGTGATACGCATAATCCGGTGGTTCTTGAGAATATACAGTTTCCAGAGACTGTTGTTAGTATGTCGATTGAGCCGAGAACAGCTGCAGACAGAAATAAGCTTGCCGATGCTCTTGGTATTTTGCGTCGTGAAGACCCGACATTTGAGTCAGAATATAATGCTGAGACAGGCCAGACGATTATAAGCGGTATGGGTGAGCTTCACCTTGAGATTCTTCAGCACAAGATAGTTCGAGATCTTGGCGTTGACGTTCGTGTCGGTACTCCTAAGGTTGCTTATAAGGAGGCGATAAGTCAAAGCGCCCAGGCAGAGGGTAAATTTGTTAAGCAGACCGGAGGCAGAGGCCAGTTTGGTCATTGTGTTATCAAGGTTGAGCCTTTGCTGGATGAGGATGGTCATTATGCCCGCAAGATAGAGTTTGAGGACGCGACTAAAGGCGGTGTTATACCCAGGGAGTATATTCCAGCGGTTGAAAACGGGGTACGAGAGGGTTTTTCAAGCGGTCTATTGGCTGGGTATCCTGTTGTGGGGGTTAAGGTTACGCTTCTTGACGGTTCTTTTCACGAGGTGGACTCCTCAGAGCTGGCTTTCGAACAGGCAGGTGTTCTTGCGGTTCGTAATGCTGCCGAAAAGGCAAAGGCTGTATTGCTTGAGCCTGTAATGAAAGTCCAGATAGTTTTGCCTGAGAGTGATTATGGTGCAGTTCAGGGTAATTTGATGACTCGTCGTGCCACGATTACCGATACGCACGTTCACGGTAATATGCGTGTTATAGATGCTAAGGTTCCATTGGCGGAGATGTTCGGTTATTCCAGCGAGATACGCAGTGTAACAGGAGGCAGAGGGTCGTTTACTATGGAGCCTTTAAGTTACGAACGTGTTCCGGAGCAAATTTCTGAAAAAATTCTTGCAAGTTATTATTGACAAGTTATTATTTTTTTGGTACAAGGTAAGTTTTCAACGGCCGAAGCGAGCACAAAATGGACTCTTGTGCGTTTCGAGTAGGGCTGTACACTTCATTAAATGAGGTACACGGAAGGTTGAGAAGCCTGAAAAGCCCGCTAATTTGGCTGAATCGGGTCATTTTATGTCCGAGTCTTCGATTCAGTGAGGGCTTAAGGCAAAAATATTAAGGAAGGCGACGAAATTCTAATATTAAGTTTTGTCAAAGCCTTTCCTGCCGAGATTTTTGCAAAGAATCCGATTTTTGCCGGTTTTTTTGTATAAATTTTTAATTTTTTCTTGAGAAAAGAGCTTAGATAGGTTATTTAAGCGAGTTTTCGGCAATTACATTAAAAGCATAGAGATATATAAAGAGGTTTAGATGGCAACTGATACCGAACGAATCAGGATACGGATGGAAGCTTATGATCACCGAGCTCTTGACGGGTCTGCGAAAGAGATAGTAGAACAGGCTCGCAGGACCAATGCCAAGGTCAGCGGTCCTGTCCCCTTGCCTACAAGGATAGAACGCTATACTGTTCTTCGCAGTCCTCATGTTGACAAAAAGAGCAGGGAACAGTTTGAGATGCGTACACATAAGCGTTTGATAGATATTCATGAGGCCAATGCTCGTACGGTTGAGTCACTTAATCGTCTTGTGGTACCGGCAGGTGTATTTGTAAAGATCAAGGCATAGTATGTACTGGCCGGTATTTGTCGGCGTAAACGAAAGGTAAAGTTTGAGATGGCAATGCTTCTTGGTAAAAAAATTGGTATGACACAGGTTTATGATGAAGACGGTAAGATTAATTCAGTTACCGTTATTCAGGCAGGTCCTTGTAAAGTTCTTCAGGTTAAGAGTGAAGAAACTGACGGTTATAACGCGGTTCAGATGGGCTTTGAGGATGTTAAAAAAAGCAGGCAGACCAATGCTCTGGTC
>CAZAYB010000164.1:0-3830 GCA_964489215.1 uncultured Pirellulales bacterium
AAGCGCCGGTATAATACTCACGTCACCAAACACCCCTGCTTTTCAAAATCCCCCTAAAATACCTGTAAAAAATACTCAACAAAAACCTGCCCCCGAACAAATCGCAGTTGCACTATTATGCTGAAACGAAAAAAATCCCGACCGGGTTGACGACATTTCCCACCTTTTTACTTCCACCCCTTTTTTGCAAAAAAACCGTAAAAAAGCGCTAAAAACAGGCTAACTTTTGGTCACTACTGGTCACTTTTGGCCAGTTTTTAAAAATCGCCCAATTTAACGTAAAACCATACCAATAAACAGCTTATAAAAATTTTGCAAATTTTCTTATATACCAGGTGTCGCATTGAACACCCGTTTCAAACCGCATTTCACTCACCTGAATACATACCTGCAAAATCACTTTGGACTAATTCACAACTATTCATTGACTTATTTGCAATTTACAATATCATTTATATCTATAGGTCCCCCTATACTAAGGTTATATAAGGAGATATAACAAATGGCATGGCTGCTGAACATCATATACGTCCTGGCACTGATTATATACAGTCCAAAAATCATATACCGAATGATTGCCCAGAATCGTTATAAACAAGGCTGGAGCCAGAAGTTAGGAAAAATAACCAGACGAACTCCGGATAAACCATGCATCTGGATACACGCCGTAAGCGTCGGAGAAGTAAACGCAACAAGAACCCTGACCCCCGCTCTTGCAAAAAGCCTGCCGGACTGCGAAATTGTTATCAGCACCACCACCGACACCGGATTTGCAAGAGCGCAATCCCTTTACGCAAAAGAACATAGCGTTTTCTACTATCCAGCCGACTTCTCATGGATAGTAAAAAAGGCATTCAAAAACCTAAACCCCGCCATTTGCCTGCTCATGGAACTGGAAGTCTGGCCCAATTTCGCTATTACCGCACAGAAAACAAACACTCCAATAGTTATTCTCAACGGCAGAATCAGCGAAAAAAGCTTCCCGCGATACAAATTGATAAAACCGATAACAAAATGGATGTTCTCAAAGGTTACAAAATTCCTGGTCCAGACTAATCAATACCGCCAAAGGTTTCTGGAACTGGGCACAGACCCGGAAAAAATAATCGTTACAAACTCACTAAAGTACGACACAGCAATTATTTGTGATAAAGCGCCCGGCTGCGAAAAACTCGCCGAGCAGCTGAACATAACAAACGAACCAGTTTTTGTCGCTGGTGGAACCGGCCCCGGTGAAGAAGACATAATACTGCAAACTTTCGCTGAACTGAAAAACCACCCCGACCTCAAAAATCTAAGAACTGCAATAATACCCAGAAAACCGGAAAGATTCGATTCTGTAGCACAAACCGCACAACAAAGCGGGTTCGATTTTATAAGGTACAGTACCTTAAAAGGTACAAATGATAAGCTAAACTCAAAACCGGATATCATAATAGGCGACACAATGGGCGACCTGACAAAATTCTACTCCGTGGCATCTGTAACTTTTGTCGGCAGATCAATGGTAAAAATGGGCGGCTCCGATATGATGGAACCAGCTGCTCTGGGAAAGTGCATTATACTCGGTCCGCACACATTCAATTTTCAGCAGACAGTAGATGCCCTGCTCCTAAAAAACAGTGCCATAGAAATCCATAATCAAAAACAGCTTTATGAAGCTGCCCTTAAATGCCTGACAAATCCAGAACTTGCAAACGGATACGGCCAAAAGGCAAGGCAGGTAATAAAAGACAACCAGGGTGCAACACAAAAAAGCGTCGACGAAATAGTCAAAATCCTGCAAAGCAATCAATAAAAACCGAAACTTACCGCTGTACCGGTCAGGTAAATTTGATTCTATCTGCAACTGCCCTGATATGATCGGGACTCGTACCGCAGCAGCCTCCAATTATACCGGCCCCTGCCTGGACTATATCAGAAACACTGTCGGCAAACTCCTTTGCTCCGAGACTGTAAACTGCCTGGGAGCCTACAAGTTCAGGTTTGCCTGCGTTTGGCTCAGCGAGTATCTTTACATCGTAATCCTTTACAGCCTTGGCGTATTCTGCGGTCAGGTCAAGATAGGAATGCATATCCAGTGTACCGCAATTATATCCAATGGCTGATATACCCTTGCCGCAAAGTTTCGACACTGCTGTTGCAGTATCTGTACCCATCATTGTTCGCGGCATCGAGCCGGCCAGGTCATAGGCAAGAGAAACAAAGACAGGAAGGTCACTAACCTGCTTTACCGCATCAATCGCGGTTTCTATCTCGTCCAGTGCGGTCATAGTTTCGATTATGTATCCGTCCGCCCCGCCTTGAGCAAGCGATTTAGCCTGGACAGTTACGGATTCAAAAAGTTCTTCGGGATCGATATTTCCCAGCGGCTTTATAAAATCTCCGCATGGGCCTATGTCGCCAAGCACATATACACTGTCAAGGGCAACCTGGCGGGCAATCTTTGCGCCTTCAAGGTTAATCCGGGACATTTCATCCGAGAGGCTGTGTCTTGCAAGGGCAAATTTGTTGGCACCGAAAGTATTGGTTATAATCGCCTGGCTTCCTGCGTCAATGTAACTTTGATGAACCTTTTTTACTATATCAGGTTCTTCAATATTCAAATAATCATTGCACCTTCCCGATTCTATACCATGTGCGAAAAGCTGGGTTCCCATTGCACCGTCAAGAATCAGTACAGAATCCTCAATTCTTTGCTTTAATGATTTGTCTGGCATATAAAACTCACTTCCTTAAAATAAATCTGCACGAGTCATCAAAATAATAAACGTTCTGCTGGCCTTTGGCAGAGGGCATTGTAAACAGTTTAGCTATCTGGGTATCTGTAGGTTCAAAATAGTCCAGAGTTTTGAATTCGACATCAAAAACGGTTTTTAAGGCATTGTTCTGATAGCTTGATATTGTTATTTTTCCAGGCAGGTAAAGACTGCCTTTTACCTGTTTGTAATTTCTTATATCCAGTCTTACGGTCTGGCTGGTTGAAGTTGAATATTCAATTGCAAATATCCTCTGGTCACATCTGTCAAAATAAACTTTTCTGCCGACTTTTCCTGATTTCATAGATGTCAAAACAGTAATACCCGGCTTATCGTGAACAAGCCATTGCCCAGCCATGTCAATAACACCAAAAGCTTCGAGTATAGTATCGGGCCCAAGAAGCAGTCCGGTCCTGCACCTTCTGGCAACATCATAAGCACCGTAATAGTAAATATTTTCCGGTTTTATTCTCATCCAGAACCAATCGGGATTTGTGCCCGCAAGAATCACCTCACCGAGGAGATTGTCGGCACGGAAAAACAGGTTATGCTCAGGATAAAGCCTTATATGAGCGGAAAGATTTTCGTTTCTTTTTACCTTACCGGCCTCGTCATACTGTTTGAAATTGGCATCGCCTCTTCCCTTTACCGGCAGCATTGAAACCCTTTGTTTGAGGACAGCGGTTTTAATCTGCTGCAATGTCATTTCAGGGCACTGAATGTTTTCTTTTCGCCGAGTCAGACTCTGCTGCTGACAGCCTAATGAAAAGACAACACTGGCGGCAATTGCGGTTTGGGTAATTATCCATAAACTCGAGTTTATCTTTTTTTTCATTTTACAGGTCGACTTTCAATATCTGTGACATCTGAGCGGAAATCTGTTCTATCATATCCTCAGTAAGGTCGGGGTTGACAACATCTACTGTTCTGTCCTGTCCTGTAACTTTTAGATGCCAAATCTCCATTCCATTTTCAGTGATATCGCTTGAATCATATTTTAAGATTCTTTTTCTCATTAAAATAAGCATCAGTACGAATCTGAAGTTAAGCTTTTCCTGTTCCTTTTCGTCT
>CAZAYB010000164.1:3930-7122 GCA_964489215.1 uncultured Pirellulales bacterium
TAAAATAAGCATCAGTACGAATCTGAAGTTAAGCTTTTCCTGTTCCTTTTCGTCTTTCAGCCTATCGAAGAAACTCATCAGCATTTCGTCATCGACAAACATTTTTTTCTTTTTATTTCCGGTTGCCATTCTGCTTTTCCAAAAGCAGTAAACCTCAGGGTTGTTTTGTTCCCAGTATTCTACCGAATAGTCCCTTCTTTCCAGTCCCTGTTGGGTCTGTACCAGTGCAGCGAAATATTCATCTCCGGGTTCAAATTCTGTCCCTGTTGCATAACATTGTCCTAAAGCTTTTTGAATCTCCCATTGTTCCACTTAGAAACTCCGTATCTACCTAATTTTCATTACCAAAATATAACCACTTTTGAAGCTTTCCGGCTGTTTTGGGGCCAATACCCTTAATTTTCTGCAAGTCATTAATGTTTTCAAATGCTTTGGTGTCTGCGTCATTTCGATAGTCGATAATTGCCTGTGCCCTTTTTGGCCCGATTGCAGGGAGCCTGACAATGCTTTCAGCTTCTGCGGTGTTTGGGTTAATTGTTTCTGACAAAACGATTTTCAAGTCAGTCTCAAGATTCAGCTGATTAACGTAAAATATTATTGAGAAAGTTACGGCAAAGACAAAGGCAATGAGCCCGGCACTTTTGATTGTTCTTATTTGAGCGTCATTTTCCGTAAGCATTATCCGACTCCGCGGATTCGTATCCGGTCTGTCTGAACTAATTTTTTTTAAGTATTGCCTTTTGTATTTTAGCCATTGCGACAAATGCTTTTTTCGGTTCCAAGTTATTATCGAGCAATCCGCTTGCCTTTACCTGGAGCGACTCGTTATCGATAAGACTGGAATAAGTTACGGTATTTACGAAAAGTTTTCCCAGTGCGATTTTATAGAAACTTTCTATCCACTGTGCCTGGAGCTTCTGATCCCATTTTCCGTGCCAGCTTCCAGCTTTTTCAATTTCAAAGCCTTCAGGTGAGTTCTGGGAGGGTACACAGACACCGGTGATGTGCAGTGGTTTGGGTACTGGCAAAAAGCAGTCGAGTCTGCTTGAAATCTGCATCATGTCCCTTATTCTCATTCCTGCCTGGTCTTTGCCGAATTCGAGGTAGAGTCCGAACGCGTCAAAACCTATCCCGCTTTGTATCAGCGTGTCAATATAGACGAGCGGGGGTACTGTATTTTTTCTTTTTGCGTAATATTCTCCCCAGGGCTGTACGACCTCGACAATCTTTTTGCTTCTTGGATTTGCGCTTTTCGCTGCCAGGCATGCGGCTCTTGTCATCTCAATAACCTGCTCAAAATTGAATCCGCAGCAATTATCCATATTCATTGCGCTGATTACCCGCCATAAGTGCACGTTTCTCTGATATCTGTCAACCATTCTTGAAACAAATTCGTAAGCTGCTTCTCTTATCTTTTCAAAGTCATTTCCTTGTTTTTTCAACCATTGGGGAATTGATTTATTGTTGAACCTGAGCAAAGGTCCCATACATACAGCAATTCTTTTTCCATTTAAGTGTTCCAGGCAATTGTCCATGGCCTGGAAATCGTAATTTCCTTTTTCCTTTTCAATTTCATTCCAGTTTACGGGAATTGTCACATATCCGAACATTTCAAATACCCATTTAAGGTAGTTGTCATTTCCCATCAGCTGAGGGTCAATTTCGCATCCGATCGAGTGTTTTCCGAGGTTTTTGTTCTTTGTTCGCATAGCAAAGAAACGTTCGCCGTGTTTTAGAGCAAGTTTTTCTGAGAGTATCATTGCTTTTTTCAGGCATTTATCGGCAATGACAGATGCTTTTTCCTGGTCGTTTATATTCTGCAGGCTTTGTATGAACAGTTCCTGAGTTTCGCAGAGCAAATTTTCAAAAGAAGACCCTGAGTCGAAAACAGCCCAGTCTTCTCTTTTTAATGTTATCTGCATAAGCTTTGCCCGTGCAATTTCGAGGTTGAGGTTGTAAGGTTTTTCTCTTTCTGGCAGACATGTTGTGGAGAGCATTATATTTCCAAATCCTTCTATAGGCCAAAGCAGTGTCAGTCCAGCCGATTCGGAGCTTTTGCGAATTGTCTCTATGATTCCATCAGCACATGAAATGTCCTGCACGTTGTGCAGGGGTATGTTATCTCCACCGAACATTAAGGCTCCGCAGAGTTTAAAGTCCTTATCGAGTGCACCTTTTTTAAAAACCTGGAACTTCAAAATATATCCATGAATTACTATTTATATCTCATTTTTATACAGAAACCCGATTATAGCAAAGACGTTTGGAAATGCAAACAAGTTCCGGTAATGTATTTTGGATAAAAACCGCGGCAGTCAGTAAAATCCTGCCTGAGTGTTTACAGTAATCGCGGAAACAGGTGCTTGTGCCGAGGGGGGGCGTATTATTTAGGGCTGATTTTGTTGTCAGACGGTACTTACCTGTTTTGCAGAAAGGGTCTTGAGCTTTTCTTTGTGCAGTTTGTTGTTTTTGTTTATGAGAGCGGCTATGGTCTCGACCTGCTGGAATAGAAGCTCTACCAGAGAAAGACTTTGCATTGTCATTTCGGGAGTATAATCAGGCAAAAAGATAAAGATATATCCGCAATTTTCTGTTCCGACGTTCAGTTCAGAGGCAATTACAGACCAATCCTCTATCATGCTTATTACGGGCTGTCCGCTGTCGTCTACTCTGTTGCATATCTGCGGGATCTGGCCGCTTTTGTGGAAGACTTGTTCGAATACAGCTTCATCAGCTGACCAGTGATTTCCCTGTGGGTCAAAAATTGCGAGGATTGGTCCGCTTTCCGGGGTATCGGTAAAAAGTTCGTGTGCAATCTGTTCGTTCAATATCATTGCAGATGAGAAAAGCGTCTCGTATATATCCATTTTTGACCTCATAAATTTGGTAAAGACCACGGGAGCAGTTTCCCGGGGTATTTTTGTTACAGCAACGGGTAATATTTTGTCTTATCGGCTAAAAAGAAGCTGAACTTGTCAGATAAAATGAGAAATTGATGTTAGTGTTTAAAAATCAGTTGAGAAGGCCGATGGTGACAGGAATACTTATAAGTGCGGGTCTAAAGATTTATTCTGGAGTATTTTATGGGACTGTTTTTATTTGCTGACAGTTGTGGTTTTACAGCATATTTTTTAGCTTATTGATGTTGAAATATGTGCCTATCGTCGAGTGAATATTGCTATTATAGTTTGT
>CAZAYB010000165.1:0-1364 GCA_964489215.1 uncultured Pirellulales bacterium
CTATTGACGGGAGTATGTTTACGATTGTTCCTTCTTCCATTGTCTGTCCGAGCTGGGGGAGGCGAATGAGTTTTGCATCGTCTGGCAGGGCGGTGTCAGAGGCGGATTTTGCATTAGTGCCGGTGGTTTTGTCAGGCTGCTGTGCAGGAGCGTCAGATTTGAGTGAGTCGAGGAAGGTCTGGTCGACTTCTTCGTCTTTTTCGCCGAGCACCAAAAGCGGGTCGTTAACGGGTATTGTGTCTCCGTTGTTTACGAGTATGTTCTTTACGGTTCCTGCGGCGGGTGCCTCGACCTCGAGAGTTGCCTTGTCGGTTTCGACCTCGAAGATGACATCTCCTTTATCGATCGTATCGCCTGTTTTTATTGTTATGTTTACAATGGTTCCTTCTTCCATTGTCTGTCCGAGCTGGGGAAGTCTTACTTCACGTGCCATTATATAAACCTCAGTTACAAATATACAATAATGTTAAATTCGATAATTAATAATTTCAGGCAATCGCAGTTTCGAGGACGGCCTTTACGGATTCAGCGATGGAGTCAATTCCGGGTATGCTGGCGTTTTCGAGAGGTTCGCTCATTGGCGGCGGAACGTCCGCAGCAGCGAGGTTTACCGGCGGTGCATCGAGGTAATCGAAGCCGCATGTCCCATCGTCGAATTTGTAGCTGAAGAGCTGTCTTGCGATTTCGGGTCCAGTTCCACACATGTTGAAGCTTTCTGCTACGGTGATTAGTCGTCCGGTTTTCTTTACTGATTTTGCGATTGTGTCAATGTCCATTGGTTTTACGGTTCTAAGGTCTATGACCTCGACGTTTATACCTTCGTTTTGGAGTTTTTTGGCCGCTGCCATTGCGAACATTACCTGTCTGCTGTATGTTACTATTGTAGCGTCCGTACCCTGTTTTTTGATGTCAGCTACACCGAGGGGTATGATGTATTCGTCCTGCGGCACTGCACCGAGCTGTCCGTATGTTGCTTTATGTTCGATGAATACGACGGGATTGTCGCTTCTTATTGAAGCTTTCAGCAGTCCGAGAGCGTCGTATGGAGTTGAGGGCATAACGACGTAGAGTCCTGGTACGTTTACGAGCCATGGTTCGAGAGATTTTGAGTGGTGAGCTGCGATACATCTTCCCACTCCGCCTTCAGTTCTCATTACCATAGGTACCTTTGCGTGTCCGCCGAACATGTATCTGTTGAAGGCACCGTTGTGCATCAGCTGGTCCATTGATATTGTTATGAAGTCAACATACATAATCTCTGCGATTGGTCTTAGTCCTCTGATAGCGGCCCCTACAGCAGAGCCGACGATTGCGGCTTCAGAGATGGCAGTGTCGAAGACTCTTTTTGGTCCGAATTCTGCGAG
>CAZAYB010000165.1:1464-2803 GCA_964489215.1 uncultured Pirellulales bacterium
GTGGCCTGCCATGCTTTTCTTGCAGATATTTTTTCCTGTTCAATGATGTTTTGCGGGTATGATTCCTGGACGTAGACGTCTCTGTGGAGTTCTGAGACATCTGGCCATGGGCTGTCGACACCGAATTTTGTTGCAGCTTCGATGGTGTCTTCAGCTTTTTGTCTGATATTTTCGAGCTGGTCGTCAGATGCGAGTTTTTCATCGATAAGTTTTTTTGAAAGGACGTTTATTGGGTCTCTGTCTTTCCAGGCCTTTTCTTCGGCTTTTGTTCTGTATGCTCTTGGGTCGCTTCGGCTGTGCCCGTACCATCTGTAAGTTTTAGCCTCTAGTATTATCATTTCGTTGTTTTCTCTTGCGTGTTTTGCGGCCTGCTGAACAGCGAGGTATAGGGCGATAACATCCTGGCCGTCAGCGATCATTGCCGGTACGTTGTAGGCGGCGGCTCTTTCAGCGATATTTTCGACGTTTGAGGCGCATCCTGATCCGTCGACATCGCTTCCGCTGAAGGGAACGCTCATACCGTATAGGTTGTTTTCGATGATGACGACCAGAGGTATGTCCATTACCGAAGCCATGTTCATTGATTCGTGGAAGCTTCCTGTGTTTGTAGCACCGTCTCCGAAGAAAGAGAGTGCTACTTTTCCAGTTTCTTTATATTTTTCAGCGAACGCAGCACCGACGGCGACGGGTATGTTTCCTCCGACGATTCCAGTTGATCCGAGGTTACCTTTTTTTACGTTTGCGATGTGCATTGAGCCGCCTCTACCGTTACAGTACCCGGTTTGTCTTCCCATCAGCTCAGCCATCATCTGATTCCAGTGTTCCTGTCTTTCTTCTTCAGTGGCGCAGTATTTGTTTCCTATTGCTCCGCAGTGTCCGTGTCCTCTGTGTGTTGAGCCGATGACATCGCCTTTTTCGATAGCTGCAACTGCACCAGTTGCGACGGCTTCCTGGCCGGCGTAGAGGTGTGATGCACCTTTGATTACGTTTTGTCCGAGCAGTTCGAAGACTTTATCTTCGAAGTACCTTATTTCGTGCATTGTTCTTAACCAGTCTAATACCTGGTCAAGTTCGATTTCATTTTTTTTGATCATTGCAGCGATTTTGGGCGGCTGTTTTTTTCTTAAGTCATCAATTTTAAAGCTCATTTGCTAAAACTCCTGTTAAAACATAAACATAATAATATCAATTTAGCTTAGAACGAGTTTCTAAGGATTGTGCTACTTGATTAGACTATACTTTATGGATTTGTTTAAATCAATCACTTTCGTGATTAAAAACAATACGTTTTTATAACATTCTATCCGAAGCGAACCGAAACGAACATTATTTTACTTGC
>CAZAYB010000165.1:2903-7111 GCA_964489215.1 uncultured Pirellulales bacterium
GAGATAAATGTTTCTGTTCGTTTCAGGCAGACTCGTAATCTTGGAGCTAAAAAAGCTATTGGCAAATTAGCGAGCAACCTTATAGATGATGGTGATAATATTTACCTTGAGGCAGGGAGTACCTGTTATGAGGTAATTCCTTATCTTACTGGTTATAAAGACCTTACGGTGATAGTAAACTCTCTTCATCTTATGAGCCGACTTCATGAGCTTATTCAGCATAAGGTTATAGTTATCGGTGGTCAGTACCGGCATGACCGTATGGATATGGTAGGTCCTACGGCGGAATCAGCGATAGCGAGCCTTGGCGGTTTCAAGGCATTTACCGGAGCAGATGATATCAGTATTAACAGCGGTATAAGCGGAGCAGATGTTACTACGGTCAGCTTTTCGAAGCTTGTTTTGAACCGGGCCTCAGAGGTTGTATTTGTTGGAGATCATTCAAAATTCGATAATCCTGCTTTGTATAAGATAGCGGATCTTGATGCTTTGGGTAGTATTGTTACAGACAGACGGCCTAACGACAAGTGGATGAATATGTGTGCAGAGCTTGGTATAAAGGTTGTTTATCCGGATTAGATAGTAGTTAATTGGGTTGGTGTAATTGATTATTTGAGCTGAATTTGCTGATTTTTTTTGGATAAGAGCTAAAAAAAAAGATTTTTTCGTATATTTGGCCGGTTTTCTGTCGATACATTGAATGATCGGATATTTTTTATACCCGAGACTGTTAAAAAATTTCGTCCTAAGTTTCAAGCTGGTCATTGATGTTAAGTGAGTTTTTTGGGGCCGGCAATATTAGATATTCGATATTATTGAAGCGCCGGAGTCTTTTTTTTGCGTTAAGAAGCATTGTTAAATTTGATTTGTGAGATTGGCCTATAAAGGCAGGAGATTGAAAATGACTGAAGAACAGATTATGAAATGGATGCGTGAGAAAGTAAAGCAGGATGGTTTTACGGATGCTGCCAGTCTGGCGAGTGAGTTCTTACGGAGTCATAATATCGATACTTCCCTTGCACCTGAATTCAGCAAGACTCTTGACGCTGGTTTTAAGGTTGCTCAGGAAGTGTTTGGTTTTTAAGAGGAAGGTGAGGTACTTTGGAATCAGGTCCAGGCAAAATAGTTTTTTGTGTCTGGCTTTACATGGTCCTATAATTTTTTCTGATATTACACAGATATTAACAAGACCGCTGAAATTTATCGGCGGTCTTTTTATTTTGGTCAGCTTTACATTTCGACTTTATTATCAAGTTCCTTATCAGACTGGAAGCTGTATTGTTTGTCAGCCTTGAGGTTGACGTTATTATTACTTACTTCGAGTGTGATTTTTTGGTCTGGCTTTTGGCTCTTTATGACATTTGCGAGCAGGAAAGCTTTTTCGAGTCCATCTCCAGTTGCGTAGTTTATGACTTCATCTGGCTGTGCGAGTCTGTGTTTATCGTAGATGGAGTTTGAAGTAAGCCGATTGAGCCAGTCGTAGACCTGAGAAGGAGATTTTCCATTTGTTTTTTCCAGGCTAACGGGGTTTCTTTCGAGAGCAGCTTTAATGAACGGCTGCCATTTGCATGTTTTCATATCGCGGTAGGCGTAGAAAGCCAGGTCAGCCATTTCGTTTTTGTTTCTTATTGACGACAGGTAGTCTATGACGTCCTGTCTTTCCATATCGACAGTGAGTGCGAGAGGTTCTGAGGAGTTGTATTTTTTTTGGGGAGAGGGCAGTTTCGGTTCAAGGTGTATAAAGTTGAGCAGATGTTTTACGAAATCTTCAGCTTCGTTTATAGAGTTTTTCAGGTAGTTTTTGAGTTTTTCTCTGTCTGTGGATTTTTTCAGGTCGATATTTTCGTATTGCAGGAATCCAATGAGCTGATTGCAGCAAATTCTGTTTGTGTGTTTGCCAGGTGTGTAGTCTTCTTCGTCTACTTCTTCGAGCAGTTTGTCGTAGCTTGGCATTCCTATTCTGTATGAACTTGAGTGTTCGTAATGGTACAGGACTTCAGCTTTGATGAACATAGGTTCGTTTCTTCTTTCGGCGCAGAACTGGAAGTATTTCTGGAATTTTCTGTGGCATCTGAGGAAGTTTGCGAAGATTACTTCGTCCAGTTCGGCGTTGAGGTATTCAGTGAGCTGATTTGTGAACTTTTTGTAGGATTTCTGGTTTATTGTTGCGTTGTCGTACATGCAGTGTATCCAGCCAGTATTATTTGCGACTATTGTTACCTGTTCGTTTTTGAGAGCTCTCTGTGCTTTGCTGCTTAAGGCTGAGCCGTTGAACCACATATTTTTTGTTACGAGTCTTCTGTTGTTTGTGAGTACTCCGTCTTTTACATTTATGAAATTCTGTGAGTGCAGCGGTGTGAGAATCATGTGTATATCTTCGAGGGGTATTTGAGCGGCTATGAAAGAAGCAGCGGCGTATAGGGCAGCGAGGGATACGCATTCTCCTGCGCCGCGGGAGTAATTTTCCTTTAGTTTAAAGGCGGTCATTGCTTCAATTGTTTCTGTTTTCCAGTATGGAATGATGTCGCTGTCGTATTTGTCGAGTCCGAAGTGTCTTCTTATATCGACATCGAAGTAGTATTCGTCTCCGTGGTATCCGAACAGGGCGTTTGAGTCTGCGATGTCCTTTGGTTCTATTATGCCGGCAAATCTTTTGAGCTCATTTTTCTGGTTAGTCAGTCCCCATGTTTCAAGGTCGAGGTTGAATTCGTATTCGTCCATTATGAACTGTTTCATTCTCATAAGGGTTCTGTAGGTGCTTTTGTTTTTTAGTTTTTTGAATACTTCGTTTTGTCTCCATTTCCATATAATTGGGCTCATGATGTTTGCCAGTACCAGTGAGTACATCAGCTGGGGGAAGACGAAGATTTCCATGTCTGAGAGAGTTATTGCGCTGGAGTATTTTTCGAGTTGTTTTTTGTCCATTTTGGTGCCTTGTTATTTATGGTGGTTTATGAATTTGTAATTTGTTTTTTGTTTGAGTTCTTTGATGGAGGTGTTATTTGCAGCGATTGCGGCGGCATAGGCCCCTGCGACGGCTCCTGTTGAGAAGCAGATTTGTCTGTTGAAACCTCCGCAAGGTCCGTCGGCGTCAATTACTTCACCGGCGAAGAAGAGTCCCGGGCAAATCAGTGACTGCATGCTTTTGCTGTCTATTTCGGTTAGCGGTATTCCGCCTCTTGTTACCTGTGCTTCGTTTAATGTTTTTGTTCCTGTTGCGGTGATCGCGAGTTTTTTAATGAGGTTTATGATTGCGTTTCGGTTTTGAGATGTGAGTTTTTCTGCGATTACGGGTCTGTTATCGTGGAGCTGCTGACAGACTTTTAGAGCGAGTTTTCTGGTCAGCATTGTGCTGATGAGTCCTGCGATTTCTCTGTGAGGGTATTTGTCGCATAGCTGTATTATTCTGGTGTTGAGCTGGGGGGCGGTTGTTTCGGGCATAAGGTCGAGGTATAGCTGGGTGAGAGCGTCCGGCTGGTTGATGAAGTCAGTCAGGTATCTGCTGAGGTCGAGAGTAACGGGTCCTGCGATTCCGTTTTCAGTGAATGTTAGAGGTCCTCTCAGAGCGATTTTTTTATTTTTTATTTTTGCGGTCAGTATTACGTCGTTGAGGTTTGTAGAGGCCAGTTCGTGGAGCCATGAACCTGCGGTAATGAGAGGTACGAGTATGGGTTTCGGCTGTTTTATTGAGTGTCCGAATAGTTGAGCGAATTTGTATCCGTCGCCTGTGGAGCCGGTCTGGGGCCAGCTTTTTCCACCGGTTGCGATGATGACGCATTTTGCTTCAATTTGCTGTTGTGTTCCTTTTATCAGGAAGTTTTGGTTTTGTTTTGTGATTTGTGTTACTTTATTTGCGACGCAGAATCTAGTGTTTTGTCTTCTTGCGGTGTCGAGCATTACTCTTGAGACGTCTGCGGCGCGGTTGCTTATTGGGTATATGCACCCGTTTTTTTCTACTTTTGTGGTCAGTCCGTGTGAATCAAAGAACTGTCTGACTTTTTCTGGACCGAATTCGTATAGTGGTTTTTTCAGGAATGGAGCGTATTTTCCATATGCTCTCAAGAATTCATGTGGTGTGTCGTTGTGCGTTAGTATGCAATGTTTTTTTGAGGTAAGCAGAAGCTTTTTTGCTACTATTGAGTTTGATTCTATAACGGCAACAGAAGCTTTTGCCATTGCCGAGGATATTGCGGCAGTGAGTCCTGCAG
>CAZAYB010000166.1:0-7105 GCA_964489215.1 uncultured Pirellulales bacterium
TTGTTTTAATATCAAGAGTATTTAGCAAATGGAAATCTGCTCTTATCATTGTCAAGGCTTCAACCTTGACCAGTTGGCACTGGAAAGGCTTCAAACTTTATTGGAAACGAAAATCTCGAAGAGTTGGCAGGCCCAATATTGATTGGCAGCTTATTAAACTAATCAGAAGAATGCAAAAAGGAAAGGTAAATTGGACACAAAACGCAATTTTAGGCTCAAACTCAGGAAATATCAGGAAATGTCAAGTTTTTAAGTCCTTCTTAAATAATCATTTAAAAAAATGAAGGCGCTGGGACTCGAACCCAGGACCTACGGCTTAAAAGGCCGTTGCTCTACCAGCTGAGCTACACCTCCAACTGCTTGTCAGTACTTAAATTATAAATTTCAACTTTTGATCTCATAACCAATCTGTGCTGAAAACTGTGCTGAAAGCAAAATATTCTATTTTTTTCTACGGTATTAACCAACAATCGAAAGAGTCCTTATAGCACCTCTTGCCTGCTGTGTCAAGACTCCTTTATAATATTTTTTGTCCTGAAATTAAGGCTTTTAATTTTTGCTTACCGACACCTTGTTCATTTTTTCCCAAACCATAATATTTTATTACTGAAGACAGCCGATGCTGAGCGTTGTCTTTTTTGTTTTGATCAGAAATTTACTGGTCTTTTTTACGATTTCAAATATACTCAGTTTATTCAGTTTATTATGAAGAAGCGATGGTAACTGTTTTTGGCTCCGGGATTAAATTTTCAGGAGTCACCAGAAATATTAAAGGATTCGTTATATGTCATCTGTCAAAATGAACGCAAAATGGATATGGAAAAAGGATTTGCCGCCTGCAGATTATAATCGGTCAGTTGTTGGATGTAAGAAATTTACGCTCAAAGCGGTCAAATCAGCCAAGATCATGGTTACAGCCGACACAAAATACAGGCTTTATATCAATGGAAAATGGGTAAATGACGGCCCAGCCAGAGGATGGGCAAATCATTTTCAGACAGATGTTATCCAGGCAAACCGCTTTTTGAAAAAGGGAGAAAATGAGGTCAGAATTTTTGCCTTTTTTGACGGCTCCGGAACATTTCATAAGGACCCTCAAAGGGCAGGATTCATTTTTCAGCTGGATGTAAAACAGCTTGACGGTAAAAATGTTGCTGTTGTTTCAGATTCTTCTTGGGACGTAGCTGAATTTGAGAACAGAATTGTCAACACTCCAAAGATAAGTGTCCAGCGAGAACCTTTTGAGTTATTTGACGCTCGTATTGAAAAGCTCAGGTTCACCAAGGCAGCAGAACTTTATGATGTTAAAGCAGCACCCTATAAAAATTTAACGCCCCGCTGTGTCGCACTTATGACCAAAAAGCCTTTTTCGCTTAAATCATTTAAGGGCGCCAATATTGTAAAGCGGTCATCGGATATGAATTTTTGCGTTTATATGCCGCGACTGGTTACCCCCGGCGTGTTCAATTCTAACAGGCATGTTCATTATCCTTTCGGAATGGCCTCTGTCCTGAAAGTAAAGCAAAACTCTAAGATTAAGATAGAAAGCTTCAGTTGGCGTGACGATAGATTTCTGATTACTGTTGATGGCAAGAGTAATAAAAACGGGGTTTACAAGCTCGCACCGGGCAGTCATTTAATTCTGGCATTTAGTCGATGTGCCATGAGCCATGACAGAGAATTGTCGCTGAGATTAAAGAATCCGCCGAAGATAAAGTTGGAAAATCCCCTCGATGCAGCCTTTGAGAATCCCTGGTGCTATCTGTCTTTTGAGGAATTCGCATTTTCAGGCGACGATATCGTATGGGAAAACTGGCTCAGTAAAAACCCCCGCCAAAAAAAGAAATACGATGATTACATTAAGATTACCAAAGAATTTGCAGAAAAGGTTAAGGACACCAAAAGCTTTAAAAAGCTCCTTGCAGACAGGTCCAGACTGTTAAAGAAAAGCGTGATGTTCGTTGAAGATGACTACTGGAGGTTCCGCGAGCGTGAGGTTATTGACTCCGCTGAAGGTAATGTGACCAACCAGGCCGATTTGATGTATGATAACTGCCGGATTTGTCAGATAAAGCCCGACAAAAGAGGCGATTTGGAAATTATTTATGACCTTGGCCAGCAGAATTGCGGGTACTGGAGCTTTGAGCTGTGGGCAGATGAAGGGGTAGTGCTGGATATTTATGGCGTCGAATATATCAATGACCAGGGCCGGATTCAGCACACCAGCGAAAACAGAAATGGATTAAGGTATATAACCCGCGATGGATTTAACAGCTTCACTTCCTTTCACAGACGCTCATGCAGATATATATTGATTACACTGCGAAACCAGAAAAAAAGCATTGCCTTTAACAAATTCCAGCTGATAGAGTCTACATATCCGGTCAATTATATTGGCAGCTTCCAGTGTGACGACGAAAGGCTTAACAGAATATGGGATATTTCCGCAAGGGCACTTAAGCTTTGTATGGAAGATGTTTACGTTGATTGTCCCCTTTATGAGCAGACCCTTTGGATCGGAGATGCCCGAAACGAAGGGCTTTTCGGTTATTATCTTTTTGATGCCGTTGACATTGCCCGCAATTCACTGAGGCTCGGTGCTCAGTCACTTGAATACATGCCTTTGGTCGGTTGTCAGGTGCCCACCTGCTGGCATAGCGTTATACCTGTGTGGAGCTTTTTATGGGGTATCGCTGTCTGGGAAAACTACTGGTACAGCGGTGATTTGAAGTTTTTGAAGGAAATGTGGAAGTATGTGCTCAAAAACATCAAAAACGCACAAGGTTACATTGACCGTAACGGGCTGTTTACTGCTGATATGTGGAACCTTTTTGACTGGGCCGATATTGACCAGGGCAGGGATACCGTGTTGCATAACAGTATGTTCATGGCAGGAGCCGTCGACGCTGCCTGTAAATGCGCACTTGTTCTTGGAGATGATGACAATCTTAGATGGCTCAGGAAGTTGAGCGATCAGATTAAAAATGCCGTAAATAAAACATGGAACCGGTCCAGAAACGCTTACCCTGACAGTTACCTGGCGGACGGCTCACCAAGCCAGTCGATATGTCAGCATACCAATTTCCTGGCGGTTCTCTATGATATTGTCAGCAGCGATAATTACGGCAAAGCTGTCGATAATATGCTAAACACCCGCGACGATATGGTCATGGTCGGTTCCCCTTTTGCGATACTTTACTTATATGAAGCGATGGAAAAGGCCGGGCAGTCGCATAAAATCATCGAATCCATATATGAAAATTATATCCCTATGCTCGAGGACGGCGCAACAACCACATGGGAGGTTTTTCAGTGCAGCCCTGTAGGCTCCGAGGATGGTAAGTTCCCAACGAGAAGCCACTGCCACGGCTGGTCAGCCGCTCCGGTTTATTTTCTCAACAGAATAATTCTCGGACTAAAACAGACCTCAGCAGGGTGTGAAAGCTTTGAACTTAGCCCCATGCTTAACGGTTTGAAAAAAGCAAAGGGTTCGATCGCAACCAGTAAAGGCCCAATAACTGTCAGCTGGGAGCGTAAAAAAAACAATCTTTCCGTTCGATACAAAGCCCCAAAGCAAGTCAAGGTCCAGTTTAAACCTAATGATTCTCACAAGGGATTGAAGGTGTCGGTCAGCCAATCCGATGTTATGGCGTAATTTGCTTTATTCGCCGAAGCCCTGCCCTTATAATGCTGTTATGAAAACAAAGATAGAAAAAATATACCGTCCAAATCTTACAAGCTCCAGGCCACTGCCCTATTTCGAGGCCACCGTCTCAGCAGGCTTCCCCTCGCCAGCTGCCGATTACGAGGAAAACAAGCTTGACCTCAACACGCACCTCATAAAAAACCCTGCCGCAACTTTCATTGTAAAAGTATCAGGCGATTCCATGCAGGGAGCCGGCATTCACCAGGGCGACCTGCTCATCGTTGACCGCTCCCTAAAGCCCTGCGACAAAAACGTCGTCATAGCAGTAATCGATGGTGAAATGACCGTAAAACGCATAAGAATCAAAAACAAAAAAATATCACTGGCACCGGAAAACCCCCGCTACCCGACAAGACAGATTGACAGTTCGATGAACTTCCAAGTCTGGGGTGTCGTAACAAACGTCATCCACAGCCTCTAACCTCAACTGCCTTCCCGAACGGTTTCGCTCTGTATCAAAATGAGATGATTTATCCTGCCAACCCAAAAAAAATACCCTTGCCGTTCTTTCGGAAAATCCAATCCGTTAAAACAGCAAAGGTATCTATATAGTAATCCTGACAGCCCAAAACCTATTTCTTATCGAGTCCTGCCATTTTCTTCAGTTTATCGACCATATCGGTTTTTTCCCACGTAAACGTCTTGCCGTTCTTGCCGAAATGTCCGTTGCGAGCAGTCTTTTCGTAAATAGGCTTCCTCAGATCCAGATGCTTTATCATACCTGAAGGATCGAGCGGGAAAACCTTTGTAATAATCTCTTCAATTTTACGTTCCGGTATCTTTGCCGTACCCTCGGTATCGACAAGAACCGAAATTGGCGTCGGCAATCCAATTGCGTAAGAAAGCTGAACCTCACAGGCATCCGCCAGCCGTGCCGCAACAATATTCTTGGCGATATACCGGGCCATATAACTTGCCGTTCTGTCAACCTTCGTCGGGTCCTTACCGCTGAAAGCTCCGCCGCCATGGCTGCCCCTGCCCCCGTAGGTATCTACAATTATCTTCCTGCCGGTCAATCCGCAGTCTGCCTTAGGACCGCCAAGGACAAACTTGCCGGTAGGATTAACATGAACTATCATCTTATTGTCAACAAGCTTTTTAGGAAGCGAAGGCATTATAACCTTATCAACAATATCCTTACGCAGTTTGCTGTACTTTACTTTTTCAGTATGCTGTGTAGAAATCACAACCGTATGAATCCTCCTGGGCTTACCGCTCTCATCATACTCGACGGTAACCTGGCTCTTGCCGTCCGGACGCAGATATTTCAGCTGTCCTCTCTTACGAACACTCGAAAGCTTATCAGTCATCTTATGTGCAAGGTATATCGGCATAGGCATCAAAACAGGAGTCTCTCTGCACGCGTAACCGAACATAAGCCCCTGGTCACCTGCGCCCTGTTTCTTATGAAGACCCTTGCCGGTATCCACACCCTGAGAAATATCAGGGCTCTGATGGTCTATAGTAACCACTACCGCACAGTCCTCAGAGTCAAACCCTATTGTCGGGTCCGCGTAACCGATTTCCTTAACCGTCTTCCTTGCCGTCGATGCGATATCCACATAAGCCTTAGTCGTTATCTCGCCTGCCACCACTACCAGCCCCGTAGTTACCATCGTTTCGCATGCAACCCTGCTGTTAGGGTCCTCTTTAAGCATCTCGTCAAGTATCGCGTCGGATATCTGGTCAGCAACCTTGTCAGGATGCCCCATCGTCACGGACTCACTTGTAAACAGATGACCTGTTTTTGTTATCGGGACTGTCTTTTTTCCTTTCGCCATTAAACTGCTCCTTCAGAAATTTACTCTAATTACTATTTTGCTTTGGTTACAAAAAACTGCGGCAGTACTCTTTATCTCTGCACTTTTCCAAAACAAAATATCTTTGCAAAACTGTTATTTAGAACATAAACGGACTACTATACACCAAAAAATCGCTTCCGTCAAATAAAGAAATGAAATACTTAACAAAACTTCATTTGTGCTCAAAACTCTTAACCGTTGCCGAAACAAATCCTGCGACACACATTTCCCCCATATCCTCAAAATTATTTACTCTGTTCGTTCAACCGCCAGTCATACCTTATATACCTTATCTCGAAGTCCCTGTTTTTGAGATAATCACGGACTTCCTTGTTTCCATACTCATAAATAAAATTAAGATATGCCCTTTCCTTGGGCTTAAACGTCCTGAACCGCTTTATCTTCTCATACTCGGAAAAGGCCTTGCTGTACCAGTTAAATATATCGCTCAACCTGAGTATATCGTTGCCGGGCTCAAACTGAACAGCTCTGTCACTGCTCAGAAACTTCCTGACCTGTTCTGTAAGCTGCTCATCGAGCATTTCACCCCGGTAAGGCTCATCCCTCAGATAAGCGCCGCCCATAGTAGCATAGCTAAGGGCGAAAAAAATCTTCGGATTCGTAAATTTCTCAAGAAGTATCTCACGTTCAATCTCTTTAAGTGAATATTCAAGCCCCATAACCGTAAAATAATGACGGTCCCACGCCCCGGAAATTTGAATAATACTGTTATCCGGATAAACTATCTTATTGTACCATTTAGGCTCAATAGGGTAGTTTTCGATAACAAGACGGATTGTAAAAAGATTATAGGCATTGATCCAGAAAGCTATCTTTTGATTTCTTTTCCAGGATAAATACTCTGCCTGATGTAAACTGTCCAATATCCTCGAAATGGAATAAATGTCGATTCTGTGTCTTCGAAGCGTCAGGTAGTCAACATTACCGTTTTCATCAACATAATTGTCCAGCAGCTCTGCGTATTCCTTATAAAACTGTTCCCCCACAAACTCAATTTCATCCCTGATATCATCCAGTTGAGCCTTGTCCTCGTCCTCACTGTCAATATAACCGTTTTCGTCACTGCCGCTTTCGCTTGTTTGTTCGCTGTCCCCCTCGGCCGTATCTCCTTCATTGCCCCCGTCTTCATCTTCACGGTCCTGTGCCTGGTCATCACTTGTTTTTGCCTTACCGGTTTCCTTTACCCCCTCATTATCGGGCTCTTTTGCCTGTTTACCCCTGTTTTCATCTTCCTTGTTACTTGCCTGGCTGTCGGACTGACCATCGGCTATCGCTGATGGACGCATATCCGGAAAAAACGCAAATATGCACAATATTGCCAAAACAAGAGAAATTATAAACAATTTTATTTTCATCTCAGATAATACGTATAAAAACCCTGCTTTTGTTCCCTGAAAATTGTCATGATAGGACTTTATCGACATTTTTCAACGTAAAATTCACACTCCCTCACTTTTTTACCATATCAGATCCATTTTACTACCCTGTAATAAAAAAGCCTCTTTAAAAAAAAATTGTGGCCAGCAATGCACCCAAATTTCCATAAGTATAGGATATTATGCTTGTTAGCTTTCGT
>CAZAYB010000167.1:0-1859 GCA_964489215.1 uncultured Pirellulales bacterium
CCGTCCCGCCCATCAATGACGTGCCAGCTGCCTCTTGTGAAAGACAATCCCTGGAGAGTAACATCAGCACCGGCGTAAATATTTACCCAGGTTTGTATCAGGGTTGCATTTATTATATCCACATCATCGGGGTTTTCACCAGTTATAACGAGGTCCTTGTTTATCGAAATCGTTTTTCGTTCGCCCGTACTGCCGTAGGATCCGGTTGAAACTATAATGGTATCACCATCGCCGGCGCTGTTTACAGCACTTTCAAGGTCGGGGTAATCGCCCGGTACTGTTACAGTTTTAGGCTTATCGATATCCTGTTTGAGTTCAATAAAGTCAAGGTCGCCATTGTAGAAGTCACTTATCTGCGGGTCCTGCTGATAATGATTTCCGGACTCATCAACGAGATTAGGGAAGTCAGCAACAAAGGCGCTTGTCCTTGGTGCGGCAAATTCGTACAGCTCTTCAATTGAAATCCATCCTATCTGAGAATTTGCGTTTGCTGCATCATCAGCGAGGCCTGTTTTCAATCCCTGTGTCAGATAGTAAGTAAAGACACTGCTTCCGAGAGAACCGAACTGCCATCCGAACTGGTCTTCACTTGTACCAGTGATTACTATACCTCTTTGCAAATCAGGCAAGTCCGGAGGAACAGTTCCAGCCATTCTGTTGAAGTCATCCTTAAAGCCGTCTCCCGGTGCAGGTTTGTTGTTACCTATACCCATAACAAAGGTGCCGGCTACGGTTGCTGCGCTTCCGCCGCTAAAGCAGTTATCAAGAATTACTATATATTTATCAGTGTTAAGATAACCGAACCAGTCAGTTAATTCATCGTCACTGATATTTTCGAATGAGCGCGTAACCAGATATTCATCAAGACCGTCAGCTTCATCTTTGGGGCTCTGGTCTGTGCCGGTTGTTCCATGTCCGCCAAAGTAGAAGACAAATGTATCTTCTGGTCCGATTTTTGCGGCAAGATCAATGAATTTCTGTTCAATATTAGCTTTTGTAGCCTGAGAATCTAATATAAACTCAATATCGTCGAACGACCAGTTTTTACTTTCATCAATAGCATCAGCGAGGTCCATCGCACCGCTTACACTATAGGGCAGATCGTTAATAGTTCCATCGTAATCGTCAATAGCGACGAACAGGGCGAAGTTTTCTTCTTTGCTTTCCCTGTAAACGACAGTTACGGTTCTGTCGGCATTCATGTTTACGTAATTCATAGAGGGGTCATCAAGTGTTATGCCGTCGGCACCGATCCAGTTTATCTGGTACTGACCCTCGTATTGTTCTGGAATCGGAGTTGCGCTTATTACTACAGTAGTGTATGGTGAATAAATCCCGTTCATAGGTGAAACGGTAATAGTATCCGCAAAATCTGCGGGTATGTTAGGGTCAATTTCCAATTCGACAATAAGCTCGTATTCATCAGGCTCGAACAATTGTTCATGGTAACCCATATCCACTATGCCCTGGTCGGGTACGCTGTCTGTACGTGTAGTATAAGTATCGAGGTCCAGGAATACGGCATCGTCGCTGCCTGCATCAACAACGGGGTTAATAACCGGATTTAGGTTGGGGTCAAGCTGACCTGCGGCGCCCTGGCTGAGGAGGTATACGTCGTTTTCAGCATCAACAAACAGCGGATCAGCGTTGAGATTGTGTGATTCAGTGAACCAGCTGATATAATCTGCAGCAGCCCATGTCTGGAACCATTGATTAAGATCAGAAGCAAAGCTTTGGTTCAGCACACAGCCGTCTTCCATGTAGATACTGCTTGAAGCGGTTGCGACACTAATAGCCTGGATAATCGCATCCACTGTATCTTCAGGAGTTTCGGCAGGTATCAAAATACCTCCTGTGGC
>CAZAYB010000167.1:1959-7082 GCA_964489215.1 uncultured Pirellulales bacterium
ATTTCGACATCGCTGTATGTTACAAATGCAGATGATGTTGCGTCATATCCGCATGGGTCCTCAATTGAGGGTGTGCTTCTAAGGGCAATTTGTGCACCGTTTGCCCCGGTGTTGTTCCAGAGGATACTGTCAATAATATTTACGGAGCTGTTCTGTGCAGCAGAGACTGCACCTCCATATCCCGGGAAACCGTAAACCATGTTATCGGTTATGGTACAGTTTTCAATTTGAGGTTCGCTGAACCAGTTTATTGATACAGCACCGCCGTCCAGAGCTGCCCTGTTCTTGTAAATAAGGCAGTTTGAGAGCAGTGAAGTATTGTCGGGGTTTGAGTCACTTCCACCAAAGTATATCGCACCGCCAGATGCGTTTGTTTCGTTGCCGGTAAATATTGAATCGTAAATGCTCACGATTGAAGCGTTGCTCTGGAAGCCACCGCCTTTACCGAAGAGTACTGTTGTTTCTGGCATTGGCGGTGTACGCCAGTCATCTCCTACCGCAGTCCACTGGTCAGGCAGTTCGAGGTTTGGAACAGCTGTGTTGTTTTCAATTATAGTAGAATTTATCTGAGCGGTACTGTTTATTGAGCTTAGGCCGCCACCTTCGAATGCGAAGTTGTCGTGTATGTCGCAATTGTTGAGAATTACATTTGCATTTGAAGCCCAGTAAATTGCACCTCCGATGCTTGCCTGGTTGTCGAAAAGTTCGCAATCGGTGAGTACAACTGTTGAGTATTTTTCTGCACAAATGGCTCCTCCATATCCGAGATACGGTTTGACATAGAAATGTTCATCGGGTAGTTTTGCGATATTGTCACTAAAGAGACATTTTGTGAAGGAAACTCTGCTGTCTTCTGCGCAGAAAACGGCGCCACCGAAAGTATCCATTTCGTATTTGTATTCCGGCTGAGGTCCGTAGATCCATGAGTCCGAGCCGCCCTGTCCTGCGTGGCCTCCGTATGTGTGGTTGCCTGTAATTTCACATTCTATGAAGGTTGGTTCGGAACGCTCGTCACAGAATACGGCACCGCCGAAAGCACCTCTGTATTTTGGCGGATACTGGTAACCCCAGGCTTCCCAGAGGTTTCCATCAGTCCATTCCCATCGGTCGTAGAGTATGTTCCACCATTCCTGCCTGCTCCAGTTACCGCCATAGTTTCCGCTATGCGTTCCGGCCTTGTTACCTCCGTTTCCGCCATTGCTGCCTCTAACATAGTTGTCCCGGATTTTACAGTTTACGAATAGCGGGGCGCTGTCCTCTCCGCAGTATATCGCACCGCCGAAGACATATCCGCTCCAGCCGCCTCGTCCTGCGTTACAGGTATCGGTTGAGTCACCCCCGCGTCCGCCGTGACCAGGCTGAATCCCATTATTTTGTATTATGCAGTTTCGGATAACCGGACTTGCTCCGGGATAGATAAAGATTGAGCCTCCCATTGCACTGCCGCCGTCACCTCCGTCAACACAGCTATCGCCATCAGCACCATCAACTATCTTCCAGAAACTGTTTTGGATGGTGAATCCGTCAAGGACGCAGCCCCGGTCAACATTTGGTCCGAAATCAATTGCCCTGAAGTAGTTACCGTTACGTTCAATTATTGTAGCGGCGACTATTGCAGGGTCTGAAGGGTCTGTTGAGGTTATCAAAACATTTTTATCAATCTGCAGAGCAGTGTCAAACCATGTGCCCGGCTCAACTATAATAACATCTCCGTCGTTGGCGTTATGAACGGCGTCCTGTATATTGTGATAGCCAGCATCCGGGTCTGAGTCTGGGCCTACGTGCAGCGTTCTCGGCTGTTCGAAACGAATTGTGATGAACTTATCGGGGCCAATAATCACATAATTTACGGCCTTTGTTGAAGAATCGTCCACGGTTCCGCCTTCCCAGCTGTCGAGCCGATAAGCAGCATCTGGAATTGCAGTTATTTTTACCCATGTTCCAGGGAAAAGTCCTGTAACATCATAAGGATTATCGCTATCGTAAACGGTTGGGTCATCCTCAACTGTAAATGAGCCGTGACCATCGGTAGTTATATATAGTCGATATGTCGGCAATACAGCAGTTCTGCCATAATGATAGCCCATATCAACAGTTCCGCTGTCGGGTTCGCCATCGGTACGTGTGGTAAGAAAGTCCATTCCCACAGCTGCTGCCTGTGCGTTACCGGCATTAACGGCGGGGCTGTCCTGGGACTGGCCTGCCTCAATCTGGCTGAGGTAATAATCACCGTTTAACGGGCCGCTCATAAAGAGCGGGTCGCCTTCAATGTTATTTGTGTTATCAGCCAAGCCATTTACCTGTGCGGCACCGCTTAAGGTGTCCCAGATATATGTAGCAGGGTCAAAATCGCCGAAGTCGCCATGCTTGTTGCCATAAAATAAGCTGCTGTCGACATCAGCAATGCCGTTTTCACCTTCATAAACGGCAATATCATCATTTTTGAAGAATATTGAATTTTCAATATGAACAGTGCCCCACAGTTCAGAGTAAACGGCTCCGCCGTTACCGCTTTGACAATAGTTATCGGCAAATGTAGAAAGCTCTATATCAGGCTCTGCGAAGAAATTAGCGGCAATACCACCACCGCTTTGTGCAGCGACGTTTTGTGTTACCAGACAATTCTTGAGGGTTTGAGGGATGGTCGGATCGCCACCGTATATCATTATTCCTCCGCCAAAGCCGTCATCACCTTCAGCCATATTTTCCTGGATTGTGGAATTTCTTATATCAAGTGCAGTTACTGCGGCAGCTATCGCACCACCTCCAATATTAATCTCATCACCATCAGTAGCAATGTTGCTTCTTAAATCACAGTTATCAAATAATACTCCTGGTGTATTCAGGCCGACACCGTTTGAGAGGTAGAGAGCCCCTCCGCTTTCTGCCATATTTCCGTAAAAACGACAGTCTGTAAACTCAGCGTGGAAGTCCTGTGTGTGGATGGCACCTCCCCAAAGGGCACGGTTGCCCGAGAAGATACACTGCTGGAAATCCATATCAAGTTCGGTATTTCCTTCGGTATCATATATTTCAATAGCTCCGCCCCATCCGTTTTGAGCGGTGTTGCTTCCGAATGCACAATTAACTGCGTTTATATGACTGTATGAGCGAATTGCACCGCCGTCCATTCGGGCAGTATTTGAGCTGAAACTGCAGTTGGTTAAATTAAGCTGTCCGCCGGTATAAAGGAATATTGCGGCACCATCGAAGGTATCAACGTTTTCGGCGAATTCGCAGATGTCGTCTGGATTAGCAGTTGTGAAATTGAGGGTATTTCCGCCATCGGCAAAAACAGCACCGCCTCTCGAATTGTAAAAATCGACATTATCAAAGTTTGCGGTTATGCCGGAGTTGTCAATAAAGATTGCTCCGCCACGAGTATAGTTTTTAGTAATATAATCTCCAAAAGAACCGGTAATGGTTGTTCCGGAGAAATAATAAGCCTGACTGTTGTCGATGGAGCAGTTTGTCATCTGTACGGTAGAACCACCCTGACAGTAAATAGTACCTCCAGTATTCATAAAACCAGTTCCGTCAGAAGTATAATTAACGTAGGCTCCTCCAGCGTAGTCCCAGCCGTCGGGTCCTTTTGTGGCTGGGCCGAATGGGTCCTGAAGGTCGCTTCCGTTACCTCTTTCACCGCCTATACCGTGACTACCCTGAATCGACTTATTGTCTTTGAAAGTGCATCCGTTTATTATCGGAACACTTCCTGCTTCACAATATATGGCACCTCCCCTGCCGTCACCACCGGCTCCATCGACTGCCCAAATCTGCGGAGCTCCGAGAATATCATCTTCCGGGTCAGCAGGGTCTTCCGGCCATTCAGGGTCGGGGACAGCACCTGCGGCACCACCTACACCACCATGACTTGCTTCAGTATCGGCATCATTTTCACTACCATTACCGCCGTCTCCGCCGACGGCACCTCTTGCGGTATTACCTTCAAATATACAGTCTTCAATAATCGGCGCAGCTCCGGCCTGGCATGCGATTGCACCACCGTATCCGTTTCCATCGGCATGTCCGCCGTTTCCGCCCCATTGTCCGTTTTCTTCGGACCCAGGCGGAATGTACTTACCATCAGCGCCGAACCCGCCCTGACCGCCGCTTACCTGGTTGTTAATAAAACGGCAAAGTTTAAAAGTAGGAGAGCTTCCGTTACATAAGGCTGCTCCTCCGTATCCGTCTCCAGCTACAGATTCACCGCGTGCGGCTCTGGACCACGGGATAGCTTCGGCATCGTCTGGATCGTAATTTTCCGGATCAATAAGCTGTCCCGGGTTTAAGGCGTTTTGACCAACAGCACCTGCAAAGTAGCCGTTTCGTATTGTAATACCAACAATTTTGGTTGCATTACCTTCGCCATTCGAAAAATCGAACGCTCTTCTTGAATAGAAGTTGTAACTTTGGGTTGAGGAACCAAATTGATCCTCTCCATCGAACTGATACTGGAAAGTATGTCTACCGCCATGCAGGTCAATTATAGTGCTTTCAATTGTAGCCCAGCTTATAACCGGAGCGTTTTCGTCAATCGCACTTCGTAGGGTAATTGCTTTGCCAGCGAAATTCAATCCGTGGTATTCCTGGTCTGCCGGGCCGTGTGTATAAGTCAGATTCCCGTTTGCAAGTGAATACACACCGGGGGCGAGAATGACTTCATCCCCTGGGGCAGCATCATCAATAGCATCCTGAATTGTTCGATACTGGGCGGGTACCAGGCGAGGTTGGGCCGTTAAAGTTCCCGCAAATCCTGCAATAATAACAATACCAATTAAACCTGCAAAGACCCTCTTTGCCTTCGATCCGGCATAAACTCCATCATTCTGCATCAGATAATACCCCGTAAAAAAGCGATAGTTTTCATTCAAAATTTAATTTTGGCTCAAAAACCGATTATTAATTGAAATTTGCCTAACTTATCGGATAAAGAACTCTTTAAGTTTAACTTTAGATATACCAAAGTCGAACCATAAAATCAATTATTTGTTATAAAAAGCGATTTTATAGGACTTTGGCATTTTTTTCCCGTCCAGAAACGGCATAAATTGAAAAATATTATCAAATCGTCCTATATTATCTCTTTTACCAATACTGACAATCTAAAGAGTCCCTGAATA
>CAZAYB010000168.1:0-7033 GCA_964489215.1 uncultured Pirellulales bacterium
TGCGGGGTGCCAGTGATATGGTTCATCCTGATATGAGTGAGCGTAATCTCAGCAGGTGGCACGGTAAGAGGAGTGTTAAGGATGAGGCTTTTGATCCTGCCAGGAGTGCAATGCGGGGTTATATAGGCAAATCCGGTATCAAGGATTGTCCTGGTCGGGTTGATTTTGTCAGTGATGAAAGCTGGGCGACTAATTTTGAGCGGGGGTGCGGGGGTTATGGTTATAACGCGGTTTATATCGGTTCGCGAGTGTGGGAGGCAGGCAGCGGTCATGATGGCTGGAGCCGAAGCAGCAGGGACGGCGAGGTTAGTAATTCTGCAGAGACTCTTATGTTTGCTGATACTGCTATGGCGATGAGCAGCGGGGAGGTTATAGAGTATTCTTTTGCTGAGCCGGTCTATTTTGTTTCCGGGGGCAAGGTTATGCGTGAGTGGGGTTATGCATCTGCGAGCATTCATTTTCGACATGGCGACAGGGCGAATGTGGGCTGGGTTGACGGTCATACAAGTATTATGGAGATATTTTCGATTCGTGATAAGAATGCTTATGGTGTGAAATCTTCGTTGCTGAATCTTGGTTGGTTTGAGCCTTTGGATAATTCGCTTTTTGATCTGGAGTGATGGTTTCAGAGGGATTTTGGGGTTGAATTTATGGGTGCGGGGGTTATAATTTTTTTATGGTTAATGTTTCTCAGAGGTATCTTAGAGGGTTAAGAGGGGGGTTGGGGGCTTTTCGTGCCGGTTTGGGGGGTCTTTTATGGCCTGGCAGGTGCTGGTACTGCAATTGTTATGTTGGGTCTGATGATGGTGTTTTGTGTCAGGGCTGCTGGTCAGAGCTAATGAGCTGCTGCGGTGAAGATTACTGCAGGGGATGCGGTCACATTGTTTCTGTTTATTCTGTGGTGAACGGGAGGTGTCCTTGTTGTGATGACGGCTGGTATTTTGACGGAATAGTTTCGGCAGGCGGTTACAGGTCAGTTCTTCGTGAGCTTATTTTGGGTCTGAAGTATAAGGATACTTATAAAGTCTGTGATATTCTTGGTGGTCTGATGGCAGCGAGTCTTGAGAGCAGTTTTTTTTGTGAGCGTATCGATTTTTTTGCAGCTGTGCCTCTTTACTGGAAGAGGCGTATGTTCAGGGGTTATAATCAGGCCGGTCTGCTTGCTGACAGGCTTTCAGGTTATTTTGGTGATATTTCTGTCAGCGGTGATCTTGTGAGGGTAAAGGATACTAAGCAGCAGTATGGCTTGAGTGCGGCGGGGCGAAGGCGTAATGTAAGGGGGGCTTTTGCGGTTCGCAGGGGTCATGTATTTTCGGGCTCTCGAGTTTGTATTGTTGATGATATAACGGCGTCTCGTTCGACCCTTAACGAGTGTGCCATGACGTTGAAGTCTGCAGGTGCGGTTGAGGTATATTGCTGTGTGGTTGCAACGGCAGGTGAGAATATGTAGAAATTTTTTGAGCGGTCATTTTGGCCGGTCGAGTTGATTAATCGGGGTTATTTTCGTTATCGCAGCTGATTTTCACTTTTTTTTTATTGTCTTGCATGTACCTGATATCTATACTTTTGTTTTTAAGATAATCACTTATATATCTTAATTTCTGGTTTTTTCTTCTTAGCTTTTCGCTTGCTATTGCAAGTTTTTTTAACTGTTCGATTGCGGCCTCATAGTCTAGCCGCTGATTTTTTTTCATGTTTTACAGTCCCCCAAAACAAATGTTTATTCATTTGTATATCGGTCTGGAAATCATAAAGCTTAATTGGATTTATCTTGAATTTTAGAGTTTGCTTCAAAATGATTGCAAAGCGGAGGCGGTGGTGATATAAGTATTGCAATGGTCAAGGGATTTCGACAAATCGCAGTTTTAACGATATTAAGCAGGGTTCTGGGGATGCTGCGTGATATGAGTTTTGCGTTTTTTCTTGGTGCAGAGGGTTTAATGGATGCGTGGGTAATAGCATTTAAGATACCTAATCTTGCGAGGCGGATTTTTGGAGAGGGGGCTGCATCATCTTCATTTATTCCGGTTTACAGCGATCTTTTGCAGAATGATCGAGCAAGTGCCAGTGAGCTTTGCGGTACAGTTCTTAGTTTTATAGCATTGATTTTATCTTTTACAGTGGTTTTAGGGGAGCTTGTTGTCTGGGGCTGGTATTTTTTTGTGAGCGATCTTTCAGATACGGATCTGATGCTTTCGCTTACGGGGATAATGCTTCCTTATATGGTTCTTGTGTGTATGGTTGCGATTCTTGCAGGAGTTTTGAACTGTCACGGCCATTTTGCGGCCCCAGCAGCGGCGCCTGTGGTTTTGAATATATTTATAATTGGTTCTCTGATTTTTTCTCAGTCGGTGCTTAAAACAGAAGCATCTCGCGGGGTTTATTTTACGGCGTTTTCGGTGGTTGCGGCAGGTTTTGTTCAGATAATGATGCAGTTTTGGGCATTGAAGCGTCATGGAGCGAAAGTTTTTGGGGGTGTTAATTTTGGGGGGATTCATTTCAGGCGAGTGATTTTTTTGATGGGTCCGATGGTTATAGGCCTTACTGCGACTCAGCTTAATACTCTTGCAGATGATTTTATAGCGAAGTGGCTTAGCGGTTCGGTCCAGAAGGGAGAGTATCTGGAACTTTTTGGTCATTTAGTTCGTTATCCAGTTTGGGAGGGAACTGTTTCTCAGTTGTTTTATGCTCAGCGACTTTATCAGTTTCCTTTAGGTGTTCTTGGTATTTCTCTTGCGACGGCAATTTATCCGGTAATGAGTGCACAGGCTTCGAGCGGTGATGTCGGTTCTTTGACGGCCACGATATCCCGTGGTATTCGGGGTGCGGTATATATAGCATTTCCAGCGACGGTTGGTCTTATAGCGGTTCGGGGTGATGTAGTTTCAGTTATTTTTGAGCGTGGTCGATTCGATTCCACAGATACGTTATTGACGGCGAATATAATAATATTTTATTCATTGGGTTTGTGCGGTTATTTTTCGCAGCAGATTCTTGCCCGTGCTTTTTACAGCAGGGGGGCATCTTTTTGGCCGGCTTTTACGGCGGTATTAGCAGTATTTGTTAATGTGAGTTTGAATCTCAGCCTGATATGGGTTCTTGGGGCTGGGGGACTGGCAATTTCCACAGCGGTATCTTCTTATGTTCAGGTTATTATACTGCTTGTTGTTTTGCGGTTTGAGCTTGGTCGTGGATTGATGGACCGTTATCTTTTGACGGTTGTCAAGACGGCTTGTGCGACGGCATTTATGGCGGCTTTTTGTGTTTTAATAGTGAATTTAATGGATAAAGAGGATGTTACCAAGCATTATCGACTGTTAAGGCTTGTGGTTACGGTATTTGGTGCAGTAGTGTCATATTTTGCGGCATCGGTGGTATTGAAGATAGAAATGCTCTCTCTGGTGACCTCACGATTTAAGAAATGAGGTATCTGTTGTGTTTTAGTGCAGCTTTAAATATTTAGAGGATCTGTAAATATTTGACGATACAGTTAGATAAAGCTATAATCTTTTGCGAGGCATCGGTTTTTTTCAGTCACATTTTTTTTATGTTAGATATTGGAGTATTTTATGTTTTTAAGAAAGCAGTTATTTTCATTGTTGCTGTTATTATTACCATATTCCATTTGCTTTGGTATGAAGAATTACGGGAAGGATATTTATTCCCCATTCAGTGCTCAGATACTTCATCAAAGTGCTATGACTACCATGCCGGCAGAGAGCGATGACCCTATGCGTATCAGGCCTGCTATGCTTCTTTTGCTGGGAGCATCAGAGCTTGATGATTCTGCAGATTATCTTTATGCTGACATAATCAAAACGGCTGGTGCTTACAGTATTGCAGATTACAGCGGAGCTGTTCGGGTATCGCTTCAAAATTATGTAAACAGTGAGTGTGATGTCGGCATTGCTCTTAAGGGTGTTCGATATCTGTTAGAGAATCAGGAATTTCGGGAGGGCAGAGAGCAGCTTTTGAGCAACTTTATGTCTGAGTTTTCGGATAAGAGCCCTGCATTGGGCAGTCAGCTTGGTACTGAGCTTGGTGTTTTGTTTTCGGAGAAGGCGGCATTTGAGCAGTCTCAGGAGATGCTTTGGTATTCATATCAAATTTATCCTTATAACGAATTTGCCTTTTCTCAGTTGTCAGATATTGTGCGTCGAAACGGTCAGGGTCTTGATGTTTGGCTGTGGTGTTCTCATTTGCGTCGTATGGTCATGGCCGATCCATATAGTCTTGATTCAGTAGTTAAATTTTCATCTTATTGTGAGAGTCTTGAGCTTTACGGTCTTGCAGAGAGCGGGTGGTCTTATTGTGCAAAGTTGTATTCCTATCTTAACGGCGATGATGGAGTTCGTTCCTGGATTTACAGGCCCTGGTCGGTAAGTGCTTATTATTCAGGCAATTACAGCGTTATTCTTGATATTGTCCGTTCGGTTAGGGATTTGGGCCGGTTTGATATTTTTATCGAGGCGATGGGTATTAAGGCGGCGAGGGGTCTTGGCAATGAAGATTTTGTCAATGATACGGTTTCGAGGGTAGAAAGTGAGCGTGATAAGGTTTCCGGCGGCGTTGAGGGTTCAGTGAGTGCGGCTGATCTTGCTTGGTTCTATAATTTTGCCGAGCCAGATAGCGATCTTGCTTTGGCTTGGGCGAATAAGGCTTATTCTGCGGACAGTGAGAGTGAGGGAGTAATTGGTCTTTTGGCTTATTCTCTTGCGAAGGATAATACTTTTGAGCTTGCAGATGAGATGGTTGAGGGCATTTATGAGCAAAATCAGATTGCAGCGGTTACGAAGGGTCTTATTTTGCTTGAAGAGGGAGAAGAGTCCGAGGCGATTGAGGTTTTGAAGGGAGCAGTTGGTATGGATCCAGCATCTTTTGCCGGTGAGCGTGCCAGGGAGCTTTTGGAGTCTAACGGGAGCGGTTATGTCAGCGGAATCGATGTTGATGGTATTAGGTCACGTCTTGAGGAGGAATTTGGAGAAGAGCTTTCGCTTGTTTTCAGGCCTATAAATCGAGTTTTTTCGGGTAAGCTAAATGCTGGGGGTAATGAATTTTCTTACGGGTCAGATTTTAGTTTGAATCTGATAGTTGATAATAAGTCGGGGGGTCCTTTGATAATAGCAGATAATGGTTTTTTTAAGGGATTTGTTCGTGTTGATGCTGAGATCAGCGGTGATATTGAGCTTAAAATTGAAGGTTTGATTGATAAGCGTATTTGGCCTTGCAGGGTTATCGGGCCCGGTGAGCACGGCAGTATCGGTCTTGATCCGATGAGGGGGTATCTTGGTCGGGTTTTGAAGTCTTATGCACAGGCTTCAGTAGATATTGAATTTAAGGCATATCTTGATCCTGTTAAAGGTTCAGATGGCAATGTGGTGAGCTCTTTGCCGGAATTTGAGGCATTGACTTATAATGTTCGCAGGCGCGGGCTCAGGATGACCCGTGAGCTTTTGATGCAGCGTCTGGAGTCACTTTCGCGGGGCAGTATTGGTCAGAAAGTGACAGCGATCGAGCTTTTCAGCGGTCTTTTGATCGAGAAGAAGCTTATGGGGGGTAATGTATTGTACAGGCATGTTTCGGTTCCGCGGAAGCTTTTGCTTGATGCGATTCGTAAGGGTATAGGTGATCAAGAGTGGACTATTCGTCTTTATTCGTTGTCTCAGATATTATTTTTGCCCGAACCATTTGATTATGAGCTGGTAGATTCAGTCTCTGAGGCTTTGAATGACAGTCATTGGCCGGTTCGTTTGATGGGTCTTTATGTGCTTGGGAGGGGCGGAGATGAGGAATTTAAGCAGGTTCTTGACTGGAGCGCCCAGTATGACAGGCATCCTTTGGTTCAGCGTATGGCGGTGGCTTTGGGTGGTAAGGAGCCAGTTAAGTCTGACGTAGAGGGCATTGAGGCTGAAAAATAATGGTGTTATAAGGGTTTTGCGGGGTTTTGCGGGATTTATTTTGTATGATTTGAAAAAATAATTGAATTTTTGTTGTAATTTGGGTAAAAAGCATGTATGTTTTTTGCCTTAAATTGTTATTTGTATTGAAAGGAGTTTTATATGCCAGCTAAGATTGATGCTGAAACGTGTACGGGCTGCGGAGCATGTGTTGATTCATGTCCCAGTGAAGCAATTGAGATGCAGGATGGTAAGGCTGTTGTTATCGAAGATAAGTGTGTAGACTGCGGCGTATGTGTTGATGAGTGTCCGGTTGAAGCTATATCAATGGAATAGTTTTACATTGTAAATTGGCCCCATCGTCTAGGCAGGCCTAGGACACCGGGTTTTCAACCCGGCAACAGGGGTTCGAATCCCCTTGGGGCTAATTTCATTTTGGCTGATAATACAAATTTGTGTTGTCAGCCATTTTTTGTTTGGGGTATGCTTAAGGTCAGCTTAAATAATTGTTTTTAGGTGAGTTATTTGAAATGTTCACTGACGGTTTGTTTTATCATATTTTTATTTATCGAGTCTGAGTTAGAAAGGTTTATCCATATTCCAGCTGAGTTTTTTCTGCAGAGGAAACGTGAAAGTAAGGAGACGGTTTCCTTTGTTTGCATGTTTTCAATTATTTGGGATGGGCGGGTTTCCATTTTTTCGGTTTGCTCTATCAGCTGATCGATTTTATCGATTGTGAAGTGATCTGAAATTGTGATTTTTTTTGGAGAGATCAGGAAGGATTTTAGTGCGGTATGTTTTTTTCTTTTGATTTTTACGGGGTGCCAGCGGTCTATGTGGAGGATTTTAAGTTTTGAAAGTGGGGTGAGCCAATAGTATGCTTTTCGGTTGAGGTTTTGGAGTTTTGAGATTTTGTTTCTTATTTTGGCGGCTTTTTCGAATTGAGTTTTTGCGGCGAATTTGTTCATCTGTTTATTCATGATTTTGATTTGGTTTTGTGGGCCTTTTGTGAGTGCATTGATTGCGCAGTTGATTTGTTTTTTGTATTGCTGTTTCGAGATTTTTTTAATGCAAGGAGCAGGGCATGAGTTCATTTGGAGGTATGTGCAGGTTTTAGCTTTTTGGGGGTCGTCTAC
>CAZAYB010000169.1:0-6978 GCA_964489215.1 uncultured Pirellulales bacterium
ACTTGCTCGAAATGGCTGCCATCGAACTGTCAATAAAGGACAACAGCTGTGAAACCGCCGAACAAAGACACGAAGGAATAGAACCTGATATGTTTGTAAAAGCAATCAAGGCTCTTGACTTTCACTATGTAAATGTCGTCGATTATGAAAAAATGCTTGAAAAAGCCATAAAGCGGGCAAAACTGCTCGGAAAAGTTGTAACTCAAACCCAGGAACAGCTCGCATTCAAGGCCGAGCCCGATGATGATGCCAATTGGCAAAAAGGTTTGAAAAAGCTGAGCTCACCTGGCTCAGAAACCTTCAGTGTCGTAACTCGAGATAAATTTATAAAAATTTTCTACCAGGTTCTCAAACTCAACCAGGAAACTCTAAAAATGCCCGACGAGGTCGTAATTGCACAATATGCAGAATCTGCTCTTTCTGCTCTCGACCCTCACACAAACCTTATCTGGCCCTGGCAGGTAAGGGATTTTCAAAAGAACATTACACAAAAATTTACTGGGGTTGGAATACAGATCTCAAAAATAAAGGGAATCCTGAAAGTCGAAAGCCTTATACCAAACACACCTGCTTACAAATCAGGCCTTGACGCCGACGACATCATTACCGCTATAAACGGCGAACCCGTCACAAAGGAAATGAGCATACAATGTGCCGTCAGCAAAATCACCGGACCAAGAGGCACACCTGTAACATTAACGGTAAAAAGAGCGGATAAACAAAAAGAAGAAGACATAATGATCGTTCGCGATTACATAATTGTGCCGACAATAAAAGGCTGGCAAAGAGAAGCTGACGGGGACTGGAAATACATGATTGACCCTGAAAACAAGATTGGATATCTCAGCATCAGCAACTTCACCGACACTACTGCAAGGGACATGGAAAGAGCCTTAAAAAAGCTTGAGCAGCGAGGGCTAAATGGACTTATCCTCGACCTTAGATACAACACAGGCGGCCTGCTTATAAGCGCTGCAGACGTCGCTGACATGTTCATCAACGTAGAAAACGGACTGATTGTAAAAAGTCAGCCCAGATGGGGACTCTCATCATACGAAGAGGCTCATGCAAAAGGAACACACCCAAACTATCCACTCGTTATACTCATAAATCAAAGTTCAGCAAGTGCCTCAGAAATCGTTGCTGGCGCACTGCAGGATGAAAAATACAACCGAGCAACTCTCGTAGGAGTGCGGTCATACGGAAAAGGAAGCGTGCAGACAATTCTCGACCATACCGGCGGAGGCTCAAAACTCAAATACACCATGGCTTACTACCATCTGCCAAGCAACCAGAGGGTACACGACAGACATGAAATGGAAAGACAGGGTAGAAAAGACTGGGGAATTGCTCCTGACGTTGAGGTTAAGCTCACACCTGAGGAAATCAATCAGATGCGGGAAGTACAAAACGAAAACGAAACACTCGCAAGGGCAGACCATGATTATGAGGTAATGCCGATTAACAGGCACTCAAATTACCAGACCATAAAAAATGACCCTCAGCTCGCCGTTGCTTTGGTTGTACTCAAAGGCAAAATGCTCATGGCAGGAGAGCCTGTTAAGTTTGATCATGAAAGCATTTCAGCAACAGCAAAGGCTGTAAATTCAAAAGAAAAATCAAAATAACAGGATCTAAAATTAAGAGGTAAAAACAAAGTGCAGCAGGATAATCAAACCAGGGATAAATTTGAGCAGAACAGACAAAATAAACTAAACAAACTGGTTGAAATGGGAATTGACCCTTACGGAGGAAAATATGAAAATGCCGAATCAACAAAGTCTGCCGTAAGCAGATTCCAGGAAGACAGACAGGACATCACAGCAAGATGCGCAGGAAGAATTGTACTGCTAAGAGACATCGGAAAGCTGATTTTTATCACATTACGCGATTCCACAGGCACCATACAGCTGGGACTAAGCAAAAAGCTGCTCTCCGAAGAATGGCCCCGTATGAAACTGCTTGACCTTGGAGACATAATCGGTGCACAAGGCCAGCTCGGTAAAACAAGAACAGGCGAAATAACAATATGGGCAGACCAGGTAACACTTCTTGGAAAAGCTCTGCTGCCCCCACCCGAAAAATTCCACGGCCTAAGCGATGTCGACCTGCGTTACAGGCAAAGATACGTCGACCTCTGGGCAAACCCCGAAGTCATGCAAAGGTTCCGAAAAAGAAGCCTCATGGTATCATCCATAAGAGAATTCTTAACCCGGGAAGGATTTTACGAAGTAGAAACACCAATGATGCAGTCAATACCGGGAGGTGCCGCCGCAAAACCTTTTATAACTCATCACAACGCACTCGATATGGAATTATATCTGAGAATAGCTCCGGAACTTTTCCTAAAAAGACTTCTCGTAGGTGGAATGGAAAGGGTTTTTGAGATTAACAGAAACTTCAGAAACGAAGGACTTTCAACACGCCACAATCCCGAGTTTACAATGCTCGAACTCTACCAGGCCTACGCAGACTACAACGACATGATGGACATAACAGAATCGCTCGTTTCATTGCTTATCGAAAAGTACTGCCAGTCTGAACAGTTGCCCTTTGGAGACCTTCAAATTAATTACAAAAGACCATGGCGAAGAGCAAAATATGCCGATCTGCTTAAAGAGCACGCCGGCTGTGATATCAGCGACATTGAAGCAGTAAGAAAAAAAGCTGAAAAAATCGGAATAGATCACCAGTCGATGGATGACCCCGTCGTAATAAGCGAAGTCTTCGAGGCAACCGTTGAACATAATCTTATTGATCCTACTTTTGTTATTGATTATCCCGCTCCGCTGTGCCCTTTGACAAAACCAAACAAAACAAACCCTGATTTTGCCGAAAGATTTGAACTTATCGTCGCAAAAATGGAACTTGCCAACGCTTATACCGAACTAAACGACCCTGCAGTACAGGAAGAAAACTTCAAAAGACAGCTAAAGGGCGAAGAAGATACCATGGCAAAAATGGATGATGATTTCATAACCGCTCTGAAATATGGTATGCCGCCTGCTGGCGGACTCGGAATTGGCATTGACAGGCTCATAATGCTACTGACAAATGCTTCAAGCATTAGAGATGTCATACTCTTTCCTTTGCTTAAGAATGTTCAATAAAAAATAACTCCAAATAATTCTGCAAAACTGCTTAAATCAGAAACTTATGAAATATTTAAGTTCATTTCTTTCCTGGCGGTATCTAAGCAGCAAGAGAGTCGTTTTCCTGAGTCTCGCTGCTGTAGCAATGAGCTGTTGCCTTCTCGTAACAGTCTCCAGCCTTTTCACAGGTTTCATAAATGCACTCGAAAAAAGCGCAACAAAGCAAATGGGAGATGTAATCTTAAACTCTCCGGGACAAACCGCCATCCCCAAATGGCCCATACTCGCAGAAAAAATAACACAACTCCCACTTATCCACTCCGCTACCGGAGTAATCAATTCCCAGGGACTTATGCTTATCAACAAGGGAAACGTAAGAGCTGTAAGCATCTGGGGAATCGATATTGATACAAGAAAAAAAGTTGCCCCTTTCCATGATGCCCTGTTAAAACAGAAAAACGCAGATAATATCAACTTCGATACAATCGGCCCCAAGGACCAATTGAAAGGATTTGTCTCGATCGGACTGGTTAGTGAGCCTGACGAAAAAACAGATGAATATGACTTTGATTCAGCAATTGAGCTGACTGGAAAACAGTTCATTGTTACTGCCGCAAGCCCAGCTCTTAAAAAACCCGCCTCAATGAGGCTCATTGTAGCTGACATAATGTTTACAGGAATTTACGACCTGGACAAACATCTCGTTTTTGTCCCGATAGATCAGCTTGCAAAGAAAATATACCCGCAAACCCAACAGCCCGCCGATATGCTGCAGATAAAAATAAAAAAAGGTGCTGACCTCGAAAAAGCAACTCAGCAGGTAACCGAGGCATGGATAGATTTTGCCGAAAACACCTTAGGCTGGAGCAGGTACCTCGCTTCTATGGCAAAAATAGAAAGCGCAAAAAAAATGCAGGAACTTTTGATTAGCGAATACAGAAAACAAATGAAGGTCCTCCTCGTCATTTTCGGAATTGTAAGCGCTGGCATTGTACTGCTGGTATTCTGCATATTCTACATGATAGTAATGACAAAAAGAAAAGACATGGCCATAATTAAAAGCTGCGGTATGGGACCCTTACACATCGCCTCGATTTTCATTATCTTCGGTCTTGTCATCGGCCTGGCAGGCTCTGCCCTCGGTGTAGCAGCAGGGTATTTAATCTGCCATAACATAGAATTTGTCGAGCAGACAATAAGCAGCATACTCGGTATAAAAATATGGAAAAGCAGTACATACCTGTTCACCAGAATACCGACCACAATGAACTGGCACGCTGTCGCATGGATCGTAACTGCTTCAATATCAGCCTCAATCGCAGGATCGCTGATACCTGCATTCTCAGCTGCAAAAGTAGAACCGGTAAAAATACTTCGTTACGAATAAGGATTTATTACTTAAAAATAATGTATAAAATTTTACTGCCAATCCGTTACCTTCTCAAAAGGCCGATAAGCTGGGTCGCCGTACTTGCCGTCTCTCTGTGTGTATTCATAGTAATTGTCGTAATGACAGTTATGAACGGACTCGTAGAGGACTTCAGACAAAAGAACCATAATTTTGTTGGAGATTGTATCGTTTCTACAGATTCCCTCGTCGGCTTTCCCTATTATCAGCAATTCAAAGAGCTGCTCGCAAAAAAGCCCTTTATCCAAAACACTTCCGCTGTAATAAACGCTTATGGCCTGCTGACTCAGGAAGGTGCAAAAGTCAACATGGGAATACAGATTATGGGATTAAACCCGATAGAACATGACAAGGTAACAGGATTTGGCGAAAGCCTTTACTATAACCGCAACGATGTAAAAAATGCTTTCCTCTCTGAAAACACTGACAAATCACCTGGCTGTATCGTAGGGATCGACAAAATGCCGCACGGAAGGGACCGAACTGGAAAATATCATCACGCATCAAAAGTTCCCCAATTTGCTCTTACAATAAGCTGCTTTCCGCTGACTGCCAAAGGCGTACTCGCAAAAGCAGGAACTGACCTGGTAAACCGCAAAACATTTTATGTAACCGATGACAGCAGAACAGGACTGGTAAAAATCGATGAAAACATGATATACATACCATTTGAATACGCCGCTGCGCTTACGGGAATGGACTCCTCCCAGCCCCGCGCAAGTGCGATACATATTAAGTTTGCCGACTCTGAAAACCTGGAAAAATCCGTTAAAAAAGTAAGATCATTATGGCAAACGTTCAAAAAAACAAAAACCAATTCACCTTATATTGATTTACTCCACACCGTAAAGGTTGAAAACTGGAAACAGAACCGAAGAAGTGTTATAGCCCCCATGGAAAAGGAACAGCTGATGTTGACGCTGCTTTTTGCGATGCTTGCTGTTATCACCGTTTTTGTCGTACTCGTCGTCTTTTACATGATAATCAGCCACAAAAGCAGGGACATTGGCATATTAAGAAGCACAGGGGTATCATCAATTTCTGTAATTTCCATTTATGTCATATTCGCGGTTCTTATAGGCATTACCGGTTCGGTGCTCGGAGGCCTAAGCGGA
This sequence comes from uncultured Pirellulales bacterium, assembly GCA_964489215.1. Taxonomy (GTDB): domain Bacteria; phylum Planctomycetota; class Phycisphaerae; order Sedimentisphaerales; family Anaerohalosphaeraceae; genus CAZAYB01. Next base: position 5,616 of record CAZAYB010000169.1, read on the forward strand.
ACCGTTTTCGTTTCTCAGGCAAACAACATAGAGACCTGGCTGTTTCAACAATTCGGCTGGCAGCTATGGGACAGAAGCGTTTACGCAATAGGAGATATACCAGACCGCATTAGGCCAAAGGTTGTCATTTTAGTCATTACATCAGCGATATCAGCTTCGGTACTCGGTGCTTTCCTGCCTGCCTTCAGAGCTGCAAATAAAAAAATTGCTGACGTCATCGCTGTAAACCAGATTTAGTCAGCTTCAAAAAATCCGCCACTTTTCAAATATCATGGCACAAATTATAAGTTTTTTACATCATATGCTCATTTAAACTGCCCAATACCCCTTTCTGTCCCTGATTTTGCTTGCAAAATAAACACTTCTAATCCATTATACATAGCAATTAACCTTATTTCATAAATGTCATTGCTCATCTGATGGGAAAATAATGCAGGACCTTCTCAAAGCTGAAAATATACATAAGACATATAAACTCGGACAGGCGAAAATTCAGGTCCTCAAAGGTCTTGAGCTTACCGTAAAAAAGGGACAGTTCATAGCCGTTATCGGTGCCTCTGGAAGCGGAAAAAGCACACTGCTCCACATCATGGGAGCTCTCGATAAACCGGATCAGGGTAGTGTAGAGTTTGAAAACCAGAAACTGGACAAACTTTCATCCTCTGCCCTGAATAGATTCAGGAATAAAAAGGTCGGATTTGTCTTCCAGTTCTACCACCTCCTCGACGAGCTTGACGTAACGGAAAATGCAATGCTTTCTGCAATGGCAGGAAAAAGCATACCAGCATGGTTCGCTTCTTCAAAAAAAGTAAAAAAACAGGCTCAGGAAATGCTTGAAAGGCTCGGCCTCTCGCACAGGCTAACTCACAAGCCCTACCAGCTAAGCGGTGGTGAAAGACAAAGAGTTGCAATCGCAAGGGCACTTATGAACCAGCCCACACTGTTACTCGCTGACGAACCTACAGGAAACCTTGACTTGGAGACAGGAAATGGTATCCTAAAGGTTTTCGAGCAATTAAACGACCAGGGCCAGACAATCATTATGGTAACACATGACAGGAATATTGCCGACAGAGCGGATATAGTAATGAACCTGGCAGATGGCAAGATCGTGTGAAAAAAACACCGAATGTTGATATTTGTAAAGACCAGGCGTAGCTAAAATCAAAGTGGAGAATTTTTATGGCAAAAAAAGTTTGGTTAAATGACAAACTCGTGGATGAAGATAAGGCAAAAATCTCGGTTTTTGACCATGGCTTGCTCTACGGAGACGGTGTGTTCGAGGGAATCAGAGTCTATGACCGCCGGATTTTCGAGTTTGACGCACACATAAAAAGGCTTTATCAAGGTGCTAATGTACTTC
>CAZAYB010000170.1:0-3832 GCA_964489215.1 uncultured Pirellulales bacterium
TTTTGGTTCACTATTGATAGCAGGTGCTTTATCGGGCAAGGGTGAGCCGGTTGATTTTACAGTAGCTCACAGTGACGGCACTGTTAAGGAAGTTGAGATGATAGCACGTCGACCGAGAGGTTCTGACCTGAGGCTTTTCGGTATAGAGCCCGGGCTTAGTTTAGAGGTTGCCCCTTTTGAGAAGCCTGAGGATAATGAACGTCTTTACGGATCGACGGGTTTGAAGTCCGGAGATGTAGTTACGGCGGTTAATGGTAAGCCGATTGAACATCACTGGCAGATGGAGAAGATAATTTCAGAGTCCTGGCGGCCTGTTGCGGAGCTGACTGTTAAACGGCGTTCGGGCGAGGGCGAAATGGGAGGTTTGGTTACAGAGCAGGTTGAGATTCCTCTTGTTCTTAATCATGCGAAGGATAATTTTGACAGCGGTTATACGATGACTCATATTTTCGGTATGGTTCCTCGGCTTAAGATAGTGTGGGCGCCAAAGGGACACAGTCTTAAGAGAGGTGATATAATTGTTAAGGCTGGAGAGCAGAACAATCCGACATTTCGTGAGCTCCGTGATGTTACATTCGAGCACGCTGACAAAGTGATGAAGGTTATGGTTTTGCGTGAGGAAAGCGACGGGGAATACGCAGAGAAGACATTTGATGTTGAGGTATCGACAGTGCCTGGGGGCGGAGCGGAGACGGCGAGGATGGGAATAGTTCCTGCGCTTGACGGGGAGCACAGTGTTGTGGCAGATACAATCGATGTTCAGGGGGGAATAGACAGGGTTGAGATACCCTCGGGTGCGAGAATCGAGAAGGTTGACGGAGAGAAGGTCGACAGTTTTTATGAAGTTATCCGTTTGATCGGCAGGCGTAAAGGTGAGCGAGTTGCGATTGATTACCGTATCGATGCTGAGCAGGCGGGCAGTGTTGTTTTGAATGTTCCAGCGAATGATGCATTTATAACTGCACGGCCACAGATGGAGCCTCCTGGGGGAGACGGCTTGAGCTCTACGGCTTATGTTCCGTTTGCACCTTTGAAGGAGGTTTACAAGGCAGATGGTCCGGTTGAGGCGGTTCAGATGGGTTTGAAGAAGACGTGGAGTTTTATCGCACAGACTTATGTTACTTTGCGAAGGCTTGCGACGCGTGAGGTTAGTCCTAAGACTCTTGTTGGGCCGGTAGGGATAGTTACGATGAGCTATCAGATAGCGTCGAGTCAGCCTCCTATGTATTATGTATATTTTCTTGGGCTGATAAGTTCGGTTATCGCTGTAATGAATCTTCTTCCATTGCCGATTGTTGACGGTGGTGTTATTGTGCTTTTGCTGATAGAGAAGATTAAGGGTTCTCCGATAAGCGAGCGGACTCAGGCGACGATAAATTATATTGGACTGGTTTTTATCGCAATCGTTTTTATTTTACTGCTTTGGAACGATATTATGCGTTTTTTCGTTCAGTAGTATCGGGGCGGGTACGGCTGGCGGTGTGTGAACGGGTTTGCTGATTTGTATTTTTTGGGTGAATATGGCTGAGGATTTCGGGACAGTTTCTGTTGTAGTTCCTGCATATAACGCAGAGAAGTATATTGGACGGGCAATCGAAAGTTTACTTGGTCAAAGTTATCCAAAAGAGAAGACAGAGCTTATTTTTGTCAATAATAATTCAAGTGATAAAACGGCGGAAGTCATAAAAAGTTATCCTGTAGTTTACCTTGAAAAGAATGATAAACAGAGTTCTTATGCGGCGCGCAACAAGGGGATAAAGCATTCAAATTCTGAGATGATAGCATTTACAGATGCTGACTGCATTGCAGATAAGGATTGGCTGAAAAACGGTATCTGCAAACTAAAAGAAACCAGGGCTGACCTTGTGGGGGGGAAGGTGGATTTTATTTTGTCATCTAATACTTCAGCCGCAGAGATTTATGATACATTAACTCATTTCGGTTTTAATAAAAAGATAAAAAAAGGGCATGGAACCGGAGCTGGCAATCTATTTACCTATGCTGATTGTTTTGAGAAGAACGGTCTTTTCAGTGAAGTTGTTTCCGGGGGTGATCTGGAGTGGTCAATGCGAGCGGTAAGGAACGGTCTGAGGCTTGAATATGCTGAAGATGCAGTTGTGAGACACCCAGCCCGAAAGCTTAAAGAAATACTTTTTAAAAGTTTTCGTACAGGAACAGGTAAGCCCGGCATTCGATTGAGCAATGGTCAGAGCTTCTGGCATGAAGTCGGTTTTCACAGCTTATGCCTTTTGCCGGTAAAACTTGATTTTTCTCATTTGAAGAAAAAGATTGACGATAATGATGGGGTTTATTCACAAATGAAAGTGCGTATATTGATAATTGGTTTTTTGTGCGCCTATATGTCAAGATTGGGAGCTTTTTGCGGAATGTTAAAAATATGCTTTAAAAGAATAACGGAAACATTTAAGAATCGCTGAATATGCCGCCTGAAAATAAAAAGCCTAAAGTCAGTTTGATAGTACCTGTTTATAACGGTGAAAGTTGTATCGGGAAACTGCTTGACAGTATTTTGAAACAGGACTATCCGAGGGACAGGTTTGAGGTTTTTATAGTTGACAATAATTCGAGAGACAATACAGCAATGATTGTCAGGGAATATGGGTTTACACTTCTTGAAGAAAAAGAAAAGCAAAGTTCCTACTCGTGCAGGAACAAGGGTTTGAAGAATTCCAGCGGTGAAGTTATAGCCTTTACGGATGCAGACTGTGTATTGAAAAGCAACTGGATAAGTGAAGGGGTCGGGGCATTAGAAGAAATGGATGCGGATATTGTTTGCGGACGTATCGATTTTGAATTTTCCAATAAACCCGGAGCGGGAGAACTTTTTGATTCGATATATTATCTTAATACAAAGGAAGCAGTCAGTAAAGGTAAGGGACAGACGGCGAATCTTTTTGTAAGAGCAGAGGTTTTTTCTAATACGGGATATTTTAATGAAGTAAAAAGCGGGGGTGACAGTGAGTGGGTAACCCGTGCGGTAAGGAAAGGTGCAAAGCTGGTTTATGGTGAAAAAGCAGCGGCAGTGCACCCGACCAGAAGATTCGGTGAACTTGTCAAAAAAAGCTTTCGGGTTGGGACTGGTGCAGTTTCTATGCGAATGAGCAAGGGATTCGGACTTTTGCACGAATTTTTCTATCACAGCTTTTATCTGCTGCCGGTAAAGATGAAGATCGGTGAGATTATAGAAAAAATAAACGATAAGGACGAGGATATGTATTCAAACAAGAAGGCGGGCATTATTCTGGTGGGTGTTTTGGTGAAAATGACTGCCAGGTTTGGGGCATTCTGGGGGATGATTAAGCTTGTTTGCAGAAAATTGTGTGGAATTAGCGATAAAAAAGCTTGACATTTATTTGTTCAGTGTTAAAATTTGAGTAGAATGAATTAAATGCTAACGTTTTAAAGAGGAGGCTATCATGTCTAAAAAAGGATTTGCGGTCTGGGCGGTTTTACTTTTTCTTGGGGTTAATGTGTTTGGTTTCTGGGGTGAGCCTGTTTTGCTTGAGGAACTTAATGATTATGAGAACGGATATAACGCTATCAGCCCCTGCCTTACACCTGATGAACTGAGTATTTATTTTGTCCGAGTCAGCGGTTATAGCCAAAAATATCCCAATGTAAAAGTTTATGATATATATGAAGCTACAAGGGATAATATAAATAGTCCGTTTGGGCTTGCAGAGCCAATCAAAGAATTAAAAATTGAAGGAGAAGGACAATTTCTGACAAATCCCTGGGTTACGAATGATAATCTGCGACTTTATTATTCTCAAACCATTTATCGAAATGGTGAATATCAGCGGTTTATCAG
>CAZAYB010000170.1:3842-6970 GCA_964489215.1 uncultured Pirellulales bacterium
AGGTTATACTATTGCCAGGCAATATACCGAGAAGGAATATATCAGATATTTCTCCGAATGGCTGAACGAGAACATACAGAAGAAGAATGGAGGCTTTCTAAAACTTTTTGGGGTATACACACAAGAGGTGATGATTTTGCTCCCTGTCTCAGTGAGGATGAGCTGAGGATTTACTGGTCGTGGAACAGTATGGATAAAAGTGAATTCGGGGTTTATACTGCAGAGCGTCCGAACAGGTATGAGAATTTTAGTAATGTAAGACGGCTTGATGAATTTGATATATTTACCGGCAGTTACAGGGTGCGTGTACTTGAAAATGAACTGACGGTTTACGTTACGAATAATGAAGGGGACGGTCAGCGAGTAATTTACAGGGGCAGCAGGGAAAATATTTATGAGCCATTCGGCAACTTTGAGGTTGTGGAACTTCCGGAAAGTGTAAATCCAAGCCTTCCTTTTGTAAACAGTGAAGAAAACAGGATGTATATGTCCACTCATGAACAAGCTGGTATATATATGTTTGAATGGATTGAAAGGCCTTATGACGCGGCGGTGGGGAAGATTAAAGATGCTATAGCGATGAAGGGTGAAATGATCGATATACTTGACGCGGCGATAGAGACGGAGATGTCGGCTCTTGGTGATATGGCAGAGATGCTTATACGCAGAGAAATGCCGGAGGGGGTAAGTTTCTTTGATGTTTTCAAGGCGAGGTTAAAGGTTATCCAGTCTTTGATAAAGGAGTGGAAGTGCAGGTATGAACTTCAAAAAAGCATATATGATCTGGAGATGTCGCTTGAGGAGCTTAGGCCTAAAGAAGATCATATTTTGCCGTGGGGCAGACGGAGTAAAGACAGCAGAGAGCGAAGTTTCGGCAGTAAACGGCGCAGGTAGACATTCAAAGTAAAAAAAATATAATTTGAAGGATTTGATTAAGACCGGTTTTTTTTGGCCGGTCTTTTTTTATTTACATTACCGGCGGACGGATTAGAATGTGTTTTGGGAAGATTTTGAAACGGTTATTATTTTAGAAAGCGGTTGGTTTGAGTAGAGTTGATCATAAGATAAGCGTGGTTATACCTGCTTATAACAGTGAGCGTTATATCGGCAGAGCCTTGGAGAGTGTGCTTGGGCAAAGTTACGGAGTTAGTGAGATTATTGTTGTCGATGATGGTTCGAGTGATGGTACTGCTGAGGCGGTGCGGGGGTTTGGTGAGGCGGTGAGGTTAATAGAGCAGGAGAACGGGGGAGCATCGGCGGCGAGGAACGCAGGAATTAAGTCGGCGAGCGGGGAGTGGGTGGCGTTTCTGGATGCGGATGATGAGTGGCTGGTGGATAAGTTAGCAAAGCAGGTTGAGATACTTGAGGGTAATCCTGAACTGGTGTGGGTTAGCGGGAACTATTACCAGGAGCTGACGAGCGAGGGTAGGAGGGGTGTTTATACTCCTGTTGAGAAGTGCAGGGAGATTCTGGGTGGAAAGGATTATTTTGAGAGTTATTTTGAGGCGTTTGGTATTGGGGTTTGGGGGCATACGGATATGATGGTGATTCGTCGTGATGTTTTGTTTTCGGCGGGTTTGTTTCGGGTTGGTCAGCTAAAGGCGAATGATATTGATATGTGGCTTCGGGTGGCTTATCTTTATCCTAAGATAGGTTTTTGCTGTGAGGGGGGTTCTGTTTATTATCTTGAGGTTGCGGACAGTATTGTCAAGAAGTATCGGGATGTCGATATTTATGCTGATTTTTTGCGTCGTCATGTTGAGCTTGCGCGGGAGGCTGGGCGGTTAGAGGAGTTTGAGGGTTGCGCGGGGTATATGGTTCGTCGTTGGATACGGGGTATGCTGTTTTATGAGGATGAGGGGAGGATTGGTGAGCTTTACGGCGAGTTTGGTTATCTGATGGGCGGGTGGGGGCGTTTTGTTTACTGGTTTTTGACGCTTCGGCCTGGTTTTACGCGGGTATTGTTCCATTTTATAAGCAGGGTTGTGAGGTTTTTTGGTTTGAGGCGGCGTCCTGTTCGTCGGCCGGGGAGGCAGGGTTAATCTGAGTTTGCGGATTGGGGGTGAAGGTTAGAATATGTTTCAGTGATGGTTTTTATGTAGTTTTTTATGGAGTAACTTTTTACTTTCTGGGCGGCGTTTTCGATTAGCTTGTTTTTCAGGTGGGGGTTTTCTGTCAAAGTCTGTACAGCGAGAGCGATTTGGTGCGGTGTGTTTTGGGGGGTAATCAGTGCGGTTTCGTTGTGGGTGATGAGCTCAGCGAGTCCGCCGGTGCCAGATGAGATTATGGGTATTTTCATTGCCATGAATTCGAGGCATGCGTTGCTTAGTGCTTCGTGTATTGACGGGATGAGTGCTATGTCTATGGCGGGTATGATTTTTTGGGGGTTTGGGCAGTAGCCTGCGAAGATGATGTTTTTTTCGATGTTGAGTTTTTTGGCGAGGGTTTTGAGGTTGTTTTGTTCTGGGCCGGTGCCGATTAAGATAAGTTTGTAGTTTGGGTTTTGTGTCAGGAGTTCTTTTAGTGCTTTTATTGCGAGGTCGGGTGCCTTTACTGTGTTTAGTCTGCCGAGCAGGCCGAGGAGGATGTGTTTTTCAGTGAGATTGAATTGGTTTCTGGGTGCTGTGCGGCGGTGCAGATCGGGGTTGAATTTTTCGAGGTCAATTGGGTTTGGTATGACTTTTATTTTTTCGGGGGGTACGGCGGATTTGTTTATGAGCTGGGCTTTCATGTAATCTGAGACGGCTATGTAAAGGTCGGCGTTGTTTTTGAGGATTCTTAAGAGGAGTCTGTATAAGGCGTACTGGGGGCCTTTTTGTTTTATTGAGCCGTGCTCGTGGATGACGATTTCGGCTTTTGTGAAGGGGGCTGTTAGCAGTGCGAGTATTATTGCTTTGTGGAGGTGGGCGTGGATGATGCAGGGTTTATGTTTTTTGCAGATACGGGCGAATTCGAGCAGCTTCAGGGGGTTGTAGTTTTTGTGACGGGTATTGAGCAGGGTGAGGTTTTGGGCGGCTGGCTGGATGAGCGGGTTTTTGCGGAGTGAGTAGACGACAGAGTCGTATTTTGAGGGGGGGAGGTTTTGGACTATGTCGCGGAGTACGACCTGGGCGCCGCCGAGTTTGAGG
>CAZAYB010000171.1:0-5744 GCA_964489215.1 uncultured Pirellulales bacterium
CGCGACGGAGCAAAAGGGGCTTAGGGGCCCAAAAGTATTTTGAGGTTGAAATAATTGCGTCCTAAGTAAGGTTTTAGTCGATGGCTGACGTTGAGAAATTTTTCAGTGCAGCTGGTATATTGAATGATCAGCCGGGGGTCCGATGTTTACAGAGATTTTCAGAGCCCAGGGTTATTTTTCGAGTCTGTGTTTTAAGAGTTTGAAATAGTTGTCAACATCAACAAGCTTAACGTTTGCATTTGGGTATTTGCTTTTTGCCATGTCGACAGCCTCTTTAATCATTGACGGCGGCAAGAGTATGCACCTTAATGCGTGGAAAGAAGCGTGGTTCTGGTTTGATTTGTTGTTTTGTGAATCTTTAAATATGTCCGCGATTCCCTTTCGAAGTTTGTCTCTGCCGGATATATGGTAGTGAGGTACCTGGGTTACGGGTGTGGAATTTATCATTTTATTTCCGATCAGGAGGTTTACTCCGAAACCTTTTGGTGTGATTTGGGCAGCCATTTTTGCCCATTTTTCGTCGAAGACATCGTCAATGTAGAAGACGTTGTATTCAATGCCGAATCTTTTGTTCAGCTCTTTTGCGAATTTTATGTAATATTTGTCGCCTGGCTTTTCTATTCTTCCATTTCTTTGAAAGAGGCTCATTGGCTGTATGTATGCGGCTCCGTCTCCTGAGAAACCGAGGTAATCATTTTGAGTTTTGTTTTCGTATATGTATCTGTATGCGTGGGGTACACGGAAATTCAAGGCTGGGTTTATTATCCAGTTTAGAACGATTTTTCCTCTTGCGGGGTCATTATATATGGATGGCACCATTTGGTTGAGCCAGGCGGAACCATCGTAATCCATCATTAAAATTGCCAGGTAAGTGCACTGTTTTTCGTACTCTATTTTCTTTGGCAGAGAGAATGCAGCTTGCTGACGGTTAATCTTCGGCATGTGCTGAAAGAACGAGCTGTTTGCTATACCAAATGCAGCGTCGGCGTCGTTTCCCATGTTGTATGAAGTCAGGATTGACACGAATTCCCATTCGGTCGCGACATCGTCGTGTTTTCCTCCGGCGGTTTTTGTGTACTTTATCCACCATGGCACGAAGCCTCCGGTTATGCCGAATTGGCCTTTTCTGAGCTTGTAGGAAACTTCCATAATATCGTGCCAAGTTTTATGGTCAGTACCTACCGGCTGGGTCGGGTCATCCTTTGGCGGGTAATCATCCCAGGGGAGCAGATCGAGGAAGAAGGCCTTTTGCGCAACCCAGTAGTCAGCATTGTACATTCCGTTTTGCTGGAGCTCATTTTTGTCTCCGAGGAAATCGTAATTACTTCCACCGTAGAAACTTCTGAAATCTCCCCACATTGAAGCATCGCAGTTGTACCACATTTTGAAAGGGTTTGACTTGCCGGTTTTAAGGTATTTTTCTATGGCGAACTTGTAAGCGTCATTTTTTGCGCTTTTGGTTGTTTTGAACTTTTTGCCATCTACTATAATGTCGCTTTTTCCATCGAATCTTTGGCACAGGGAAAGTTTTACCTTTAGATATGGGAAATCATTTTTTATACGTTTGTAAAATTTTCCGTTATCGAGGTCCTTACTTACGGGTGCGAGGTCATCGCAGCCTGCGGCTATGAGAGCTACATTTGAAGTTGCAGGGACGTCCATTGTCCATGTAACAAGGCCTTTCAGCTGAGTTTTATAATGGGACAGAACTTCTTCAAGGTCGTTTGTTCTTATTATATTCTTGTGCGAGAGGAAGCCTTTTTCAATAAAATAATCGAGCCAGAATTTATCGAGGTTTCTTACAGGTTTTTGTTTAAAGTTTTTTTCGTAGTGCATACTTGTTTCAATGTTAAAAAGGTCAAGGGCAGCTATAAGGTAGAGTGAAGGTTTTTGACGGTTTACAATTCCCTGAAGGCTGGTAATGAAATACAGCGCATCGGCCTTTTCGTATATGGAGCTTATTCCTTCTTTTTGAAAATAATCCCATACATCGAAGACAACTACGGTCTGGGAGCAATCAGCGGGGGGGGTTTTTTTGTTTGCCATAGAGCAAGCCATTGTATTAGTTATAACAACAATAAAGGCTGCAAATGTCATTAATTTATTGATGGTCATTTTTGTAAACTCCTTCGATAGTATCTAACATTGTCTGCGGATTAAATTTTTTTATAACTTTTCTTCTTCCGTTTTCCCCGATTTTTTGTCTGAGCTGGGGGTTTTCTATAAGCTTAGAACAGGCATTTACAATTTGCGAGACATTTTTTGGTTCCACGAGGAATCCTGTTTCATCGTCTACGACTTCTGGAGCTCCATCGATATTAAAACTTACGACGGGTTTTCCGCAAAGCATTGCCTGTGGGAGCACCCTTGCCAGCCCCTCTCTTAAAGAGGTGTGCACAAGTATATCAGATGCATTTACGGCAAGGGGAATCTGGTCGGTAGGCAACAGGCCTGTGAATTTGAACCTGTATCCAAGTCCAGCAAGCTGAATTTTTGATTTAATTTTGTCAGTGAGCTGTCCATCTCCTATGAAAAGCCAGGTGCAGTTTTCATGTTTTTTGGCCAGTTCCTTTGCTGATTCTATGATAAACTCGTGACCTTTTAATGGGGCTAGTCTTGCAATGGTAACCAGTACGATAGACTGTGTGTTGATGTTATATTTTCTTCTGAATCCTGCAAGTTCTTCGTGGCTTATCGGCTTTAAGTAGTCCTGTTCATCAATAGCTGAGTATGCGGTAGTGTACATTTGAGGATTGCCCATTTTGGCCTGGAGTGCTTTTTTTGTCATAGTATCAGCTACTGATATAAATGCATCTGTTCTTTTTGCAGTATATCTTTCTATCGCTTTATAAAAACTGTTAAGAGTCTGCCTCTGGTAATCGTGAAATGCCAGTCCGTGTATTGTGTGTATTACTTTTGGTTTTTTGATTTTTGATTTTTTCTTTATAGACCATGCTGCAAGTCTACCGAGTATTCCCGCTTTTGCCGAATGGGTATGGACGATATCAGGGTTAATTTTTTTGAGTATCGACTTTAGCTGAATATATACAATCGGGTCATATACGGGGTGTATCTGCCTTATCATTTTTTCAATAACGATGGTTTTGTATGGCGCGTTTTCAGTGCGGAGGAAGAGGTGCCCTTCGTTTCCAATTGCAGGGCCTGTAATGAGAGTTACGTCATGTCCTCTTTGGGCAAGTTCCCTGCAAGTTATCAAGGTGTTTTCCTGGGCTCCGCCCAGTATGAGTCTTGTTATAATATGTACGATTTTCATTAATATATATGCCTGCGGTTTGTGAATATAATTATAGGGCTGTCAGTAATATATTTTCATAAGGCAAAGCCCTCTTGCAGGTGCCAAGGGCCCGGCAACGGTTCTGTCTCTTGCTTCTAATATTTCTTTTATGTAATCGCTTTTCCATCTTCTTCTGCCGACTTCGACAAGTGTTCCAGCGATATTTCTGACCATATTATACAGGAAGCCGTCGCCTTTGACATCAATATAAATCCATGATTCATCTTTAAAGACGGTGCATGAAAAAATTTCTCTTACTGAGTCTGTTCTGTGGTCACCTGCAGAAGCGAATGACAGAAAGTCCTTTTTTCCCACCAGTAAAGAAGCAGCTTTGTTCATGTTTTTGTCATCAAAATCACCGGGGTAATGCCAGCAAGTGCGAATATCGAGTACGGGTCTTACTTTCGCAGTGCAAATGTGGTATCTGTAGAGTTTTGCCTTTGCGGAATTTATGGAATTAAAATTGTCCGGTACTTCCTGTGCATCCAAAACGGCAATATCCTCGGGGGGCAGGTCGTTAAGTGCTCTTGCGAAATTTTCAGTGGGTACGGGAGTGTCTACCTTCAGGTTAGCGACCTGGCAAAGTGCATGAACGCCGGAGTCCGTTCTTGAAGAACCTGTGATTCTTGTGGGAGAGCCTATAAGCCTTTCGACGGCATCAGAAATCTGCTGCTGTACAGTGGGGACATCGGGCTGTATTTGCCAGCCATGGTAGTTTGTACCGTCATAGGCAATGGTAATTTTTATGTTTCTTGCTGCCATCGCAGATATATTTTTTTGAGCTTATTTTAAAGCAGTTTTTCAGCTATCTGGACGGCATTTAGAGCGGCGCCTTTTCGAAGCTGATCTCCTGCAACCCATAAATTGATACCCCTGTTGTCAGAAACTGACTCATCCTGCCTTATTCTTCCGACGAGAATATCGTCTTTTCCGCTTGCATCGATTGGCATAGGGAATCGGTTGTTCTTTGTGTCGTCCATGATCTGTATTCCGGGTGCAGTGCTTAGAAGGTCGCGGACCTGGTCAGGTGTTATCGGGTCAGTAAATTCGAGGTTTATGCTTTCACAATGTGCCCTTAGAACCGGCACCCTTACGCATGTACATGTTATGAGTATCTGCTTGCAATCGAAAATTTTCTGGGTTTCGAGAACCATTTTCATTTCTTCAGTGTTGTATCCGTTTGGATAGAGGTCAGAGTCGTGATTGTAACAATTAAACGCCAGCTGAAACCTCAAAGCGTCACAAGTAGGTTCTTTGCCGTCGAGAATCTCCTGTGATTGTTGTTTTAGCTCAAGCATAGCAGCCATACCCGCACCAGAAGCAGCCTGATAGGTAGATACAATCATTCTTTTAACAGGGTTGGCCTTGTGCAGGGGCCAGACGGGTACGTTTGCGATAATTGTCGAACAGTTCGGATTTGCAATGATACCGTTGTGATTGTTTATTGCATCGGGGTTTACCTCCGGGACTACGAGGGGCACATCCGGGTCCATTCTGAAAGCAGATGAATTGTCGACAACGACGCATCCAGCTTTTACTGCAGCTGGGGCGAATTGTTTACTTCTTGAGCCCCCTGCCGAGAACAGAGCAATGTCAACATCATCAAAGCTGTCATCTTTGAGCTCTTCTACGGTGTATTGCTTATTCTGGAACTTAATTTTTTTTCCAGCAGACCTGCTTGATGCGAGCATTTTAATATTGTTAAAGGGGAAATTTCGTTGCTGCAGTATATCTATGAATTCCTGTCCGACGGCGCCGGTAACACCAGCAATTGCCAAGTTTTTAGCCATAAGTACATACTCCTTATATTTGCGGGAAGCGTTAGAAAACATTCTTTATGCCGGTTGGTCCGTTCGGTCGCCAGTAAAAATTGCTTTTGGCGGTTAGAGTCAGTCATCAGAGCTTCCCTTGTTTTTTTTTAATCTGGAAAACAAGAGCTTAGTATTATACGAAATATTATGCTCTTGTTCAAGTGAGATAACTGTTTTTGGGCAGAAAATTTGTTTCAGGCAGATGTCGAGCAAGAATGTAAAGCTGAGCCGGTCCACCGGGCGAATTTCAAATTTCTCTTAGAGATATCTTCATAAGCCCGGAAGATTAGCATAACAATTTGCGGAGCAGAACCTATTTATTGCCTTTTGTGGTTGAAAAGGTATAATAGCCCTGGAACGTCTTATATATTGAGAGGCATCGTTAAACTTTTTTATCAGCTGCTATTAACCAGAGCGCGTGAATCATTCCGGGAAGCCCACCCAGCAGTGTCAGCAGTATGTTTAGCCAGAAATGCACGGTAAGGCCTACCTGCCAAAGAGCTGCGATGGGGGGCAGGAATATTGCGAGGATGATTTTGAGCACTTTTTCCATTTGCTTCTCCTTAATTTGAAAATGGTATTAGAGCATGTCAAGAAATGATATAACCGCTTATGCCTGCAGCGGCTTCGTCCTCGTG
>CAZAYB010000171.1:5754-6960 GCA_964489215.1 uncultured Pirellulales bacterium
CCTAAGCAGCCACATAATTACTTGAAACGCTCATAGCTAATTGCTCTGATTTGGATATAATTGCGTAAAAGTGTTGTGTTTGCAAGCAATAAGTTAAGGGCGTGTGAAAAAATTGGTGAAAAAGTTTATCGGCATTTTAATATGCTTTTGACTGCTCGAATACTTTTACCTGGTTTTTGCCAGCCTGTTTTGCGGCATAGAGAGCCTGGTCGGTTGCCTTTGTAATGTCGCCTGGTGATGCGTTTATTGGATTGTATTGGCCTACGCCGACACTAATTGACAGTTCAATTTTGTGATCGTCCCACATGACAGGGTTCTGCGATACCATTTTTACCATACGCTCAGCGACGACAATTGCATCCGGCAGTGAGGTGTTGGGCAAAATGACAGCAAATTCGTCACCGCCGTATCTTGCGGCAGTGTCTATCTGTCTTATGCAGGCTCCGATCCTCTTTGAGACCTGTCTTATGACTAAGTCTCCAGCTCTGTGTCCGAAGTTGTCATTTACAGGTTTTAAGTTGTCAATATCAGCCATAATAATTGAAATTTGTCCACCGTACCGCTGAGAACGTCTCAGCTCGACTTCAAGGCTTTCGTAGAAAGTTCTGTGGTTTAACATTCCGGTTACGCCGTCAGTTTTTGCCTGTCTCTGAGTTTTTTCGAAGAGCTTAACATTTCCGATGCTTGCCCCGATCAGCTGGCGGAAAAGGTCAATGACGGCTATGTCTTCCTTATTGAATGGCTCTCCGTCAGATTTGTCTGTAAGATTCAATACTCCTACTACCCTTCCCTGACAGATTAGAGGTGCAATAATGCAGCTTTTTGAACTGTAGTTTTTTGCAAAGGACCTGTTTGTTTGCTCCATTTGTGGGTTTTTGTGTGTTTCGATGTCGTTGACCAGCATTAATTCCTTGCTTCTTACGGCTGCTACCATTGGAGAAGGAGGATTCTGGTTCAGTGAAACAATATTGTTTATCAGGAACGGATGGTTGTTTTTTTCGAGGTGGAGTATGTCGCTTGTATCGTCAAGGATATATAGAGAGGATCTTTTAGCACCGATAAGGTTTGGTATTTCCTCAACGCAAATTTCAGCGATTTTAGCCATGTCGAGACAGTTTAACTGCCTTGCAAGAGGTGTTATTGCAGCGAGCTTACAGGCTTTGTGAGAACAAGCAAGCAGGTTCTCAGGTGTATTTTGCGTTTTTA
>CAZAYB010000172.1:0-6851 GCA_964489215.1 uncultured Pirellulales bacterium
TGGCAATGATTTCATCAGGCCCTGAGTGTACGGGTGGAGCGGATTTTCAAAGAGGCTTACAACGTCTGCTTTCTCGGCTACTCTCGAGGCGTACATTACAACTACATCTGAAGCGTTTTCAGCGACAACGCCGAGGTCATGTGTTATCAGCAGGATGCTCATCATTTTTTCCTTCTGGAGCTGATTCAACAGGTCGAGTATCTGGGCCTGAATGGTAACGTCCAGTGCGGTTGTAGGTTCATCTGCAATCAGCAATGAAGGGTCGCAGCTAAGTGCCATGGCAATCATTACCCGCTGTCTCATTCCGCCGCTCATCTGGTGAGGGTATTCATTTACTCTTTGGTGAGGGTCTGCAATTCCGACCTGCCGAAGCATGTTTACAGCATGTTCCCAGGCTTTTTCGAGGGATATATTTCTGTGCTGCTGGAGAGTTTCGATTATCTGCTCTCCGACGGTGTAGACGGGGTTAAGGCTGGTCATAGGCTCCTGAAATATCATGGAAATTTTGTTTCCCCTTACTTTTCTGATTTGGGGGTCAGAAACCTTTATCAAGTCCTTTTGCTCGAATTCGATTGAACCTGATATTATATTTCCAGGCGGCATTGGTATCAGCCTTAGTATTGACATTGCAGTTACGCTTTTACCGCATCCGCTTTCTCCGACCAGGGCGAGCGTTTTTCCTTTTTTGATATCGAAACTAACGTTGTCCACGGCAATGAGGAACCCTTCTTCGAGGCTGAAACCGACTCCGAGTTTCTTTACGGAAATTAATGTTTCGTTCTTGTTCATGCTGCCTTTCTCAATTTTGGGTCTATGGCGTCTCTTAGTCCTTCACCGAGGAGGTTATATGCCAGCACGGTCATGAAGATTGCCAGCCCGGGGAAAAGGGAGAGCCACCAGAGGAATCTTCCAGTGGTTCCGACTCCGAGGCTGAGCATCTGTCCCCAGCTTGGTGTTGGCGGTGCCACTCCAAACCCAAGGAAACTTAGTGCGGCTTCTATGAAGATGGCTCCTGCGATACCGAAAGTAGCGTTTACGAGTACAGGGGCGATGCCGTTTGGGAGCATGTGCTTAAACAGTATGCTTCTTAAGGGCAGGCCAAGGGCTCTTGCGGCGAGTACGAAATCCTGGTTTCTTAGCCTGAGGAATTCTGCTCTTATGAACCTGGCGTCACCGGTCCAGCTTGTAATTCCGATGATGATCATGATGTTCAGCAGGCTTCTTGGGAAAAAAGCGACAATCGTAATAATAAGGAAGAATTTCGGCACAGCCATCATTATTTCGACCAGCCTCATTCCGAGGAAGTCAGTTTTTCCGCCGAAGTAACCCATTAGCGACCCGAGAAAGATTCCCATCAGGCTGGATATACCGACTGCGACGAAACCGACGGATAGCGAAATTCTGCTGCCGTGTATCAATCTTGCCATTACGTCAGCTCCTACATCGTCGGTTCCGAGCCAGTGTGTCGAGTTCGGCGGCTGTTCCCTTACTGCTAATTCGGTTCTGTCAAATCCGAATGGTACCGGCGGAAAGAGGGCAGCTTCTACGGTCTGGTTTTGGAGCATTTGGCGGTAGTCTTTGGCATCGAGCCTTTTCGGTATGAAAATAAACAGCAGTATTATACCGACAATGAGTATTGCTGCGTTTACGATAATCTGCGTGGTGAGGACTTCGGACCTTGCAGAGGGGTCGAGCCTTCTTTTATTTATCATTATCATGACAAGCTGGACAAGCCCAACGGCACCTGCCAGTAGTATGCTGTAATCAGTTGGGCTGAGGTTGGCAAAGAGGGGGAAAATAATTTGGCCGTCAGCCATTTTTGCCAGGTAGGGTTTGTCGTTTGCGATAAACGGTGCGAACACGGCGATGAAGAACAGCAGCATAATGAAACCGAGGCTTATTACGTTCAGTTTTCTTTTGAAGAATTCGTGTGCGACCATCTGGCCGTATGACCTTCCCCATTGAGTTTTTTTTGTGGCTTTGGGGTCAGTCATCCTTCTTTTCCTTCAAAACTTATTCTTGGATCGGCAATTGCGTATGCGATGTCAGCGAGCAGTAAGCCTACGAGGTTCAAAAATCCAGCGATGGTTGAGACGGCCATAACGACGTTGTAGTCCCTTGTTGTTACCGCTTCGAAAGCGAGCAGTCCCATTCCCGGTATGCTGAAAATGCTTTCGATAATAACCGAGCCTCCAATCATAGCAGGCAGTACGGTTGCCATTATTGTTATTACCGGTATAATGCTGTTTCTAAAGGCGTGCCGGAGTATTACGGTTCTTTCCTTTAGTCCTTTGCTTCTTGCAGTTCTGACGTAATCTGCACGTAGGTTGTCGAGCATACCTGCTCTGACCTGTTTTGTGAGGTATGCGAAACCGGCGTATGTGAGGCAGGTTACGGGCATAACGAGGTGCCATAGTCTGTCGTTTAGCCAGGTGAAGAAGGGCATAGTGTCGGCGGCGTTGCTGCTTAGACCGGCGACGGGGAACCATTTGTTCAGGTAGCCAATCATCATCTGCCCGACCCACATTGTCGGCAGTGACCAGAGTACGAAAAGCAGTACTGTTACGGAACGGTCGTATGCGGAGTTCTGCTTTACGGCGGTGGTAACGCCGAGCGGCAGCGAGATTGTGTATATAAGGAAAAAGGCGAGCAGGTTGAGTGTAAGTGTAATCGGCAGCCTTTCCTTTATTATATCCAGTACCGGTCTGTGGTGCTTTATTGAGTCCCCGAAGTCGAGCTTAACTACTCGCATAAGCCAGTTTGCGTATTGTATTGGTATTGGTTTGTCGAGACCGTAGAGTCTCATTCTTGCTTCTCTTACGTCAGCTGCCCGTTCTGCGTCCATCTGTCCGCCGGGGCCCATCGAGAGGCTTACAGGGTCGCCTGGTGCTACGCGGCTAATGGCGAAGACCATAATGGTGATTCCGAGCAGAGTCGGTATCATAAGGAGCAGTCGTCTTATTACGTAACTTAGCAATTTAAGCTTCCTATTTGTATTTTTGCTCTTTAACGGGGACGTACCATTCGTAAGGGTCGAGTCCGAGTTTGTGTATTTTTACGTTTTTGAATCTTTTGTCGAGGAACCTCTGGGCGGGTCTTGTGTAAATAAATGTGTAGGGCTGCTGGCGGTGCAGTATTCCGTGGAACTGTTTGTACATCTGGTTTCTTTTGTTTTCGTCGAGTGTTTTTCTTGCAAGCTCCATTATCTGGTCAGCTTTTTCGTTGCTGAACCCTACGTAGTTGCTTCCGTTGTTTCCGATCTGTGAAGAATGCCAAATCTGGTATGGGTCCCCTGCCAGTCCTCCGCCCCATGCCATGTTGACAGCGTCAAAGTTTCTTGCTTTTGCCCTTTCGAAGAATACCGAGCCTTCGTATGGTTCGATGTCAACAATGATGCCGACCTTTGCGCATTGGTCCTTTACCAGCTTAGCGATTTGCGTATGGAGGTTCAGGCCGCTGACAATCATGTAGCTGAAATGGAAGTCTGTTCCGTTTTTGTCCCGTATTCCATCGCCGTTGTGGTCTATCCATCCGCTTTGGTCGAGCAGTTTTTTTGCTTTTTCCGGGTCGTACGGCCAGGGTTCTATATTTGAGTCATACTGGGGGCCGTGGATATAGAAATTTCCAGTAGGTATTTTTGCCTGAGGCGATTTCAGGAGGCTTTTTATGATCTGCTCCCTGTCGATAAGGTGGGTCATAGCGAGTCTTACGAGGCGGTCTTTGAAGAATTCCCGTTTCTGGTTCCATCCAATCCAGAAGTATCCCGCACCGGGGTGCCAGTATGAGAGGCAATGGAATTTTTGGTTAAATTTCGGGTCTTCGCAGAGTTCTACGTACTGGTCTGGCAAGGGGCGCATATAGTCGATATTGTTTGATTTTAAGGACTGTATGGCGGCAGTGTCGTTTGTTATGAACTTGTAGACGATTTTGTTGATGTTTGGTTTTTTGTCCCAGTAGTTTTCGTTTCGCTGGAGAACAATTTCCTGTCCGACGTCCCATTTTACGAATTTATAGGGCCCGCTTCCTACAGGATTTGATATGTGCTTGTTGAACTCCATGGCGTCCTGGTATTTGTAGATGTGCTTTGGGAGTATTTCCATACCGCTGAGGAATTCGAGAGATTTGAAGTAGACCTGTGTCATGTAGAAATTTATTCTTCTGGTGTCAACTACTTCGACTCTTTCGACGTCCTGGAAATAATTTGCGAGGCTGGCGGCGTCCACTTCCGGGTCGATGATGGTATTGAAAGTAAATTCCACGTCTTCGGTTGTAACGGGTTTTCCATCTGAAAAATAAATATTATCCTTCAATGTAAAGCTTATCTTTAATCCATCGTCGCTTACCTGCCAGCTTTCGGCGAGCCATGGTTCCAGTTCGAATTTGTCATTATTGTATTTTAGCAGACTTTCAAATATATTTCCGCTTGAAATGTATCTTGTATACATGCTGGATGAGGTGTGCATTCCGAGAAGGGTTGATGGTTCTCCTCCGAGTCTCCAGATAAGCCAGTCACCTTTTTGACCGGGGTACCATTTTGAGTCATCATCCTGCTGGCTGGCGGCGTATCCGGTGTCGGGCTTGTATTCTGTTACGAGGTTTGAGAGGTCGTTTAATCTCTGGAAGAGCCTGTCCGACTGTATCATAGAGAGAATCTGGAGCAGAATAACGGCTGCCAGAAATAAGAAAACGAAAAAAGTGAATACGCCGTTTCGGCTTTTCATATCAAATCCTGTCAAAAAAGTATTTAGGTAACCCTTTATTTATATTTCTGTAACTGTTTTGGCACATACCATTGTTCGTATTTTACACCGAGTTTGTAAATGTTAATATTTTTAAATCTTTTGTCAACCAGCCTTAACGTCGGTCTTGTGAACAGGAAGGTATACGGCTGCTGTTCGTGAAGAATCCTGTGTAACTGGTTATACAGGGCGTTTCTTTTGTTTTTGTCGTACATAGTTCTTGCGTTTTCGATAATGCGGTCAGCTTTTTGGTTTTTGAACCCTACATAGTTGCTTCCGCGGTTATCGGCCTGTGATGAGTGCCATAACTGATATGGATCCTCGAGTATATCACCGCCCCATCCCATAATCATCGACTCGAATTTTCTATCGGTAATTCTTGTAATGAGCACCGACCATTCAAAAGGCTGAGGAGTTATTTTAACGCCGATTTTTTCCGCATCGTCCTTTAACATTCTTGCGATTTGCCGGTAGAGTGTAGAGCTGACTGCGTAGCTGAAATCGAAGCTGAACTGCTTACCGTTTTTATCTCTGATTCCATCACCGTCAGAATCGCGCCAGCCGGCCTTTTCGAGCAGCTGGGCGGCTTTTTTCAGGTCGTAAGGCCAGGGTTCTATAGTTTCGTCATTAGCCGGGCTGTTTATATAGAAAGGCCCGGTTACAACTTTTCCGTTACCTTCCATCAGGGCGTTTACAATTTTTTTCCTGTCTATCATGTGTGTCATTGCCAGTCTTACGTTTTTATCTTCGAACAGTTCGTTTCTCATGTTCCAACCGATGTAATAAAACGGTACGCCCGGGTTCCAGTATTTTAAGCAGTGGAATTTTTCGGTAAATTGCGGTTCGCTGCAGACCTGGGCGAACTGTTCGGGAGTTGGTATTGTCATGTCGATAAGACCTGCTCTCAGGGCCTGGAGCGAGGCTATGTCGTTTGTTATGAATTTGTAAATTATTTTTCTTATGTTTGGTTTTTTGCCCCAGTATTTTTCATTTCTTTTGAGTACAACCTTGTCTCCGACGTCCCATTTTTCGAACATGTAGGGTCCGCTTCCTACAGGTGTGCTGTTATTTGTGTTAAACTGCATCGGGTCATCGTATTTGTAGATGTGCCTGGGGAGTATTCCGGTGTCCCAGAATGAGAGTATTTCGAGTGATTTGAAGTATGGTTTTTTCAGGAAGAAGGTTATTTTGTCGGGCAGGTCAATCTGGTATCCTGACACGTTTTTGAACAACTGAGCAATGTCGGCGCAGTCTATCATTGGGTCGGTTATGGTTCTGTATGTAAATGCGACGTCTTCTACGGTCAGTTTTACGCCGTCACTGAAATAGACATCGTCCCGGAGGGTGAAGGTTATTTTTTTGCCGTCGGGTGCGACTTTGAAGCTTTTTGCCAGAACAGGTTTAATTTCGAGGGTTTGATGGTCGTATTCAGCGAGCCTTTCGAAGATGCTTCCAACAGTTATCCAGATGGCGTATATGTCCCTTTCGACAGAGATTGGATTCAGGGTTTTTGGTTCTACTTTCATACCCCAGATTCTCCAGTCACCTTCTTGGCCCGGGTAGAAGTTTTGGGACATCGCAGAATAAAGTTTTTTTTTCGGTTGATTATTTGTGATGTTCTTTTTGAGTATATTCAGTGAATTGGAGAAATTTTCCAGAGTACGGTAGTTTTTAATGATGTAAAAAGTTTGCAGACCGATCAGTCCGGCCAGAGCCAGGAAGAAAAGAACCCAAAATATACCCCCTTTGCCTTTCAAATTATAACCTCCGGTCCGTGAAGAATAAAAAGGCTGACATCCCTGATAATTACTGTTTAGCCTGCGGCTCGGGCAGGTCTCTTGGCCCTGTTTGTCCGGGGTTGTCGTACTGGAAATTGAACTGAGCCTGGAGTGTTCCACTCTGAGCGAGCAGGTTCTTATATTCGTTTTCTATCCTTGAATCGATTTTCATTTCGATAGCTTTTTTCAGGCCTGACTGCGGTACGCCGGTAAGTTTTCCGATTACGTTTTGTTCAACGTCTACGATTACCGATGCAAGCTGGGTCCTGTCAGAGCTGGTTAAAAATTCTTTGCCTTTTATGTATCTCTGGATGACGTGTGAGTACAATTGAGC
>CAZAYB010000173.1:0-6761 GCA_964489215.1 uncultured Pirellulales bacterium
CTATATAAGCATCGACTATCTCATCATTAATTTCCATAGCCCGATTAAACTGCTCAGCTGCAAGAGCAGGCCTTTGGAAACGCAGATAATGTGTACCCAGCTTTATTGTAGCCTCCAGATAATTTGGCTGAACACGCAGGGCGTTTTCATAATGGACAATAGCCTCTGCCTCGCGCCCTGATCTGCTGAGAATATCTGCCATCTTAGCAAGCAGATCTGCCATGGGCCCTACCGTTTCAATTTCATTCTGGACATGCTCGATAGCCTTTTCTGTCTGGCCTTCGGCAAGCCATTCTTCCACCTGGTCGTCCGGATTGTCATCATTAAAATTATCGGGATGAGCAAGAATCGCAGCATTGAATGTGTCCACTGCTTCCTCAAAATGATTAGCCGCTACGTAAAGGTATCCAAGAAGCACCATGCTGGTAATATCTTCGGGATGTTCAGTTGTCAGAAGCGCATATTCCTGTATCGTTTTGTCCAGTCTCTGGTCATTAAAATATATTGCCGCAAGTCTTTGACGGGGAAGCTGAAGATGACTCTTAAATTTCAGACAATCCTGATAAAACGCTATCGCTTCACTTTTATTTCCCAGCCTTTCATGGCAATATCCAAGTGTATAAAGTGCCATTGTATTGCTTGGCTGTCTTAGATATATTGACTGCAGCTGCTCTATAGCCTGTTTTAATTCATTTCTTTGAAGGCATATAGCTACCGCTGCCATCCTGCCGAAAACACATTCAGGATTTTCAAAAAGGTAAAACTTCAGCTTTTCCTGGGCATTTTCAAGCTCTTTATTGCCCATAAGCTCAATGACTTCCTGAAAGGTTTCGTCGACGGTTGGCCCCTGCTGCGATGGGGAATTGTTGTTTACTAAAGCACTTAACCAGTGCCAAATTAAATCGGCAGTATCAACAGTTATTGCTCTGCCGAAGATCTCTAATAACTTATTCATAGAGGCTCTCCGCCGCATAATTACTTAAAAATCAAATTGTCAATTTAAAACAGTGTTTTTATATCGACAGAGAATGTGGCTGCCTTAATGGCCAAAAAATCTAAATATCCTCAAATGGCAACTTTATGAATACGGATATGTCAAATGTGATGTTTGTAACGGTTGACTGGAATTTACGGCTGAACAAACTTTACCCTATAAAAAAAAGCCTGATTTTAATAGCAGATGCACGGATATTATCGGCTGGAAAAAGAAAGGGAAATAAAACAGCTTAAAAAATGATCAGGCGCCGCTGCGCAAATTACTCTGGCTTTCAATTTCACTTAAATAAGCCAGCGTTCTTTCAAGTTTATCGGTCAGATGTTTCAGCTTAAGCATAGTCCTGACCCTTGTTATAAGCTCAAGACGATTGACCGGCTTGCTCAGAAAATCATCCGTGCCAACATCGATCGCCCTTTCGATATCTCCCATTTCATTAAGGGCCGTTACCATTATAATAGGTATGTCCGAAGTTGAAGAATCGTTTTTAATACGCTTGCAAACCTCAAAACCGCTTATCTTAGGCATCATGACATCAAGCAGTATAAGGTCCGGCGGATCCTTCTGCACAATATCAAGAGCCTCTGGCCCCCCTGTCGCTGACATTGTTGCGCAGTCGACATCTTCAAGATAAGCCAATATCAATTCAAGATTCTGCTCATTATCATCTACAACCAAAACTTTTGGTTTGTTCTGATGGTCATTATCCATAGTTATATACTCCCATGACAAACAGATATTTTAGAGATGTTCTGTAGAGATGTCAAATCCAAATTATCCGCTCTGCTCAATAAACTCCCTTACAACAGGGGTAAAGTAGATAGATTCGACATCAATTGTCGTTTTTACTGCTTCGGCGCACAGCTCTGCTGTTTGGGCATCTGAGTTTCCAGGATCAATGAAAAAGATAGTTTTATTTTTGAGTTTACACAGCCCCCCTGCTGTATCCATATTTTCTGTTCGGATTGTAACTCCATTTCTCCTAAGAATTTCCAACAATTCATCAATGATTTTGCCGTAATTTGCTTCCATTTTTTTATACTAACTGAATCAGCTTTCAAGTAAAAGAGGTTAAAATGTCGATAAAGTCAAAAATGAGCCTGAAGACTTAATAAGCCGCAAAAACAAACTTAATTATAAACGAGATTATTGAAAAAACATAAAAAAATTATAATTAATTGTCTATCATTGATTGTCCTGACTCCGGAGGGAGGTTTATAAGTGACAGAGCTTCTTGAAAAAAGGCGTTCACTCCACCAAACCATTGAATTATATAAAGAACGCGACCGCCAGCTGCAAAAAAAACTTGAAGAAATTCAACCCCTCAGCAACATGGGAACCATCCTTGCCATGACAGCACATGAAATTAACAATATTCTCACTCCGCTGGAAAATTATGCTCAGCTCGCCCAATCCTACCCTGATGACAGGAAACTTGCGGAAAAGGCTATTAAAAAGACGGTCTCAAATTCAGCCAGGGCATCTAAAATACTCCAGGCAATGATCTCGATGGCTGACGGTAATAACCATCAGAAATCGCAGGTATCCGTAAATGAGCTCTTTGACGAAGTTTTTACATGTATTGCACGTGACTTTGAAAAAGATAATATCAAGGTAATTAACAATACAGCTGATGATGTAAAAGTAAATGTCGAGAAAATACTTTTCGAGCAGGTACTTTTAAACCTTATACTTAATGCAAGAGATGCTATGATCGAAAAGGGAGGCGTGCTTGAATTAAGCGCCGATTGCCAGGAAAACTCAGTTTGCATAAGCATTTGCGATACAGGCAACGGCATTGAGAACGATGCTCTGGACAAAATATTCGACCCTTTTTATTCGACCAAAAACAAAGACTGCCATCAGACTAACGGGGGCTCAGGTCTTGGGCTTGCGTTTTGTAAAAATGTCATAGATTCACATAAAGGTAAAATTGAAGTTCAAAGCCAGCCTGGCAAAGGAACTCTTTTTACAATAACCTTGCCGAAGTGATATGCTTGCATTTTGACCAATTCTGACTTAGTATATCCACGTGGAAATAATCATACAAAATCTCTGGCAGTTTGTTTTAATGCTGCTGCTGCTGTTTTTCTCAGCTTTCATGTCAGGAGCGGAAACTGCATTTTTCAGCCTTACCCACCGCCAGACTGAAATGCTTGCCAGAAGTACGCACAGGCTTGACGGCCTGGTAACATTTTTGATGTCTCGGCCGAGAAAGCTCCTTACAAGCATACTTTTTGGAAATATGGCTGTCAATGTACTCTATTTTGCTCTTTCCAGTGTGCTTTCGGTTAATTTAGCTCAAAATGCAGGCAGCCTGGCTGGTGCAGTCTCAGCAGCGATTTTTCTTTTCATACTCGTGCTCCTGGGCGAAATGCTGCCCAAATCATTCGCTTATTCCCATGCGGTAACCTATTGCAGGTCAGCGAGCCCTATCGCACTGGTCCTTATGAAGACGCTTGGCCCTGTTTTGAGAGTTTTTGATCTTTTGCTTATAACCCCAGCTGTAAGGCTGATAAACAGTATTTTTTTGACAGCAAAACCCTCACGTCAAAGCAATGATGAAACAGTAACTGTTAATCAATTTAAAAAGCTTATCGAGTCAAGCAGAAAACAGGGGGAAATCGGCCAGGATGAAAACCAGCTTTTAAGTCATGTTGTTGAGATGAGTCTGCTCAAGGTTCGCCATGTAATGAGGCCAAGAGTGGATATCTTCACCTGCGATGTCAATACCGATATCGGTGAGATCAAAAATATAATGAGGGATGAAAAACTTACCAGGCTGCTAATATACTCCGGCAAAACAGACAACATAATTGGGATGGTATTTCTAAGAGATGTTTTGCTTAATGATAATTTATCCTGCAAACAGCTGGTCAGGGATATAACTTTTGTGCCGGAACAAAAAAATGTCGAATCACTGCTGGATTACTTTCGCAAAGAAGAAAAGGACATAGCTGTTGTCGTGGATGAATACGGCGGAATAGCTGGTCTGGTTCTCCTTGAGGATGTAATAGAGGAAATCATCGGGCCCCTTGGAGACAAGGAGCTGCTGCCTGCGGTTGAACCGCTTGGGCCGCTGAAGTATCGCCTGTCGGGGTCGCTTCCGGTTCATGACTGGGCGCCTGTGCTTGGAGTAAACCAGGAAAATCAAAGAATAGCTACAGTAGCGGGTCTGGTTATGGACCTGCTGGGCAAAATTCCCAACCAAGGCGAAAAACTGTTCCTGAAAAATGTAACCCTCGAAGTTGAAAAAATAAGGAAAAACCGAATCATCTCCATTATTCTTTCCCTGGAGCCTTCCAATAAGGAGGAAAAATGACCGCGCTGATGATTTTATTGGTTTTTATCTTCGTTGCCCTTGGCGCTTTATTCTCAGGTTCTGAAACCGGTGTATATCGGCTAAGCAGATTCAAAATGCGGGTGGGTATAGAGCAGAATAAACCATTCTACAGGCTGTTGCGAAGCTTGATGGAAGACACTCACAGTCTGATTCTTTCAATACTCATAGGCAATAATATTGTAAATTACATCGCAACTTATATTGTTACCGTGCTTTTCATCTCAATTGCCGACTCGCAAAACAGCGCTCAGTTTTACGCCACCGCGGTGATGACTCCTGTCCTTTTTGTTTTTTCGGAGGTTATACCTAAAAATTCGTTCTATTATATCTGCGACAGCCTTATGCCCGCACTTGCCCCGGTACTGTGGATGTTCCATGTTGTTTTCAAATACAGCGGACTTGTTAAGATTCTGGAGGTGTTGTCGAAGTTGTCGTCAGGTATTTCCGGTGCAGGCCAGACAGGAGCAGTTAATTTCAGGGCTTCACAGCGAAAGTATATTCAGGAATTTATTAGAGAAAGCAGGGAGGAAGGAATATTAAGCTCTGTTCAAAACGACATTATGAACAGACTGGTAAACATCCCCGACATTACTTTGACAACCGCTATGGTACCGTTAAGACAGGCAGCCATTCTGGATGTAAAAACTGACAGGAAAAAGCTGAAAACAATTCTGTCGACTTATCCATACTCCCGTTACCCGGTCTATAAGAACAGCCCTGCCAGTATAATTGGATATATAAATATTTATGAAGCGTTAACCTCTGAAGATGATTTTGACAGCCTTGAAAAATGGGTCCATGACATATCCAGGCTAAGCTCTGACTGTACCGTTCCCGAGGCTATAGAAAAAATGAGAAAGGAAAAGAAAAAGATAATCCTGGTAACCGCATACCCTTCCAGAAAAAGACGCATCGTGGGAATTGCTACAATGAAGGACCTTGTCGAGGAATTGACAGGTGAACTGGAGCAATGGTAACTCGCCTGCCTTGCCAGACTGACAGACAAGATAAACTTGCCGTTATCAGCCGTCTACTATAACCCGTCGGCAATTTCCTTTGCGATGTCATTAATGGACTTGCGAACCACACTGCTGCCCCCTTCTGTCATTATACTGAAAATAAATTTACCCTTATCGGTTTCCGTAATCCCGGAAAATGACCTCACTTTGCTGATATAACCTGTTTTTCCGCGTATTTTACCTTTATATCTTGAATCGTTAAAATATTTGTCAACCGTACCGCTTTGGCCTCCAACCGCCAATGAGGAACGGAACATTTCCCATGAACCGGAATTGTAAACATCCAGCAATACCTTTACTATAGCGTTTGGGCTTAGCCTGTTTTCCCTGCTTAGCCCCCTGCCGTCATCGAGTTTATACTCATCTGAATCAATACCCAGCGAAGAAAGATACCTGCCAATAAGAGTCAGTCCATGGGGCCATTCACCATTTATCCTGCCGGTAGTATTTTCTGCCGATATAGTCTTGACAAGCGACTCAGCAGCGAGAGCATAACTGTCGCGGTTACATCTTAAGAGAACCTCTGAGATAGGAGTCTGGTGCACCCAGAAAATCTTAATGCTGTTGTTTTTTTTTACATATTTTTCTATCAGCTTACCGGTTACATTGATTCTGTTTTCAGCAAGCTTCTCAGCCATTATATATCCAAAAAAAGCGCCCGGCCTTTCTATCGCAACATCAAAGGCAGCTTCTTTTCTGCATTTCCCGAAAACCGTAATTTTATTGGCTGTACCGTTTCTGTAAGAACCAACAGCACTTGAACCGGTGGACTTTGCCCGGGTTTTGTCGATGATAGTAACGTATCCGGTCCGGGGCTCAGCTGTAACTTTGACCACGCCCCCGTAGTTTTTGGTATGAATCTTGATGCAGTTGCCGTTATAATTTAATCCGCTCACCTCGCAGGCATAAGAGCGGTTCAGCTGATCTTTGGGCCAGTTTGGATGCACAAGATTGTTGTCAAAAAAAGTACTGTCTATAATAATATTATCAATTTGATTAATATTCATCGATTTTAGCCTGTCAATAATCTGACGATGAACCCAACCGCTTTGCCTGTTATATTTTTCATCAGTTATCTCATCTTCAAGCAGCGGATCGCCCTGCCCTATTATTACCATATTATTATTCAGCAATCCTGCAAAAGTCTTAAACTTGTAAGCATCTCCGAGATATTTTAACGCCGCCGCTGACACTACAAGCTTCATATTGGATGCGGGTATCATCGGTTCATGACTTCGAAGCTGATAAAGCACAGTGCCGCATTCAGCACGGGCTACCATCACCGCAAACCGCGCCTTTTTATTTACCTTGCGGTTGATTACAGAATTTATTCTCCCTGCAAGACCGCCGTATAAATTAGCGGTCAGGAACACTGCCAAAAATATTGATACTAACAGTCTGATTT
>CAZAYB010000174.1:0-6745 GCA_964489215.1 uncultured Pirellulales bacterium
GAAAGACTCACTTCTGAATCAACGAAAATGATTATACACGCAGGAGTAATGGGAAATGAAGACAAAAGCTGGGCTATTTTTGATCAGATAAAAGAGAATCTTTAATCACCAGGAGAAGGCGAATGAAAACAAAAGCTGTTCTGAATTCTGTATTGTTACTCATTTTTTTAGCACTTACATCACTTTTGGCAGGTTGTACGGTTCTCGTCGCAGGTGCCGCCGCTGCTGGTACCGTAGGCTACGTCAGAGGCGACCTTGAAGCCGTCCTCGAAGACGATATAGACGAAGTTTACAACGCATCCATCGAAGGCCTTGAGGACCTCGAAATCCCGGTAATTTCAAAGGAAAAGGATGCTCTCTCTGCAAAAGTCATTGCAAGAACCGTTGAGGACAAGAAGGTTACCGTCAAGATGGACACCACAGAGACCGGCCTTACCAAACTCAGCATAAGGATAGGTGTATTTGGCGACGAAACAAAGTCCCGAATGATATATAATAAAATCAAGGATAATCTGTAATTGGAAAATGAACCTCAAAACGGTTCTTTAAAGAAGCGGTTTTCAAGATTTGTGCTGCTTCTTGCCACTCCTGAGCCGAAGTTTCTGCTCCCAGGTTCAATTCCAGTAATTATAGGCACATCGCTTGGCTTTGCGGTTTCCCGTTCATTAGATGTTTTGCTGGCGATATTGGCACTGCTGTCCATAGTTGCCCTTAACGCTGGCTCAAATATGACAAACGATTATTTCGATCACTTGTCCGGCAACGACTGGCTCAACAAAAATCCAACCCCATTTGGAGGAGGAAGCGGTTATATCCAGAAAGGTATCATATCCCCTTTCCAGATGATATCAGCTGCTTTGATTTTGCTTGCCTTAGGCTCGCTGACAGGATTGGTAATCGTATTTATAACTAAAAGCTTTTTTATTTTGATACTCGGTTTAATTGGCCTTGTGGGAGGCTTCTTCTGGACAGCTCCGCCCTTAAGGTTTTGCTACCGTTTCATCGGAGAACCCTACATATTCACCCTCTTCGGCCCTTTACCGGTTTACGGTGCATACTATCTGCAGACACGCTCAATCGATTTTCTCCCCTTGCTCCCTGCTGTAATTATAGGCTTGCTGATAGCAATGGTTGCAGAGATAAACTCTTTTCCGGACAGACAGGCTGACCTCGCTGTAAACAAAAAAACATTCGTGGTCCGTTATGGCCCGGATTCAGCCGTGAAATTATACCGTATCTGCATTGCACTGACATATCCTGCTGCATTAACAGGTTTATTTTTTGAGCCCTTATTCTGGGCATGTCTCCTTTACATCTTCACTTTCCCTTTAGCACTGTTCGGCATGAAAATAGCAAATGCAGAAAACCTTACAAAAATTGGAAACTGCTTACCAAACAAGTTTACAATAGCATTTCATTCGCTAGCCGGCCTTTTACTTTCCCTCGGTTTTATCATATACTATTTCACCAGCCAGCCGTGAATCAAAGGCTCAAAAGCCCGCCCGGCACTTCTGTTTCAGGCCCGAAATACTTGCCCGAAAAAGTTTGATCGCATTTTTTGACTACTTCAATTGTCTTTATTGCAATATCCTCAGCACTGCGAACCTTTCCTTCTTCGATACTCTCTGCGGTGCTCGGTATCCATTTTCTGCCCTGTTCGCTGTCAACCTGAAGCTGAGTCATCTCTGTATGAACAAGCCCCGGTCCTGCGCCCATAACAACCACTGAGCTGCCAAGCTTGCAAAGTTCTGCGCTGGTTATACGGGTAAGCTCCATAAGACCTGCCTTGCTTGAGGCGTAAGCGGACCCGCCGGTCGGCCTGCCCCCGTTCATGTTAATTATCAGCCCGCTGTCACGTTTTATCATTTCTGCAAGTGTATGACGCATCATAACAAAAGGCCCAAGCATGTTTATACGAACATCGGTCCACCATTTATCAATATCAACCTCATGCACTGCTCCGATACAGTTAAAACTCCCTGCGTTATTGAAAACTATATCCACCTCGCCAAAATTATCACTGACCTCTGAATACATATCATCAACCTGTTGAGCATCGGTAACATCACAGCTGATTGCGATTGCTCTGCCGGAATTTTCCCTGATCATAGCTGCCGTACCCTCAATAGGCTCTTTCCTTCTGCCCAAAACCCCAACTTCTGCTCCCTCAGCTGCAAATTGCAGAGACAGAGACCTGCCTATACCAGTCCCGCCGCCCGTTACAATAACCGTTTTACCTTTTATTTCCATAATTTCACCGCCATAATGCCAGAATGATTTTTAAGATCCTGTCAATATTATTGTTGCCTATTATAAACTATCAAGTATCTTATAATAACAAAAATGGATGCGAAGCTCAAAAGTTTTATAGAACAAGCCAATTTTAACTCAGGAGTGATTATGGACCCTATACAGCGAACAGGAGTATCACTGGAATCAAGCCTGCTTAAACAGTTCGACGCCCTGATAAAAAAGCAGGGCTACCCAAACAGAAGCGAAGCAATACGCGACCTGATTCGTGAAAAAATAACACAGCAAAAAATAAACAACCCCCAGGCCTCTGCAACTGCCGCGGTGCTGGTAGTCTACGACCACCACAAACCAGGGCTTTCCTCAAAGCTCACAAAGCTTCAGCACACTCATCTGCTCGATGTGATTTCTTCGGTGCACGTACATCTCGACCATCACGATTGCCTGGAAGTCATACTCCTGAAAGGCAAAGTAAAAGACATAACGGCCCTTGGAGACAAGCTCGTCAGTCTAAAGGGCGTAAAGCTTGGTAAAACACAGCTTGTCAGCCTGTCAGCTGATAAAAAACATCATCATAACCAAAGCAGTCATCATCACCATTGATTTTGCAAGCATTTTATTGTTACAAATCTTTTTTATTGAAGCATTGCAATATCCTTTTTACCCTTGTTATCCCCCCGATCTTGAATATAATGTAAATCTCTGTTAATACTGGAGGCCCTTGATAATTGCGGCCAAAGGTTCAGCTGGTCATTTGTGTTAAGCAAATTTTTTTCAGGCCCGCTGGTATAAAAAGTTTTTTTTCTGTCCAGTTAGAAAGTCTTAAATCATGAAAGTTTTAGTTATAAATGCCGGAAGCTCCTCAATTAAATATCAGCTTTACGAAATGCCGGAAGCTGAGGTTTTGGCAAAAGGCGTCGTGGAAAGAATTGGCGACCAGGACGCCCGGCTTATCCACTCCTGCAATGAAAAAGATCATTCAAAAAATATAGCTATTCCTGATCACGAAAAGGGAATGGAACTGATACTGTCTACTTTGACCGACGAGCAAATAGGAGTAATTGATGACATCGCACAGATAAACGCCGTCGGACATCGTGTCGTCCACGGTGGAGAGGAATTTACCGGCTCAGTGCTCATCGACAAAAAAGTCATAGCTTCGATAAATAAATATGCCGATCTGGCACCTCTTCACAATCCGCCAAATTTAACTGGTATCGATGCCTCGATGAAAAACCTCCCCGGGGCAAAGCAGGTCGCTTGTTTTGATACTGCCTTCCATGCCTCGATTCCAAAAGTAGCTTACATTTACGCACTGCCTTACCAGTTGTACCAGAAATATGGAATCAGAAGATACGGCTTTCACGGGACAAGTCACAGATACGTCAGTGAAATTGCAGCAGAAATGATGGGAAAAAATACCGCTGACATTAACATTATAACCGCCCATCTCGGAAACGGAGGCTCGCTTACAGCGGTTAAAGCCGGCAAAAGCATCGATACTTCTATGGGACTTACACCGCTTGAAGGCATAGCGATGGGGACAAGGTGCGGGGACATAGACCCTGCAATTTTATTTTACCTGGCTGAAAAAGGTTATAAAACCCAGGATTTGAATGACATGTGTAACAAAAAAAGCGGACTGCTGGGTATATCGAATAAAAGCAACGATATGAGAAACCTTACCCAGCTTGCCGAACAAGGCGATGAGCTCTCAAAACTGGCTATCGACGTTTTTGCATACAGAATCCGTAAGTATATCGGAACTTACACCGCTGTACTGGGAACTCTCGATGCACTCGTTTTTACCGGAGGTATCGGAGAAAACAGCTTTATTGTCCGACAGAAGGTCTGTAAAGACATGAACCAGATAGGAATTGACATAGATCAGGCAACTAATGCTAAGATTCGGGCCGAACAAGCCGATATAAGTAAAAAGGACAGTCGAGTAAAAGTTTTTGTTATTCCTACAGATGAGGAACTTATTATCGCAAGGGACACTTACAGCCTTGCAAAACAGGAAAAATAATTATGCCCGCTAAAGGCTTTGCCAAACCATCACAAAAATGTATAGAAGCACTCGAGAAAAACGGATGCTCTGCACAGAGTTGGAAGGATGTACTTTTCGCAAAGCAGCCTGATGTTTGTTTTATAAGGAATGTAAGATTCACAGGCAAAGTAAAAATAGGTTCGTTCAGCTCATCAGCCAATGCCGACTGTCCCCCCCAGGGACTCTACAACACACACATTCATAATTCTACTGTTGCAGATAACGTAACCATCGAAAATGTCGGACTCATATCAAACTGCGACATCGGGCCCGACGTTCTAATTACAAACTGCAAAAGCATAAAAACTGTAGGCCGATCCGCTTTTGGCGTCGGGGTTGAAGCACAGGTAATAAACGAAGCAGGCGGCAGAGAAGTGCCGATTTTCCCAAACCTTTCCCCCCAGACTGCATACCTTTTCGCAATATGCAGAAACAGACCCGTCCTTATCGAAAAACTTACCGATATGGCAAAAAAGCTCACCGAAAAAAGCCAATCCGACCGCTGCCTGATACAGCAAAACGCTTCAGTAACTAACGCAGGTTCGATCACAAATGTAAATATTGGTCCTTATGCTGTAATCGACGGCCCCTCCGCATTGGAAAACGGTTCTGTTGTAAGCTCAAAAAAATCTCCCGCATTAGTGGGAACCGCTGTGATCGCAAGAGATTTTATTATTGCTCAAGGTGCTGAGGTTTTCGATAATGCCCATATCAAAAAATGTTTCATCGGTCAGCACTCTCAAGTAGGATATGGCTTCAACGCAGAAAACTGCCTTTTTTTCCTCGGATCACAAATGCTGTGCGGCGAAGCCTGTTCCGTTTTCGCAGGACCCTTCTCTGTCTCACACCACAAGTCCTCACTGCTTATTGCCTGTATGCTCTCTTTTTTCAATGCAGGAAGCGCAACAAACCAAAGCAACCACATGTACAAGCTCGGTCCGGTCCATCAGGCTGTTCTGGAAAGGGGCTGTAAATCCGCCTCGGGCTCACATCTGGTCTGGCCTGCAAGGATCGCACCTTTCAATACAATACTGGGAAAGCACAACGCAAAAATAGACACTTCCATCTTCCCGTTTTCATACTTGATAGAACAAAATTCCCGCTCCATTCTCATACCCGCAGCCGCTCTTAAGAGCATAGGAACCTTTCGAGATGTAAATAAATGGCAAAACAGACTGACCAAAAAAAACTCGAGAATAACACAAGGCCTTTTCAACCCTTACCTCGCCCAGAACATACCCGATGCCCTTTCAATACTGACAGGCTTGAAAAACAGACCGGGCACACTTTCAAGCCATAATAACGTCATGATACCTCATTCTGTTATTCCAACAGCAATAAAAAGGTATCAATCTTATCTGGACTGCTGTATATGTCAGCCGCTGATAGAGCTTTTGAAAAATGAATCCGCAGAAAAAGCATTTAAAAAGATTGCCGACACAAATGACGACCAGACCGACCTTCAAAAATGGATTGATATAGCAGGACTTATAGCACCGGCCAGCTCGGTTAATCAGCTCATCGACAAAATAGAATCTCAAAAGTTGAAAAGCATCCAGGACATTGAAGAACAATTCGATAATATTCATCGCATCTGTGCAGATTATCAGCTTACATGGTCATGCCGGATGCTGCAGGAAAAATTCAATAAATCTGTCGTTAATTTCGATATAAACGAACTTAAAACCACCGTTAACCACTGGATAGCGGCAAAAGAAAAAATATATCAGCTGAATATGCAGGATTGTAAAAAGGAATTTGCAAAGGAAGTTAAAATAAGCTTCGGCATCGGCGCAGACATTGAACAGATAGATGAAGATTTCCGTGCCGTAAGGGGCACACCTGAAAAGTCCGATGTATTCAGGCTGCTTAACGATCAGTTCAGATCCGACAAAAAAACAGCGGAACAGATCATTGCCCAGTTAAAATAAAAGCTCCGGCCTCCGGATGAGCCGCTACTGCCAGTTTTCTGCAGCACCAGCAAAGTCAAAAAGGTCTATAAAACCATCGGTATCCACATCGGCCGCTTCACAGTTATCACTGCCACAGCTGTAGAGCCATTTACTGCTCATATGGATAAGGTCATAAATATCTACCTGCTGATCACCGTCAAAATCTCCTCTTTTCGTAAAGATAATATCATCGTTATACGTAGCAGAGGTATTGCCAGCCGCGTCCCTGAACTGAACATAAACCACCTTGTTTCCGAAAGACACTGTCGATATATCAACCGCTGCCGACGGTGAATAAGCCTGCCAGGGCTGCCAGCCTGAACTGTAGAACCTCATTTCACTGACTCCGCTTCCTGTATCCTCAGCAGTCAGACTGACATTGACAGTTTCGTAAAAAGTAACCTTATTGCCGTAATCAAGTGTCATGGCCCCTGATGGTTTAATTTTGTCATAATAACCGAAATCAGAAACGTTTCCAAAAGAATCAACCGCT
>CAZAYB010000175.1:0-2231 GCA_964489215.1 uncultured Pirellulales bacterium
GGTGAGTACCGGTACCATAGTGATCGAGCCATCGTTTCCCTTTATTCTTCCAGCGCGTTCGTATAGTGTTGCCAGGTCGGTGTATAGATATCCTGGGTAGCCTCTTCTTCCCGGTACTTCTTTTCGAGCGGCGCTTATTTCACGGAGCGCATCGCAATAGTTTGTCATATCGTTAAGAATTACAAGAACGTGCATACCCTGACTGAAAGCGAGGTATTCAGCGGCAGTCAGCGCGAATCTTGGCGTTGCTATCCGTTCGATTGCAGGGTCGTCTGCGAGGTTTATGAACAATACACCTCTTTCCATTGCCCCTGTGCTTGTGAGGTCGTTAATGAAGAACTGTGCGGCCTCGAAAGTAATTCCCATTGCGGCGAAGACCACAGCGAACTGTTCTCCTTTACCTCTTACAGTGGCCTGTCTTGCGAGCTGGGCAGCCATTTCGTCATGCGGGAGTCCAGAGCCTGAGAATATAGGCAGCTTTTGTCCCCTTACAAGGGGGTTTAGTCCGTCAATAGTGCTGATTCCTGTTTGTATGAATTCGTTCGGGTAGTCTCTTGCGAATGGGTTTATGGAATAGCCGTTGATGTTCAGTCTTTCTTCGGGGATGATTGCAGGTCCATCGTCCATGGGCTGTCCTGTACCGTTGAAGACTCTGCCGAGTATGTCAGGTGAGACTCCGAATTCCATTGGTTTGCTGAGGAATCTGACGGTACTTTCGTTGGTGTTTATACCTTCGGTTCCTTCGAATACCTGAACGAGCACCTTGTCGTTTTCTACCTGCAGAATCTGTCCTCTTCTTACGGACCCGTCGGCGATTTCAATATCAACGATGTGTCCGAATTTTGCATCATCAACAGATTCGAGCAGCATTAACGGTCCGTAAACTTCACTTACTGTTTTGTATTCCTTTAGCATTTTTTTTCCTTTATGCCGGGGCTTTACTGTAAAGATCTTTAATCTGATTATCTATTGACTGTCGAATAGCCTTTATTTTATCAATCTGGTCGTGATGTATGTATTTGGCTCTTGCGATTTCTTCTCTTACTTCCAGTTCAGAGAGGTCCTTTGTTTCTACCCCTCGTTCGACGGCAGTAAGAGCCTGCTGGTGGAAGTAAAGAATCAGTCCGAGAATTTCAAACTGTTTTTCGAGGGGGGTGTAAGTGTCAACGTCATGGAAAGCGTTTTGGTGGAGGAAGTCTTCACGAATTGATTTTGCAGTTTCCATGACCATTCTTTCCTTTGCACCGATTGCGTCGGCACCAACGAGCCTAACGATTTCGCTGAGCTGAGATTCCTGTTCAAGCAGGTTCATTGCATCGTTTGTCATGTCGAGCATTTCCTGTCCGAGGTCCTTGTTTTCGAAAGCACCGGGCAGGTAATGTTTGTAGAAAGAATAGCTTGTCAGCCAGTCGATAGCAGGGAAGTGTCTTTGCTGAGCGAGTCTTGCCTGGAGCGACCAGAATACCTTTACGACGTGTAGAGTTGACTGTACGACCGGGTCTGAGAGATCACCGCCTGGAGGGCTAACAGCACCGATAACAGAGAGGGTTCCTTCTCTGTCCGGAGAGCCGAGGCATTGTGTTCTTCCTGCTCTTTCGTAGAATGCAGCGATTCTGGCCCCGAGGTAAGCAGGGTATCCTTCTTCTGCGGGCATTTCTTCCAGTCTTGTTGATATTTCTCTCATAGCTTCTGCCCATCTGCTTGTGCTGTCAGCCATGAGTGCGACTGAATATCCCATATCACGGAAGTATTCCCCGATTGTTATACCAGTGTAAACAGATGCTTCTCTTGCAGCTACGGGCATGTTTGAAGTATTTGCGATCAGTACAACCCTTTTCATGAGCGGTTCGCCGGAATGCGGGTCCTCAAGCTCAGGAAATTCCATGAGTACGTCGGTCATTTCGTTTCCTCTTTCGCCGCACCCGACATATACGACAATGTCAGCGTCTACCCATTTTGCGAGCTGGTGCTGTACGACGGTTTTTCCAGTACCGAAAGGTCCTGGTACGCAAGCGGTTCCTCCTTTTGCAATTGGGAAGAATGCGTCTACGACTCTTTGTCCTGTAACCAGTACGCGGTGAGGTTCCATTCTGCTTTGTACAGTTCTTGGGTTTCTTACCGGCCATCTCTGGAGGAGTTGTATTTCAGTTTTGTTACCCTGTCCATCGTCAACAACGGCAACAGTCTGGTCTACGGTGAATTCTCCGGACTGAATGTTTTCAATAGTACCA
>CAZAYB010000175.1:2331-6727 GCA_964489215.1 uncultured Pirellulales bacterium
GGCAACAGTCTGGTCTACGGTGAATTCTCCGGACTGAATGTTTTCAATAGTACCATTTATATGGGGAGGGATCATTATTTTATGGTTGACAAGAGTAGTTTCCTGTACTTCGCCTATTATGTCACCGGCTTTTACCTGGCTGCCATTTTCGACCGAAGGTTTGAACTGCCATTTTTTTTCTCTGCTAAGTCCCGGGACTTCGCTTCCGCGGCGTATCATTGCGCCTTCCTTTTCGAAGAGGACGTCGAGGGGTCTTTGAATTCCGTCATAAATACTTGAGATTAGGCCAGGTCCAAGCTCTACACTAAGGGCGGCGCCAGTGTTTATTACATCTTCACCGGGTCCTATTCCTGTTGTGTCTTCGTATACCTGGATGTTTGCCTTTTCATCGTGCAGTTCCACGATTTCTCCTACGAGACCTTCGGAACCGACTTTAACAACGTCGTACATTCTTGCTCCGGTCATACCTTCTGCGGTTACAACCGGCCCTGCGACCTTAACGATTTTACCTTTTATTTGTTCACTCATTTGCGACGACCTTTTATTATTTTTTTGTTCTTTTTGTTCGTCTCTTTTTTTATTAATATTATTAAGCAGCTGTGTGCAACTGTTTTAATTGGAAATAATATCGATACCAGTAGCCAGTTTAAGCACTTTGCCGAGAGAGCGTAAAGCGAATCCTTTTGATTCTGTAGTGAAAGGTACAACAACGATGCTTGGTAAAGTTTTTTTCTCTGTACCTTCAAAAGCGACTTGTGCCTCTGTTGCGATGCTTTCGGAGACTACAATCAGGGCATAATTCTTTTGCAATAAATCTTCAGCAGCTTTTGCGATATCATTTTCACCAGCTTCAACCTGGTAAGTGTCCAGTCCGAGAGCGGAAAAGGGCATTACAAAGTCTGAATTTCCAAATACAGCTACTTTACCTTCCATATTTTTTTCCGATAGATTAATAAATTACAGTTCGGGCATTCTGTCGACAAGCAGTTTTGTCATGAGTTTATGTCTTTTTCCTGTAAGAACCATCCTGAGGGTTCTGATTTCCATTTCTTTTGCCACGAAGTATGCAATTACAGGCTGGGGTCCAGCTGTGATTGAACGTGTAGTTTTCAGGAATCCGAGTATGTAGTCATCAATTGCCTTTTCAAGTTTCAAAAACGAATTTTCATTAACGAGATAGCTTACTCCGGTTTCGATAACTTCATGATAAAGTGTTGGGTAGAAAAGCTGTCCTAACGCCTCGTATCCGATTTCAAGGGCATGGGTAAGTCTGTCGGTGAGTACGAATCCTCCCTCGAAGAACAGATCTTTTCTCTGGTCTTGTGCCATTTTCAGTCTTAATAAAGTTTTAATGTTCTGGAGGTCAGTTTTAATCATGAAAAAGTTTATAAGAAACTCGTTTTTTATCTCTTTTGCAGTTTGCAGCCTGTATGCCATTTCATGGCGATCGATCTGATAGTCAATCTGGCGAATGTCTTTGTCCTGATAGTAGGCAAGGACCGCAGCTTCGACACCTTCATGAAGATATCCAGGAAGTCTGTCGTATCTTTCAGTTTCAAAAATTTCTTCAAACTCCTCAGGTTGAACGTTTCCCCAGCTTTTATAGTCATGTCCTATAGGTCTGTCAGTGAGGACTCTTCGCAGGGCAAGTCTCATGTTGGCAAAATCAGCTCTGGCAAGTATGAGCTCAGCTATTTTATGATCAAGCATTAACTCAAGAAAGAGGTTTTTGTTCTGCTCTCTTTTATCGCCAAGTTTTTGTTCAGCGTTTGCAAGGGTAAAGGGTTGGTTTAATGCGTATTCTGTCGAGGTAAGCATTTCGACGGAATCTTCAAAGTTCTGTGCATTTGCCATGTCTCTAAGGAGAGACTTTCCGAGCATTACAGTTTCGAGGGCACGAACCCTTGCAGATGCGTGAGCATAGCTCCAGTCCTCAACGCCGGGTGAAGGTGTCCGGCTGTACTGATCAAGTTGTAATTTTTCAAGATTCTGCATTTTATTATTTATACTTTAATGTACTATTCAAAAACCAAGTTTACAATTTGAGGTTCAATTTCTTCGCGAACCCGGTCTATGAGGACTTCTACGCTGACATTCATCTGAATTTTTTGTCTTCGCAGAATAAATCCAGCTCCGATGTCAGTTTTTTCAGTGCTTAAACGCAGATTTCCTTTATATCCGCTTCCCAGTTTTCTGTTTAACTGCTTTATGAAATCCTGGTTAATCCGTGTTTCATTTTTTCCAACGATGACTTCTTCATCACCAGTTTCGATTGCTTTTTCCATCAGATTTGTCATTAGCGAATTATACTGGTCGTCGGGCATCTGGGCAATCTTTTCAGCGGCAGAGCTGAAGATTTGGTCAAGTACCTCAACCTTTGCCTTTAAGATTTTTTTCTGGTTTTGCATTCTTGACTGAGCAAGCATTCTGTCAGTTTTGTCCTGAGCGGCCTGTTCAGCCATTTTCTGTGTCTGCTTTTCAAAGTCATCAAGCTCATTCTGGAGGTCTTTATTTTGCTGATCGACCTCATTTTGAGCTTGCTGCTTTATTGAGTCAGCATTTTGATTTGCTTCAGAAATTATTTTGTTAATTACTTGTTCGGCGTCCATATTTAACCCCGATTGTCAGTTATTTTACAGTTATGCTCCGACCTGAATTCCGACCATAATAGTCAAAAGAGAGATCAAGAAGCCGAGAATAGCATAGAACTCAACCATAGCTGCGTAGAGCACGCCCGCTTTGATGGCCATGTCTGGTCTTTTGGCACTCATGTTGATGCCTCCAGCACATGTTTTTCCCTGGTGTATACCACTTAGCAGGCCTGCGAGAGCGACGGGCAGACATGCAGCGAGAAGCTCCATTCCAGTAGCAGCGGAAATATCGGCAGCGTTTCCGCCGAACAGGTTTATTTTTACCATAACAAAAAGTGCGATAACGAAGCCGTATATGCCCTGAGTACTGGGCAGTACGACCAGCAGCATTAATGTGCCGTATCTTTCGGGTTTTTCACTTAGTACCCCGGTTGCTGTTCTTCCGGCAATTCCCAGTCCCACCGCTGAACCTATTCCTGCCAGAAAAGTTGCCAAAGCTGCCCCTAACAGGGCAAATGACAGACCAAAATTGTCAAACATTTTTTACCTCTCTTTCCCGTGTAACCTGAAAACTTAATTTACATTTTTGTTTTTCTAAACAGCTGTTATGCATTTTTTGCAGAGCTGTTATTTTAGCTTATTTTATGTGAACGTGTTTATTTTTCGTTTCCAGCGGTTGGAACGGGTCACCTCCGCCGACGAAAAATTTAGGATAAAATTCCACGTAATGGAGTCTTAAAGTATGTACAAACGCGCTTAATACGGACATTGCAAGGTTAAATAAATGTCCGAATACAAATACCACAGCTCCGAGGACGTATCCGAGTACCGGTACTGGGATGTCCATTGCCAGTTTTACCAGCACGTTAAAAGCCATTCCGAGCCCGCCAGTAACCATTCCCAATGCCATCAGTCTTGCATAGCTTAGTACATCACCGAAGTAGAATACAGTTCCGAACAGTTCAAATGCTCCCATACCGATTCTTGCTCCCCAGCTTCCTTCTCTTTGGCTGAAAAGCAATATCACCAGTGCATTTACTATAGCGATGGTTCCAAAAACTGCGGCGAGAGCAGCGGGTATTAACCCTCCTTTTGCTACTCCGAATATTATCAGGCTATTCAAAAATATTATCCATGAGAGCTGGTCGCATACTGCAGCGATGTAATCTTTTCTTGAGATATTATGGAAAAAGGCAATGAACAGGCCATAGAGTACCTGGATGTACCCAAGTGATAATGATACAGCGAAAAAGGTCAGAGGCTGTTTCATAGGATCGAAGAGCATAAGTTTTTCTCTTACTGCTGAAAGTACAGTGTAAACAGCGGTATCTTTTGGGATCAGAGTTTGTATTGTATCTCCGAGCCATCCGCCGGTAAGTGCTCCTGCGATAATTGAAGTTATCGAGCATATCATGAACATTCTGAATGCCATTTTGTTGCCCTGCAACTTTTTCATTATCCACCATATTATGGCAGCCATGATCAGGCCGTATCCGACGTCAGTTATGCAGATACCGAAAAACAGAGCGAAAAACGGTGCCAGAAACGGTGTTGGGTCTACGTTTACCGGGTCCGGCATTCCGTAGAGCCTTGTTATAAACTCAAACGGTCTTGCAGCTTTGTTGTTATCTATTTCAACAGGTATTCTTTCCTCTTCATGTATGTCAATTATGCTTACTGATGAAGCAGCAAAGTCCGCTACAATAGTTTCCAGTTTCTGATAATTCTTTTGTTTTACCCACCCTTCAAAGAATATGACATTTTCTGTTGCGGGTGAAGTTATTCTTGTTTTTTCTCTGTTAAGG
>CAZAYB010000176.1:0-6680 GCA_964489215.1 uncultured Pirellulales bacterium
ATCGCAGCGGTTTTTTTATGCGCATTTCAAACTTTTCTGTCCGGATAGATCAGTTATTTGTTTTGAGGTGCCAATCAAGTAAGTCTGTGACAATCTGGTTTTGCACTATCTTGCCAGAATTTTTCGGGGTGTTTTTTTATCTTCTTATCTCAAAGTCAGATACGCTGAATTGAGTAATTTTTTTTGGTCATTTCGGAATTTTTCCAAAGTTCAATACATAAACGTGAAGTTTAAAAAATTTTATTGTTTCTAAAGGCAGGGATATGCAAATGGGTTTCGATTTAAGAAAATTCAAAGACAAGGAACTGACGGAAGATTTTGTTGAATGGCTCATCGAAGAGCAGTGGCTAAATACCAGCAGGCACTTCAACAAGATGTGGAACTATTATCAAAACCAAACATTTGAGATTAGTACCGAGCATGCGCTTAGCGGCAGGTTCAGCGAGACCAGCAAGGGTTATGTTCAGTCTCAGGAGTACGGACTTCCACCGAGGATAACCGGTGTTGTTTATTCGGATGGCGGTGATGTTAATTACTCCCGCGCGGCAGACGACATACAGCGCAAGGAGGTTGTTATCGAGAATGATATTTCATGGCGAATAAATGCCATGGTTGACTTTCTTTTTGGTAAGGGGGTCAGGATAAAGAGTAATTCACCGGATGCTCAGAAACGCAGAGAAATCGATGAGATATTAAATGCTGTGTTCAAGAGTAACGGTGCTGTTGGATTCTTTCAGGATATGGCGGTGCTGGGGAGCGTTTACGGTTTTGTTGACTGCATATTACGGCCGGGGAGGGAACTTAACGATCATTTCAACATTCACACCTCTACAAACAGCAGTACAAAGCAAGTCACTTCAAAAACTCACTCCTTAAATCACGTTTTCCGCCTGGCCTCAGGTATAGGTCTGGAACTGATAGAGGCTCCCAGGGCACTGCCTATTCTGGAAGAAGATGATTACCGCACGATAAGGTATTACGCTCAGCATTATTACAAGAGCAAGAACGATGTAAGTTTTGAGGGCAATTTTCTTTCTAAGCTTCTTGGTTCCGGCAAGAACGGCAAGCGCAGGGAAAAGGCAGAGGTAACCGAGATAATCGGTTCCGATTACTTTCAGCGTTATGAGAACCGCAAGCTGTCAGCAGAGGGCGTCAATCATCTTGGAGTTGTTCCTGTTGTGCATATTCAAAATGTTGCTCAGCCTTATTACTACGAGGGCATAAGTGATGTTGAACAGCTGATAAGTTTACAGGATGAGCTTAATACCCGATTGAGCGACCGGGCGAGCAGGGTAACTTTTCAGGCGTTTAAGATGTATCTTGCCAAGGGTCTTGAGGGATTTTCAGATAAGCCGATTTCGCCGGGGAGGATGTGGAGTACCGACAATCCGGATGCCAGTATCGAGGAGTTCGGGGGCGACAGTTCTGTTCCCAGCGAGGATATGCACATTGCCGAGATACGTGAGGCGATGGATAAGGTAAGCGGAGTTACTCCGGTAGTTGCGGGAGTGTTAAAGAACAAGGTCGGCAATCTTACAAGTGCAGTTGCACTTAAGATGACATTTATGGGTATGCTTGCCAAGACCAGCCGAAAGCAGTACACGTACGGGGAGGGTATCAAGAAGATATCCGGTTTGATACTTCACGCACTTGACCGGGCTGGGGTTTATGCAAGTGAGGATATAGACAGGCAGGTTGATGTATTGTTTCCGAATCCACTGCCTGAAGATTCTCTGGAAAAGCTCAAGGAAGCGGAGCTGAAGCTTGAAATGGGATTGCCTCGTGAGCAGGTTTTTGGTGAGCTTGGTTACCAGGTTTAGTTTTGTTTATTTGCAGTAAGTTTTGTCAGCATGTTAACGCAATTACAGTAACATTTTATTTACAGGAGAAGCCAATGAAGGACAGTGATATTGAAAGCGTTGAAAACTCAAGCGATTTGAATGATGAAAAGCTGGTACCGGTTACAGAGAGTATCAAGTACCGCAAGCGTGCCCAGGAAGCCGAGAAGCAGCTTGAATCCCTTAACAGGAAAGTGGAACAGATAAGCAGTGAGAATAAGAAGTTAAATGAGAGCCTTAGCGAGGTTCAGCTGGATAATGAGCTTACTGCATGTCTTACCGGAGCAGGTGTTCGTGATGTCGAGGCAGGAATTCTGATGGCCAGGGAGCGTCTTGCTGCCGGTGATGAGAAGGACATTAAAGAGGTAGTAAGCGATCTTCGCAAAGAGAAGGGGTATCTGTTTGACCGATCAAGTTCATCGGCAGCGGCCGGTTTAACCGCA
Source organism: uncultured Pirellulales bacterium (assembly GCA_964489215.1). Taxonomy (GTDB): domain Bacteria; phylum Planctomycetota; class Phycisphaerae; order Sedimentisphaerales; family Anaerohalosphaeraceae; genus CAZAYB01. The sequence goes on from CAZAYB010000176.1 coordinate 2,282, forward strand.
AGTGCGAAAGGCAGGGAGACCATCGGGCAGGGCCCGCTGGAAAGAGCCGCTCGGCGTGCATCAGCGAGCGGCAGCAGGGTTGACCTTCATGAATATATGAAGGTTCGCAGAAGTTTTATTCATGGTTAATTTTTTGGAGAATTTGAAATGGCATTTACAGGTAAGGCAACATATTCGGCGGGTTCTACCCTGCCGGAATTAGCGGAAGATGTATCAGATCTTATAGGGATAATCTCTCCTTATGAGACTCCGCTTCTGGATATTCTGGGCGATCCGATGAGGGCAGCTTTCAGTACTCATCATGAGTGGCTTGAAGACTCTCTTTTCCCGAACAAGGATTCAGTAAGCGACAGTTCGATAAGCGACCCGGACGCGGATACGTCTTTTGATGTGGCTAACGGGGACAGGTTCCGTGTTGGCGATCAGATACAGGTTGAAGGTTCCAAGGAGCTTATGCTGGTAACGGGCATCAGTACAGATACTCTGACGGTTGTAAGAGGTTATGCAGGCACAGACGCAGAGGATATCGCAGACGAAGACGTTATCAATATTCTCGGTAACGCAGCTCTTGAGGGCGATGACAAGCCCAGTGCCAGGTTTAAGAACCGAGTTCGCAAGGGCAACTATACCCAGATATTTACAGCAGCGGTAGAAGTAAGCGGCAGTGACCTTGCGGCAAGACAGCTTGGTCTGTCTGACGAGATGGATTATCAGAAACAGGAACGTTTGAGAGAGCTGGTCCGCGATCTGGAGAACACTGTTATCAACGGCGGTCAGGCAGGTACTAACCCACAGGGCAGCAGTACGGTACGCAGGAGTATGAAAGGTATACTTCATCATATCAGTACCAATCTTTTCGAGACCGGGGATGCTGGATTTCCGACCGGTCTTGACCTCAGCGAGGAGATGATCAATCATGTTCTTCGCAGTATATGGGAAAGCAGCAGCGGTAATGTGGACCTGATAGTTGTCGGAGGTTATCAGAAGCGTCTGATAAATACATTCCTTAGTGATGTTCGTTCTTTCGGGCCAGAAGACAGTATCTATCGTGACCTGGTTTCGATTTATGAAAGCGACTTCGGCAGGTGCAGGATAGTAACCTCCCGGTGGGTTCCTCATGATGCGGTTCTCATGCTGGATTCGACGAGGATAAATGTTCTTCCTCTTGCGGGCAGGAGTTTTCATTTCAAGCCTTTGGCCAGCAGCGGCGACTATGAGTGCGGCGAGCTGATAGGCGAGTATACCCTTGAGCTTAAAAACGAAGCGGCTCACGGCGTAATCAGAGGTCTTAACGGCAGTTAGTTTTGTATGGGTTTGCGCGTTTTTCGTGCAAGCCCCGGCGGCAGGGCCAAGGTTCTGTCGTCGGGGCTTTTACGTAACATTTCAGATTTTTTTTAAGGAGACGATTATGTCGTTATTTTCAGATGATTCGGATATTTTGAAGTATGAGCCTGTTCTTTTCGGAGACCTTCACTTTAATGGTCAGGTTATTTGCGAAGGTCAGGGCGGTCAGCTTTGTTCAGGTGCTTTTACCATCAGCGGTGAGAATTTCATAAGCAAGGGTATAAGTTCCGGGGATGTTATTTATCTTCGCAGCAGTGACGGGTCAATTGACAACGCATACGAGATAGTATCAGTCAACAGTGAAACCGAGCTGGCGGTCAGTACGGTAAGGGCAGGCAGTGATTTTGAGCCTGTGAGTCCTGCTGATAATTCGGATGTTTATTACCGTTTGTGCAGCTACAGGCCTCAGTGTTGGGCGGTGATGTTTGAGCTTACGGAGTTTTTCGGTCTTCGGCCTGGCAACAGTACCAGCAAGTACGGGGTTGAGGACATACTGGACGCGGAGGTGTTAAGGCAGGTTTCGACGTTCGGTGTTATCTCGATGGCTTATGCATCGCTTGGCAGCGGCGGTGACAGGGACGGGTTTTCGAAAAAGAGCGTTTATTACAGACGGCTGTTTGAAAAGGGCAGGGAAAGATGCAGGGTAAGCATTGACAGCGGTGATGACGGTAAGGCGGAGTTTACGGTAATCGGGGGCAGTTTACGGTTGGTCAGGGATTAAGAAAGTGAGGCTTATATGATAAGGAAAGTTTTGTTCGACAACGATGCCGAGGCGATTTTTAAAGGTGCGGCTATCGGCAGCTGGGAGCGTGAGTATGACCAGAAACAGGCATACGGCAGTGACGGTGCGGTAAGTGTAGACTGCGGCCAGAGGACACGAAAGATTAACCTTACAGTTGAGATACGGGCATTCAGCAGGAAGCGTGCTGATAATATTTACGGAGTCATTGCAGGAATCTCTGACGGTGATGAACACTGGGTCAGGATTGACGGGTTATCGATGTTTGAAAGGCTAAGGGCCGACCGGGTGTGGGTAAACAGTGAGAGTTTCAGCGGTCAGGGGTTCGTGAGGGAAGTTGAAATAGAATTTACTGAATTGGGATAGAAAAATGAAACTTTACAGAGAAGGTATAAGTAATGTCAGAGTTTTTATGCCCAGCTGCGGAGCTGGTTTTGACAGGGGCGGCAATAAAGACGGTTCATCGCTTGTTGTGCGGTGGGAGTCGGTGCATGATGACAAGGGGCATGTGATTTTTGTAAACGGCAAAACCTCAGCAGTTATTTTAGACGGTGAGCAGAGGCAGGCAGTAATTGGAGTTGGTTTCGGAGTCGATGAGCCTGTGAGGGTGAGCGTTTGGGCGGTAGAGACTGATGAGCTTAACATCAATGACATTGACGGTGATGATATCGGCAGCGGCAGGGTCAGGCTGTTATGGGCGAAGGTTATGGGTCTTGGTATTGACAGCGAGGTTGAGGTTTTCAGCGATGAAGGCGGCGGAGAGGTCGATTACGGCAGCAGGGTTAATTACCGTGATATTTACGGCTTTGACAGCTGGCAGGACAAGTGCGGGTTCGGTATGAGCATGTTCGGGATGGGGGATTTCGGTTACGACAGTCAGGCTTGTGCAGGTTTTGGGGCAGGTGTGTTCGGGCTTGGTGATTTCGGGTTCGGGTCGTATGCGGGCAGATGGGAAAGTGAACCGTTAAGTGACGCAGATTATGTTTTTGGTTTGCGGACGGTTGACGGTGCAGGGCTTATTGCAGCTGCTGGTGTAAATGACAGTGTACGTATAATCGGCAGAAAGTATAACAAAGGCGAGCTTAGGTTGAGCGGTTTTGATGAAGCCGATCAGTTGGTATTCAATTATTAACATGGTTTAGATTTGGGAGAACAAAATGAGTGAAGTATATCCATCGGACAATGACCTGCTTAATATTTTAGCAGAAGAGGAGACTGGTGTTGAGTATATCGCAACGGGAACGGCTCCTTATTATCTTCAGTTTCGCAAGCTTTTGTACCGGCTTTTGCTGGCGACCAAGCGGGGCAATGATTTACGAGTTTTTGACCAGGGCGGTCTTAACATCGGTGTCAAGAGCGGCAAGTTCTGGGATGGTGATACGCTGGTAAGTTACGCGGGTTCATCTATGAATACGCTTGCAGATGACAAGGCGCATATTTACGTTTATCTTGACTCATCGGGCAGTCTGGTAACAGACGAGTACAGTTCATGGCCGAGCATGGCAGGCGGGGTTCATGTCCGTCTTGCTGATGTTACTACAGAGTCAGGTGAGATAACGTCGCTTGTCGATGCGCGCGACCATCACAGTATAGCGTTGCCGGGGGGCAGTTCAGGTTCTTCGGCAGGGATAACGGTAGAATCTCACACGGTTGATGATACCCTTACCCAGGGCGAAAGCGGCAGTATCCACAGCAACCTCGGTGCGACAGGAGCGGTTAAGCTGACATTGCCTGGGTCTGCCGATGAGGGTACGAAGTTTACGTTCTGTGTGCAGGCTAATTATCAGCTGCGTATAGACCCGGGTACAGCTGCCATAAGGGACGACAGCGGTTACACAGCGGACAAGTATAAATGGGCCGATGCTATCGGAGAATCGATAACGCTGGCGGCGGATGAGAACGGAGACTGGATGACCGTTGCCAAGGTCGGTGTATGGTCAGAAGAGATTTAAGGAGGTGGGTAAATTATGGCTTTAGCATTAAGTTACGACAGCGGGACAGATACGCTTACCATAACAGGCGGTACGAGCGGTACTCCGTATACGTGGGAGGATGTGTGGGATTATGACAACGGTACAGTAACGAGCACCAATAACGGGACAGGGACAATAGACGGCTCTGAACCTATAACCACTGTAATGGACAAGTGTGGAGCCGGCAGCTATCATATCAAGAGTAATATTGTATTTGGCGACGGCTCTACAGTAACTCACTTCGAGAGCAAATTAGAACTAATCTACTTTGATGACGGCAAAGAATTCCAGGTGGCGGATGAGGCGCATCTTTATATCGGTGAAAAATCCGGTGACTGGGGAA
>CAZAYB010000177.1:0-6662 GCA_964489215.1 uncultured Pirellulales bacterium
TAATACGACCGGTCCGAACAAAAGCAATTATTACAGCCTGACTGGAGAATTGTGAAATTTAACTTGATTTTTGGTTTATTTACGGGCAAATTTAATTTTCTGGTACCCATAAGTTTAAGCTTTTTTAAGGGAAAAAAATGAATCCTTATGAATTATTGAACAGACCTTACCAATGCCAATGCGGCAAAACTCATTTTGTCAATACCCGTAAACTCGTTTATGAGACAGATGCTTTAGATCGGCTTGTATCATTTGTTGGGTCAATGGGGCAGCTGGATAAATCGGGTTCGGTGGTGGTAGTATCGGATAAACGCACCAATGCAATAGCTGGGTCGAAAACCGCAAGTGCCATTGAAGGTTTGCAGGTTGAGGCTGAACAAATAATTGTACCTGACACAGAGAGCAAAACCGGCTGGTGTGTTTGCGATGATGCGACGGTAGAATGGCTCAAAAAGCAGATATTATCCATTGATTCAAAGCCTTTTTTGATTATTGCGGCAGGTTCTGGAGTTATAAACGATCTTTGCAAGTGGTCTTCGTTCGATCTTGGACTGCCTTATATAGTTTTTGCAACAGCTGCGAGCATGAACGGTTATTCGGCAGCGAACGTTGCTGCTAAAATAAACGGGTTAAAGGTTGTCCACAGGGCGAGGGGGCCTTTGGCGGTTTTCGCAGAGCCTGAAATAATAGAAAATGCGCCGCGTGAAATGACATCTGCGGGGTTTGGTGATACGATAGCCAAGCCATTCAGTACAGCAGACTGGCAGCTGAATAATTTTCTTTTTGACGAATATTACTGCCCTTTCTGCGCTTCGATAATAAATGATCTTGAGCCGGGCTATCTTTCAAATCCGGAGCTAATAGCACAATGTGAGGGTTCAGCAATCAAGGCTCTTTTTGAGGCTCTTTTCTTTACCGGTGCGGCTATGACGATGGTCGGCACAAGTGCGCCTGCTTCGGGAGCGGAGCATCTGTTCAGCCACAGTCTGGATATGTACAGTGCCAACAGAGATATGGAGCATGACCTGCACGGCAGGCAGGTTGGGCTTGGGGTAATCATCTCGGCAGCACTTTATGAGAAGGTTTTGGGCATTGAAAATCCATCTTTTGTCAGTTTTGAGCCCGATATTGACCAGGATTACTGGAAAAACGAGAAGCTTATCGCTGCTGTAGAGCAGCAGTATTCAGCGAAACTTCCTCTTGCAGAGAAAGCGGGGGAAATATTGCGTGAAGCAGGTAAATGGGACGCTTTTCGTGAGCTTTTGAGTAAATCGGTCACACCTGCCATAACAGTTAAAAACTGGCTTAGAGAAGCTAACGGAGCTGATACGGTCGGAGATATTGGATGTTCCAAAGAGCTTGCAATCGAAACTATAAATAAAATGAACCAATTCAGGACACGTATTACTATAGTTGATATTGCCTGGCTTGTCGGGGTGTTGCCGGGGGCGGCAGAGCAGATCACGAACGAATATTTGTTTTAAGCAATCGTTTTTTTAAAAAAAATATCTTTTTTAAGAGCTTAAAATCGGCATTATTAACACTGAAATGCTGAATTAGAAGGTAAGTTTCTTTATTAGAAGTAACAATTTTTAACAAAATATACGATATTAAAATGTAGAACAGCCATCATATTCTTCACGGTTTTTCGGACACTGGCAGGTGGGTTTCAAGGCCCATCTGTCAGTATTTTTTTGCGCATTAGAGCCAAAAGACTACAATACAAGATTTTACGAATCTTTTTTCATTTCGATAATTTTTCCTGCCTGCTTATCCGGAAGTTGTTTTAGGCGGACATTGAGTTTTGAAGTTAATTTGCCGGTTTTTTTTGTCGAAACATTTGTATTAGTTTCAGGACAGGGCAGGATTTGCATGAGGAGCTAAATGTCAAAATCAGATAAAACAATTAACGATAATGAAACGGCAATAACTTCAAAAAAGGCAGAAAGTTCCATGGAAGACGGCTTAGTCCAAAACAGCGAACAAAATAATCTTTCCCAGAAACCGCAGGGCCGAGAGTATGAAAGCCAATTGCTCAAGGATCTTACTTTCAAGGCCAGGTCTATGCTTAACGCAATTATCGGCTTTAGTGAGCTGCTTGAAAGCGATTCTCTGACAGAATCCCAGGAAGATTATGTGCATGAGATAAATCAAACCAGCAACAGCCTTGTACGTCTTGTTGAGGATACCTTACTTCTCAGCAGGCTGGAAAATAACAAAATCAAACCTGATTATCAGACGTTTTCGCTTACCCGTATACTTGATGAGCTTTATTCGCTTAGTGAACCAGCGGCAGAGAAGAAAGGGCTTAAATTTGAAATAAAGCAACTGACCGAACTGCCCCGAACGATATCAACCGACATGACGATTTTAAGCCAGATATTATGGGCCCTTGTTTCCAACGGTATAGAATATACAGATAAAGGAAGTGTTAGTGTAAATGTCTCGATGGTTTTCAGTGCAGAAGGCCCCAGTATAGTCTTCGAGGTCAAAGATACCGGTGCCGGTATTGACTTTTTTAAGCAAAGCACGGTTTTTGAATCATTTGTTCAGGTTCGCAATGATATGGGAGTAACTCGTCCGGGACTTGGTTTGTCTCTTGCGTGGCGTTTGGCGAAAATTCTCGGCGGTGAACTTGCGTTATCGAGCAAATCCAATAAAGGAACAGTTTTCAGCCTCTGGATACCTGCCAACTGTACTATTGGGACAGAGACTCCTCTGCTTGAGTATAATTATGATCCGGCGGCTAAAAACTCCGCCGAAAAAACAGAAAATAATGCTTCTGTTGAAAGTCCCAAATGCTCAGGCCATGTTCTGCTCGTTGAAGATGATCCTTCCAACCGTGAAGTCATAAGCTCGATGCTTGGAATAATCGGGCTTGAAGTTACAACCGCTGAAGACGGACTTGATGCTCTTGAAAAAATAGACGGGTGCAACTGCGACCTTATCCTGATGGATATATATATGCCGAGGATGAATGGTTTTGAGGCTGCATGCGCATTGCGTGAAAAGGGGTACAGTGTGCCGATAATCGCTCTGACAGCAAAGGTATTGTCGGAGCACGACGACAGAAAAGCAGTGGAAAATTTTGACAGTACCATAATCAAACCAGTTAACAAAAAGAAGCTTAGTGAAGTAGTCTCGAGATATCTGCCTTCATTTTTCGAATCTAAACGTCTTGATAGTAAAGATTCAGAACGTGTTGTGGACCTTAACCCGGTTTTAAACGGTGATGGCAGCAGGTTATCGGAGAAAACTGAAACGCAGGAACAAAGCCCGGCTGACAAAGATGATGATCTTGTAATGTTCCTGGATGATGATAATGACAATCAGGACAGTGCAAAAGCTAAGGTTAAAAAAGATGATGACGGCTCTATCGTTATCGATTTTACAGATGACTAAATTCAACTTTTTTTCAGGTGCATAAGTTGATAACTGAAAGCGAACATAAAACAGAGAATACTACCCGATTTGGTGATTGGCTTGTCAGTCAGGGAGTTATTACTCATGACCAGCTTTGCCAGGGTCTTAACGAACAGGCTAAGATAGGCGGCAGGCTTGGTGACTGTTTGTGCAAGCTTAATATTCTCAGCCAGGAGGATATAACCCGCTCGCTTTCAGGTTTTCTGAATATCGACTGTTACAGCCTTGAGGATATAAGCAATATTGATCTGGAAATGGCCAGGGAGATACCTGAAAATATTGCCAAGCGTTTCAATGTTGTGGCTCTTTCGCGTGACGGTGATGAAGTTTTACTGGCGATGTCGGATCCATTGAATATTATCGCTACCGATACCGTTGCCCTTAAGCTGAAATGCCAGGTGAAGCCTGTTCTTGCTCCGCCGAATGATATTACACGAGCGATCGAGCTTATCTATCACGGCGGTGATCTTGAGGAAAAGAAGTTAAAAGAGCTTGTAGATGTTGAGATCAGCACCGAGGAAGATATTATCCAGGAAGAAGATGATGTTGCTGATATCAGCAAGGAGTCTGATGCTGCTGAGGCTCCTGTTATAAGATTTGTTGATCTTCTTCTAAGCCAGGCAGTTAAAAAACGAGCAAGTGATATACATGTCGAGCCGCAGGAAAAGAACATGTCGGTTCGTATGCGTGTTGACGGTGTTCTTGTAAATATGGTTCCGCCTCCGCGCAAGATGCAGGCGGCCATCATAGCCAGGCTCAAAATACTTTCCGACATGGACATTGCTGAACGCAGGCTTCCTCAGGACGGACGATTCAAGATTCGTGCTCCCGGCAGGGAAATAGATGTTCGTGTATCATCGATACCAGCGATATACGGCGAGAAGATAGTAATGCGTATTCTTGATAAAACCGCGGTAAGTCACGATCTGGATGTAATCGGGCTTGAAGAAGATCTTCTTGTCAAGTTAAAGCTCACACTTGAACAGCCTCACGGAATAGTAATAGTAACCGGCCCAACGGGCAGCGGTAAAAGTACAACCCTTTATTCGGCGCTTAACTATCTTAAGGATCCAAGGAAAAATATTACGACGGTTGAGGATCCTGTTGAGTATCGGATGGACGGGATAAATCAGATTCAGATTAAGCCGGAAATCGACCTTGATTTTGCGATATGTCTGCGGGCGATTTTGAGGCAGGACCCTGATATAATTCTTATAGGTGAGATCAGGGACAAGGAAACAATGGAGATAGCTATTAAGGCATCTTTAACGGGGCATCTTGTTTTGAGCACATTCCATACCAACGATGCACCAAGTGCTATAAGCAGGCTTACATATATGGGACTTGAGCCTTATCTGCTTTCATCGTCGCTTAATCTTATAATAGCTCAGCGTCTTGTGAGGAAGATATGCGACAAATGCAAGGAACCAACTGAGTTTAGTGATGAGATAATTAAAAAGCTCAGGCTCAGTGACAAGGATATTAAAGAGAATACTTTTTATCGCGGCAAGGGGTGTCAGAATTGCCAGGATACCGGTTTTAAGGGCAGGATGCCGATATTTGAGTTTCTTCTGATAGACAATGAGATACGTAAAAGGATTGTAGAAGGTTCTTCTGAATCTGAAATACGTTCCATGGCCCGGGAGAGAGGCTATGGCGGCCTTTTGGAAAGCGGTATAACCAGAGTCAAGCAGGGTTTTACGACACCTGAAGAAGTTCTGGCAATTACTTTTGCTGAAGAGGTATAGTTTTGTTTTGTAATCATCAGTAATAATTATATTGAGATGGATATTTAACACTGAATTTAGTTTCAGCATTTTTTAATAGTGATCGGAGATTGAAATGAGCAATTTCAAATTTATAGCCTGGGACAGCAGCGGCGGAAAAAAAGAGGGTTTTATTCAGGCGGTTAGTGAAGAAGATGTTTTGCTGAAACTACGAGAAAAGGCTTTGACGCCGGTTTCTGTCAATATTGTAAAGATGCCTAAAAGACAACAGGGAGTCAAAACGGCTAAGAAAGGCGGCAGAAAAAGGCATGTTAAATCTTCTGATTTGTCATCATTTTGCTGGCAGCTGAGCACAATGATAGAAGGCGGTGTTCCGATAACAGATGCGATGGAAATTATTTCCGAAGATACTGATAACGCTGTATTCAGTGATGTTCTTTGTGAGATGGCCCAGAATATAAGAAAAGGTCTTCCCATTCTCGATACAGTTGACAAATATCCCAAGATATTCGGGACCATGTTTTCAGCAATGATAGCGGCAGGTGAACAGGGAGGTATTTTATCGGAAACGCTCCAAAGGCTGGCAGTATATTTTGAGAACAGGGACAAATTAAAGAGAAAGCTCCGCGGGGCTATGGCATATCCTCTTTTCGTAATAGGTTTTGTCTGTTTGATAATAGCGGCGTTAATGACATTTATCATACCGCGATTTCAGGAGATATTCAAACAGATAGACGGGGAGCTTCCTGCGTTTACTCGTGCATTTATGGCATTTTATCAGACTTTAGTTGCAAATTTGATGCCTGGTTTTTTGATAACAGTTCTTATAACTGTTTCCCTTGTGGCGTTTAACAGGAGCGTTAAGGGACACAGGTTTTTCAGCAAGCTTATTTTGAAGATACCTGTAATAGGCAAGATAATCACTCAGGGTTTTATGGCAATGTTTACCAAGACTTTGGCAGTACTTTTGCAGTCCGGCGTTTCTATACTTAACGCATTTGACATTCTTGAGCGTATGACGAAAAACGATGTCATTACAGAGGCTATAGCCAAAACTCGTGAGGAAATAGTGGCAGGTGCAAGCATATCACAGGCAATGGAGGCGTCGAATTTTTATCCGCGTTTAACGATAAAGATGACACAGGTTGGAGAAGAGAGCGGCTCGCTTCCTGAGGTTATGGAAAAGATAAGCAATCATTATGAAAAGATGGTTGATGACGCAGTGAGTTTATTGACAACGCTTCTGGAACCATTGCTAATCGCTGTGGTAGGGGGGATCGTACTGACAGTTGTTTTGGCACTGTATTTACCAGTGTTTTCATTATCGGACATTAAGGGGTAAGCCCTGCTGATAATTGACCGGTAATTATACCGATTTTAAGGATTAAAACAATTATTTTAAGCGTTTGAAGTTATTTTGTCTAACAAAAAAGTCGAATAAGAGTCTGCGGGAACATCGTAGTTTCTGCAAACCTTGAATTTTATAACTAAAGGTAAAGTTATTAGGAGAAA
>CAZAYB010000178.1:0-6628 GCA_964489215.1 uncultured Pirellulales bacterium
AGGTGGAACTATGAAACAAAATCAACGAGAGGAAGTTAAATCAGGATACCACATGTCAATAATTGAAAGGAAACATTTATTAATCTTTAGATATATAAATATATCTATGAGAGTTATTGAACTAAAAAAGGGAAATCTGAAATTTACAGATGAGATAGATGGTTTTATTGAGAAGAATGTCACAAGATTTGGCACTAGTGCCAAGGTTGATTGTCCAAGAAGATATATCGGAAGGAAAGCATATCTGCTGATTTGCAAAGAATGAGCAAGTTAGTTACTTTTTTTCTTCAGATTTGGTTTTGACGCAAAGCCCAGACAACCTTCTTTATTTTAATCTGGCGAAGTCAAGTGAAAAAGAAAAACATGAACTTCAATCAACGAGAGGAAGTTAAATCAGGACAACACACGTTTTAAGAATTCAAGAAAAGGTTTGAATCTCCAGGTTGCCTAATAGTGAAACCCGAGTAGGAAATTGTAGTTTTGTGGATGTATCCGCCTACGAAAAAAGAAAGTTGAACAAATAGCCAGTCAGCACTATTCCTACAGTCACTACCGCGAAGAATAGAGTAAGCAATTGCAGTTTCATTGCCCGCCTTAGTATGATAGCCTCCGGGAGACTGAGGGCGGCAGTCGCCATCATGAAAGCGAGGGCTGTTCCTAACGGAACCCCTTTCTGGAATAGAACGACTGCAAGTGGGACAACTGCACTGCAGTTTGCATAAATCGGGACCCCTGCAAGAACTGCAATAGGGACAGCAAAAATGCCTCCGCTGCTGACAATTGAATTTATCATCTCTTCAGGGATAAACCCATGAATTACGGCCCCTACACTCACCCCAAGAAGCACCCATGGCCATAGCTTGCAGAGGATATTTTTTGCCTCTGAATACCCAAAAGAAAGCCTCTCTGAAAAAGAAGAGAATTTTTTCTCCTTTTCAGCAGTTCTGTTTCGCATTGCAACATCCTTGGATAGATACCTCTCCATATTCATGCGGCTTATCCCCATGCCCGAGAGGACACCAAGAATTACTCCGGCTATGATGTAAGTCGCAGCCACCTCCCAGCCGAAAAATCCCAGCATGAGTACTGCCATATATTCGTTGATGAGCGGGGAAGTCACTAGAAATGAGAATGCAGTTCCAATGGGCACTCCTGCCTCCAGAAAACTGATAAATATAGGAACTGAAGAACATGAGCAGAAAGGGGTTGCAGCACCGAAAAGAGAGGCCATCAGATTAGGGACAAGGAGCACCTCCCCTGAAAGAACCTTCTTGATTCTTTCCCTGGATATATAGCTCCTTACGAAAGCCATCACAAAAATCATGGTGAACAGCAACACCAGGATTTTAATGCTGTCGTAGACGAAGAAATCTAATGCAGTTCCGAACTTGGAATCGGTGGCAAGTCCAAATATTTCAAAGACTATCCACTTGGAAAATTGCTGGATTGGATCGCTCATTTATATTTGTCCTCGCAGCAGCATTTCTTCTTCGATTCTCTTTCCATCTTCTTGTCAAGCTTTTCTAGGAGCTTTTCAAGAAACCCTCTCTTCTTTTCTTCTTCCATGTTTTTTCCCTCTTACGCCAAATGCATTCAGCACTTTTCTCGTGATATCACCAGCAAGTGAGTAGTAGATGTATTTTCCATCTCGCCTCTGCCTTACAATCCCCCAGCTTTCCAGCTTGCCCAACTGCAGGGAAACGGTGGATTGAGAACGCTTAACACGCGGATAGATGCGGCAGACGCACTGCTCCCCCTCAAGCAAAAACTCCACAATCTTCAATCTAGTCCCATCAGAAAGTGCTTTGAATACCCTGAGTCTTTCTTCCATATTTATAGATATAAATATATCAATTTAAAAAATTCCTTGTTTTTTATGCCTTTCCCCAGAACCCCTGCAATCTTAGATCTGGGTGTTTAAGCTCTAATGCCTCAGTTTAGGAACTGAGGCCAGTATTCTAATCCTCCTTATGGGCCTTGTTGAGAGATTAAATATATTCATGTTCACTTTCATTCATTAAATGAGTTATTGGACTTGCCCCTAATCTAAAGAAGTCAGGTTTTTTAATACTCGGCCAGCATATAACGCCAAAAAAAGACCATCGCTCTCTTTACTCCAGCTCTCTTATTGGCCATTCTACTGCAGGATGCATGAATCCGCATGCATCGGTCGATGTGTTTTTACCTGATGACTACCTGCCTTTTGAAGTGCTATATAAAGCACAGATATCTACCTTGATCAAATAGGAACTTTTTTCCAAGCAATTATAAATACATTTCCACACTCTACCCTTTTGAAAATAGAAAAGGAGAGATATTATGAGTGGCATCGTTGGTTATGGATCATACGTACCTTCATTCAGGATCAGGACTTCTGACATCGCATCCGTGTGGGGTGAGGAAGCTGAAAGAATAGAGAAAGGCCTCGGCATAAAAGAGAAAGCCGTGGGCGGTATCGACGAGGATTCGGCTACCATAGCTGTAGAGGCTGCCCGTAATGCACTTGCAAGAGCAGGACTGCCTTCTTCAAAACTTGGGGCTTTATACGTTGGAAGCGAATCCCATCCTTATGCAGTAAAACCAACAGCCACTATTGTTGCAGAGGCGATAGAAGCAACCCCTTCACTCACTGCTGCCGATCTCGAATTCGCATGCAAAGCAGGAACTGCAGGTTTGCAGATGACTATGGGAATGGTCAAATCCGGGATGATTGATTATGGGATGAGCATAGGATCGGACACAGCCCAGGGAAGACCTGGAGATGCGCTGGAATACTCGGCAGCATCAGGAGGATCGGCATTCATAACCGGACCGGATGATGAATCCCTCGCGGTTATTGAAGATACTTATTCCTTTACGACAGACACTCCTGATTTCTGGAGAAGACCCCATGCTGATTATCCCTCGCATGGGGGGAGGTTCACTGGAGCCCCTGCCTATTTCAAGCACGTCTCTGAAGCGACTAATGGACTTCTTGAGAAAATAGGAATGAAAATTGATGATTTCCATCATGTGATATTCCATCAGCCGAATGCGAAATTCCCTCTTCAAATGGCTAAAAAGATGGGAATTCCGAAAGAGAAAGTGCAGACAGGTCTCCTGGCCCCCGTAATAGGCAATACCTATTCAGGGGCCGCCATGCTCGGTCTAAGTGCTGTCCTCGATACAGCAAAACCAGGCGAACGAATCCTGATGACATCTTTTGGATCTGGTGCAGGGAGCGACTCGTTCTCCATCATTGTTACAGACAGAATACTGGAAACAAAAGGAAAGGTCCCAACAACCAGGGACTACATCGATAAAAAGAAGTATATCGATTATGCTACATATCTGAAGTACAGGAAGAAGATAAAGAAATAGCCGTTATTTGAAAGATTCCGCCACTCTACGATAAGCTTCCCTGAATGGGACCCCCCTCTTCACCAGTTCATACGCCTTTTCCGTAGCATAGAGCTCATCGGTCATCGCGATTTCAAGATTCTCTTTTCTCACTATCAATCCATCAAATACTGATGATATGATATCCAATGACTTACAGGTTATTTCCATTGATTCGATCAAAGGACCTTTGGTGAGCTGATAATCCCTCTGATAACCGGTCGTGATATTCAGGATTAACCCATTGACGGTCAGCATATTCCCTCGGACCACATGTGAATTGGCACGGACTAATTCAAAAACATCAGGATTCATCTTCTGAGGCATGATCGAACTTCCGGTGCACATATCCGGAGGGAGTTTGAAAAAGCCGAATTCAGGCATCGAAAAAAGCAGCAGATCTGATGCTATCCTGTTTAGGCTCTGCATGATCGAAAAAAGGACATGCAATGCCAGCGATTCATACTTCCCCCTGGTGTGAGCACAATATATCGGATTATCCTGAACCACCGAAAAACCAAGTTCGCGGGCAGTGATCTTCCTGTTGGCCTTGATTGGAAGGCCATACCCTGCAGCACTTCCGAGAGGGTTCTTATCGAATATGTCCAGGATGGATTTCAGAAGCACAAGATCATCCGAAAGAATCCATTTGTAGCTTGATGCCAATGTATCGACTGTTGTAGGCATGGCCTTTCTCATGTGTGTATATCCAGGCATGGGAACTCCTTGGTTCTTTTCCGCGAATGCGCATATGGATTCTTCGAGATTCCCGATTCTATCTGCGATAACCTTGAGCTTGTCGATCATATATAGCCTTATTGTAGTCAAAGCCTGATCATTTCTTGATCTTGCAGTATGGAGCTTTTTTCCAGGCTCACCTATCATGGATATGAGCCTGCTCTCTATGGCACCTATAGAATCCTCCTCTTCTTTCTTTATCCTGAATTTTCCTTCTTCAAAGGAATCGAGGATATCGTCAAGAGCCCCGAGAAGTTTGTTCAATTCATCTTCAGTGATGTAGCCTTCCGAGAAAAGCATCCTGGCGTGGGCCTTGGACACCCTAATATCATATGGGAGCAGGAGCATCTCAAGCCGATAGTCATCTCCGACCGTGTAATCCTCCACCTCTTTTTTCAGGTCATGTCCCTTTTCCCAGACCTTCGCCATTACATCACTCCTCTATTAAATAATATGAACCGAGATCCTGTTTGTTGACTATGGCCTTGTGTGCCTTGAGCCTGATCGCATTCACCTTTATGAATCCTGTAGAATCCTGCTGATCAAAACCTCCTTCAATATCCATGCTTGAAAGGTCCTTATCATAAAGCGACGCCGGGGAGCTCCTGGCAACAGGCATTGCATTTCCCTTGTAGAGACGCATCCTCACCCATCCATCAATGAACTCCTGGCTTTTGTTTATCGCAGAAAGCAGGAAATCCATCTCAGGACTGAACCAGAAACCGTTATAGATCAGCTCAGAGAACTTCGGCGAGAGCATATCCCTGAGGTGCATCACTTCCTTATCCATGGCAAGCCCTTCAAGATCCAAATGAGCCTTCCACAGAATCTCTGCACCCGGATTTTCATAGATTCCTCTTGATTTTATTCCTATGAACCTGTTCTCGACAAGATCAAGCCTGCCTATTCCGTTTTCCGAACCAAGCGCGTTGAGATATGAAAAAATTTCCAACGGATCGTTCTTGACTGTGCCATCCCTTATATTTCTGACTTTTATAGGAAGCCCGTTCTTGAATGATATCTCTATCTCGGTGGCTCTGTCAGGAGCATCCATCGGACTTTTTGTCCTGGAATAGATACCCCCCTCTGCCTCTTTGGCAGGATTCTCCAGGGTTCCGGACTCATGGCTTATATGCATGAGATTGTCATCCTCGCTATAAGGCTTACCGCTTGTCGCTTTCACAGGGATTCCTTTTTCATCCGCATACCTCAAAAGATCGGGCCGTCCTTTGAATCGCTCAAGGAATCCTGGATTCTTCCATGGTGAGATTATCCTGAGATTTGGATCAAGTGCATAATATGCAAACTCGAAACGGACCTGGTCGTTCCCTTTGCCTGTCGCACCATGGGAGACATATCTCGCATTCTCCTTTTTGGCTATTTCGACCTGTTTTTTTGCGATGAGTGGCCTGGCAAGTGCGGTCCCAAGTAGATATCTCCCTTCGTAAATCGCATTTCCCTTGAGGGCCTGAAATATGTAATTGTCTACAAACTCCTTTTTCAGATCCTCCACATAGACCTTTTGTGCGCCCAGGGCTTCGGCTTTGGCCTTGGCTTCTGATAAGTCCTCTTCCTGACCGACATCTGCTATGAACGCAATGACATCATAGCCCTCATCCTGAAGCCATCTGAGTATCACAGAGGTATCCAATCCACCTGAATATGCCAAAACGACTTTTTCATTCATAGAACCACCTGGCTCTCCAGCATGTATGGCGGCCCCCACCAAGGAGGAGAGATACGAATAACAGTATCCGATCATCCAACTACTGGCTTTAGGTTAATGCATCATCCCTTTTATGAATATAACGAACCTTGGGAGCCGCCCTCCGGAATCAAGAGGAACTGTCAATGTTTCTTGGCAAACCATTTGATTCTGGATCAATAATGATTTGTTTTCATCTTCCTCCATAACCCGAGTATCGATTTTCATCCTGATAACCGCATCAGGCATTATGGTGATAAAAACCAGGATGGACTATCTGGATTTCACACTGCGGACAATCCAGTTGTCATGGATCTCAGGGAACAAGCGGATGGCTTCTAGGGATTATCAGATTCTCTCAGCATTATCGTAGAGGCGGATAATGTCCTTAAGTACAGAACCCTGGATGCGGTGGACAGGATGGAAAAAAGGTTGAGGGCAGTAGAACATGTCGAATCTCTCAACTCTCCAGTGGATCTGATCAAGATGGAGAACCACGGTCATATCCCTGAGACCAGAATAAGAATGATCATCCGGAAATCGGAAATGACCTGAAGATAATTCGCATAATCCTAAATTATAGGGGTGCTCCCGCATACGACGAAAAGCTCTTAGTAAACGAATTCCTTCCAGCCTTGCAAAAGAAATTCCCGGACTCGTATAAAACCCATTTCTCAGGGAGCATAGCATACAGTGTCCAAGAGAGATTAGTAGCTCAAGAAGGCTCGGGGGCTATCACCATGTTTTCATTCGCTTTGATATTCGTTATTCTCTCCCTTTATTTTAGAACCTCTCTTGCAGGCCTTA
>CAZAYB010000179.1:0-6598 GCA_964489215.1 uncultured Pirellulales bacterium
GTTATAGCAGTTCGATAATCGTCCACCCAATCGTATTGCCTTTAGCAGGTAAGATCAGGAAAGTGTTAGCTTATTGGCCCGCTTTTGCTAGTCACTTGCTTATGATGAGGTTTTTTGCCGCTCAAAAGCAATTATCAGGGCCACTCTATATTTCAGGGGGTTTGTATTTTAGAGCGGTTTTTAACGGCATGTATTGATATGGTATGTCAAAACGATTGCAGATTGCTTTGAACTGCTCGACAGCTGCTTCTGAGAGGGCGTTTTGTATTTGAGTATCTCCCGTGCAGAAAAAGATTCTGCACGAAGCGAACCTTTGCTGGTGTACGGTACACTTATTATTTTTCATATATGGGCATATACCGTCCGGCATTTTTGTTTGAGGTTCTTTTAAGCCGTGATTGAAATAGATTATCTCCGGCGGGGTGATGAAGAGTTTGTGTCCGTATTTATCGAAATCACAGCATTGCCCACAGCATGAGCAGTTCGCATCTACAGGCAGCTGACAGTAAAGCCACTGATAAATTCCGTGCACACTTTTTACGATCTGGTGATTAATGCTGGTCTTCATTTTTTAAGTGCCATTGTTTTTGTTTTCTGATTTTTTCAATTTCCTCAAATGAAAAAAGGTTTCCTCTGTTTATCCCCGGGCAGTTCTGAGCGGCGTTATTCCATGCGTTTGAGCTTTTCAGGTTTGAATTCCAGAAAGGCCAGGTTCTGCACTGATTCGGTCTGACTTGATAAACAGTGCAGTGCTTTTTACCGTTTTCACTTTTAAGGAAAATACAGTCTTTGGTTTTGGGGTGTTCTATGAGTGAGACGCGATTAAAATATCTTCGAAGATATTTTTTCCTCAGCTGACCGATTGTCATATTCAGTTTTTTTGCCAGCAGTTCTATTTCCTGTCTGGTTATCCAGACGAACCCTTCATCCGGTCCGGAACAGCAATTACCGCACCCCTGGCATTGGAAGGCAAGACCCTGACTGTACCATTTTTCAAGACTCATACTTATTCTGCTTTCAATGCCCAGATACCTCTGGTTTAAGAGGCAGTAAAAAAAATAATTTGCTTCAGGATTTAATTCTAAATCTTACCATTTCAATACCGCTCCGGTATCAGCGGAAGTTGCCATAGAAGCATATTTTGCTAGATAACCTTCCTTTATTTTTGGTTCTTTAGGGATCCAGTTTTGCTTACGTTGCTTTAACTGATCTTCTGTCAGTTTTACATTGATTTTACCATTTGGTATGTCTATTTCGACGATATCACCATTTTCAATTAACCCTATGGGTCCACCTACTGCGGCTTCAGGGCTTACATGGCCGATACAGGCACCTCTTGTTCCTCCTGAAAATCTTCCATCGGTTATCAGAGCTACCGATTTGCCGAGTCCAGCTCCCATGATATAGCTTGTAGGTGAGAGCATTTCCTGCATTCCGGGCCCGCCTTTAGGCCCTTCGTATCTTATTATAACGACGTCTCCTTCTTTTACTTTTCCCTGTAAGATTCCGTCACAGGCCTGTTCCTGGGATTCAAATATGACAGCAGGTCCGGAATGTTTGAGCATTTCATCGGCAACTCCTGCGCTTTTAACCACGCATCCGTTCGGGGCGAGATTACCAAAAAGTATTGAAAGTCCGCCGGTTTTGGAATAAGCGTTTTCAATGGTGTGTATGCATTCATTGTCTTTTATTTTTGCGTCTGCTATCTGCTGGCCGAGCGTTTTGCCGCTTACTGTTTGGGTTTCTGTTTTTAACAGGCCGGTCACTTTGTTGATTTCATTCAATATTGCTGAAATTCCGCCTGCGTTGTCAACATCCTGAATATGCCATTCGCTCGATGGAGATACTTTGCAGATGTTTGGGCATTTCTTTGATATCTCGTTAATTTTTTTAAGGTCGTAATCTATTTTGGCCTCATTTGCTATTGCCAGGGAGTGCAGTACGGTGTTAGTCGAACCCCCCATCGCCATATCAAGAACAAAAGCATTGTCAATTGAATCCTCAGTTACAATATCACGCGGTTTAATATCAGAAGCAATAAGGCTCATAATAACGGTGGCGGCTTTTTTATAAAGGTTCTGTCGTTGGGGGTCCTCTGCGAGTATTGTTCCGTTGCCCGGCAATGCCATTCCAATTGCCTCACACAGGCAGTTCATACTGTTTGCTGTAAACATTCCAGAGCAGCTTCCCTGACCGGGACAGCCTGCGCATTCAAGTTCGTGAAGCCTTTCTTCGTCAATTTTGCCGGCATTATACTCGGCTATGCCTTCAAAAATACTGATAAGGTCCACAGTTTTGCCGTCATCGGTTTTTCCCGCTGCCATTGGTCCTCCGGAGACGAATACAGAAGGAATGTTGACTCTCATCGCTGCCATCAGCATCCCCGGGACGACTTTGTCGCAGTTGGGAATACAAATAACCCCATCGAAACTATGTGCCTTTAGCATGGTTTCCACGGCGTCTGCTATGATCTCTCTTGAAGCGAGTGAGTATTTCATTCCTGTATGGCCCATTGCTATGCCGTCACATACAGCAATAGTGTTGAATTCGAAAGGCACTCCGCCGGCTTCAATCACCGCCTGTTTTACAGTTTTTGCAACTTTGTCAAGATGTACATGTCCTGGGACTACTTCGCAGAAACTGTTTGCTATCGCAATGAAAGGTTTTTTCATGTCGCTATCTTTTAAACCGCAGGCTCTTAACAAACCCCTGTGAGGTGCTCTTTGAAAGCCCTTTTTTATTGTATCGCTTCTCATTTTGTACTCCTGATGAATAATATTACACAAAATATCGGCAATTAGCCGAATTTTATTATTATAGCGTCAAATGATAGGTTATGAACGGAAAAAAGTTTAAAAAGGCGAATTTTGGGATATGGATAAATATTTTCGGTCCCAAAAAGGCGGAAATAATGTTGCTAAGGATAGAATATTGGATATAATTGAAGTGTATTTTAGCTGAGCACTCTGAATTATTATGTAAAATGGAAAAATATTGTTGTTTTTTAATAAATCGGTACAATGTTTACGTATTCTTTCAGAGTTCTCAAATGGAATTAATGAAAAAGGGATTTAACAGGAGAACAAAATGTTTCGAAAAAGCACAAGTCTATTATTTTTAGTTTCAGTTATTGTTATTTCAATGTTTGCCGGTTGCGGTCCTGATGCAGATCTGGCGTTGAAATTTGAGCCCGGCCAAAGTCAGATGTACCGTGTCAAAACATCTATGGTAAAGGACTTTGAATTTATTCAGCCTTCAGCTGGTAAGGAGGATGTTAAAAAAACAGGCTCGAATGTTGAAATGACTTTCGTCCAGCATATAAATGACGTTGCCGATGATGGTACAGCAACGGCTGACATTATGATAAAAGAGCTCAAATATAAATTAATGAGCAAAGACGGAGTTGATGTTGACTTCGACAGTACTGACCCCTCTGACAGCGGCAGTGCTCTTGCCAATGCTGTAGGCAAGAGTTACACCATAAAGGTTTCGCCTTCAGGGTCTGTTCAGCTGGTAAACGCTTCAAAGGTTATCTCTGCGGTGAAGAGCGGACAGGAATCAAGGATAATTAAAAGTCTTATGAGCTCTGAGAGGGTTAAGGCAAGGCATCAAATAGCCGCTATTCCGTCAGAGAAAAAGACTTTCAGTAAAGGCGATACCTGGACTAATGAGGTTCAGTCACCCAAGGGTATGCTTGCTCAGAAGAAATTCAAGAAGGTTTACAAAGTTGAATCTGTCAACGAAAAGGACGGAGAAAGATTTGCTGTAGTCAAGATGGATGCAAATGCAGGTCCTGCAGAGCTGGGCGGAGAAGGAATGGGCTTTTTTGCGAAAATGTTCGATACAAATGAAGACTATACCGGCAAGCTGGTATTGAACGCCACAACAGGTCATGTTGTCGAGTATAATGAAAAACTCAAGGCTACCTATATAGCTATGGAGCCTGCCGAAGAGCAAAACAGTGATAAAGGGCCGGATACATTAACTATGGGCTATACTCAAACTGTCGAGCTTGAAATGGTCGAGTGAATTATGTGTTAAAAGGAATGTGTATATTTGAAAGGAGTCTCAATTGAAGAAGATATTATTGGTTTTTGCTGTTTTTTCACTTTTGCTTTTCTGCGGTTGCCAGGAACAGGCCCGCAAGACCGGCGGCGATACGATTTTAAGTGTTGATTTTGCTAAGGGAAATCAAATCACCTACCGGATGGTATCTGAGCGTCAGGTAGAATTGAATCTGGAGGGAGATCCCAAGGCCAAAGGTGATTCAAAGACTCAAAAACGAACAGAAAAGCTTGAGGCTGTTGTTACATATAATCCGGTAGAGGTTGATCTTTTTGGTGATACCACTTTGGAAGCGAAGATTAACAGCCTTAATGTTACCAGGGGGGCTTTTACAGGCAAGACAAGCAGCTCAGATGCAGCAGAAAGCCTGGCAGGTGAGACTTTCAGGCTCAAAGTTGCTGCCAATGGAGCAGTAAGCGACTATTCTTCTCTGGAGAAGGTCGTCCAGCAGGCTGGTCAAAAGGCTCTTTCAAGTAAGGGTTCACAGGGCCGAATAAAAGACGAGGAAATGATATGGGATTTCATAGCTATGCAGCATATGTTGTGGAGTGTCCCTGCTGCGGTTCCCAATCCGGCAAGCGGTATTAGTGTTGGTGATTCATGGGAAGGTGAGCAGATGGTGCCTTTGCCGATGCCGATACCAGTTGTCAAAAGGGGAGAGTTTACTGTTGCTGATATCAGTCAGGGTCCTGAAGGTGTGATGGCTACTATAAATGCAGATTATGATCTCTCTGAGAATAACGCAAAGGTGCTCAAGCCTTTTCCGGACCCTTATGAGGGCAATTTCAGGCTCAAAGGTATGTTTGGTTTTCTAAGAGGTTACAAATTTAAGAGTCTTCAGGGACAAGGTGTTACGGTTTATGATGTAAGTAAAGGCAGGCTGGTAAGTGACAGTCAGAATTACAAAATGGACGTGACTGCTCAATTTTTAATGCCTCTCGGCGATTCGGTTCCAGTGCTCAAGTTTGACCAGAAGATTGACATTACCCTGGTCAATAAATAAGGGGACCTCTAAAAATTACCCGTAAGCATAAATTCGTTGGAATTATTAAGGCTCGGCAGTTGAAATGCCGGGCTTTTTTTTTGGCTTCAGGCTTATTATTGACAAGTTTATGGGTAAATGTTAAAAAGGTACAGATGAGATAATATTCATTTTTTTATCCCGTAAATGGGGTTTCAGTTCTGTAAACAAGTTTTTTAATTGTGAAATTCTTTTTACGGGGAAAGGGTATGTGTTTTGGAAAGAAAAAATTTATGGGCACCATGGCGAATGAAGTACATAAAAGGCCTTATCAGTGAGCACGAATGTTTTTTGTGTCATTATCGTGACAATCCTGAAAATGATGCTGAAAATTATGTTTTATGGCGGACGGAAAAGGCTTTTGTTGTATTTAACCGCTTTCCATATAACAATGGGCATCTTCTGATTGCGCCACTTAGGCATGTGCCTGATCTGGATGAGATGGACGAAGGGGAGATGCTTGAGATGGTTAAGCTTGTTCGTGATTGCAAGCTGGCCTTGAGCAAGACGGTGAATCCTCATGGTTTTAATGTCGGGCTGAATATAGGAAGATGTGCCGGGGCAGGTTTGCCGGGTCATTTGCATTTTCATATAGTTCCCCGCTGGACTGGTGATACAAATTTCATGAGTGTTTTGGGTGATACTGATGTAATTAGTCAGGGTCTTACTGAGCTTTACGATATTTTGAAAGATGTAGGTCAAAAAGAGGGCCTGCCCCGGGTTTAGTATGGCTTTTTATCATACAGCTTGTTTTTCGGTGACAGAATCCAACAGTAAGGGCAGACGGGTTACAGAGCCGAGCCATCCTTATCGGGGTGCTTTTTGCAGGGACCGGGACCGCATAATTCACAGTGAGGCTTTTCGAAGGCTCGAAGGAAAGACCCAGGTATTTACACCTGGTGTTAATGATAATTACCGTAATCGTTTAACTCATTCACTCGAGGTGGCCCAGATAGGCAGGACTATAGCGGTTGTTATGGGGGTAAATGAAAACCTGACCGAGGCGATTTGCCTGGCTCACGATCTTGGGCACAGTCCTTTCGGTCACGCTGGTGAGAAATATCTGGATGAGCTGATGAGCGAATATGGCGGTTTTGAGCATAACAGCCAATCTCTTAGAATAGTAGATCACATAGAACAGCCTTATCCTGACAGGGTCGGTATAAACCTGATGTACGAGACAAGGTTAGGCCTTGCTAAACATGAAAGTGTTTATGATATGCCCGTTACGGCCGAATTTGCGGAAAAGCGAGGCACCCTTGAAGCTCAGATTGCAGGTGTTGCCGACCGTATTGCTTATGACTGTCATGATCTTGAGGATGGGCTTCGGTCGGGACTGGTTAACGATGCTGACCTTGTGGATATAGAGCTTTTCAATGAGGCTGGTGAGTTGATAAAAGCAGATCAAATCAGCAACAGCTTTGTCCGTCGTACAAGAATCGCCAAAGCTGTTATCGAGATTCTTGTCAGTGACTGCATAGAAAATTCCAAAAGAATTATTGACAGTGCAGG
>CAZAYB010000180.1:0-1411 GCA_964489215.1 uncultured Pirellulales bacterium
GAAAAAATAACGTGGAAAAAACCCCTATTCCAAACAAATTCTGGACATGGCTCATTCAACATGGCCGTACAGTTTCGATGAGGCCTTTAGAAGTCAAATGGATTAACGGCCAGCGGTACCAGGCACATTTCTTTGATTATGATGTTATGCTCGGGACTGGAATTAATTTCTGGGCACCTGATGAGAGTGTTCCGAATATCAATAAACAGGAAGGTTTATTATGGTATATATACCTTTCTATGCATATGATAAATTCAGGCATGAATCAGATTGCTCTCGGTCAGCCCCAAAAAACTTTCGGACAGGATAAATTCCAAAACGGTTATGGAGGACAGGCACTTCGAATGATATCGAAGTTTGCAAAAAATTATGGACTTGAGTATGCACCTCAAGTTGAGGGAGTTCGCTTTGTTACATTTGCAGCAAATACAATTGTGTATTATCTTTCTGACTATTGCGAATACGTGGATTTCGTTATTTCTCCTTATGGAGCCAATTGGATTGGCTCAGGTTATACCTGGCCCAATGGACTAAGTGATAGCTGGGACACTATCCCTCCACAAAGTGCAGGTTTACCTGGTAAGCCGCTTTGTTTGCAGTTGGACACCAGTGTCGCGGATATAGACCAGATAAATGCATTTGTAAAAGAAACTCCCAACAACAGAAATCAATGGCTTACAGATTATACAAATTATGTAAAAGACGTTCACGGATATTATGCTTTTATGCCCGGTGTAACGCCTTATATGCCTATAGACACCCAGGATTTCACAGGTTATATTTTACCCCCTAAAAGTTATCCATGGCGATATAATTTCCTGCCCTGGCAGGAATACAGTGGATGTGAAAATACCATACGTGACCTTTTTGATGATTTTGCTCCGACAGGCTCGATTATCATAAACTACGATAATACTGTAACATTTGATAATTTGCTCAATATAATCCTGACTGCAAATGACCAGGGCAGTGGTGTCAGTGAAATGAGATTTCAAATTAACGACAGCTGGACAGACTGGACGGATTATTCAAATTTCACACAAATACAGGTAGATAATAATTATGGCACCAAGGAAATATACGCACAGTTCAAGGATGCTGTAAGCAATATTTCATCATTATATTACGACAGTATTATCTATACATCCAAGGGGGATTTCAATGGAGACATGGATGTTACAACTCAAGATATTGTTTATTTAGCTGATTACTGGCTGAGCAATGACTGCCTTGAGGACCACTGCAAAAGTGCTGACATAAATCTCGACCACAAAGTAGATATAAAGGATTTTGCACTAACCGCACAAAACTGGTAAAGCTAATTTAAAGAAAGGATTGAAATGGATAAAAATCGTACGCCTTATTTTATCGTATGTAAAATAATTATTGTCAGTTTATCCCTGATTCTATT
>CAZAYB010000180.1:1421-6594 GCA_964489215.1 uncultured Pirellulales bacterium
CTCCATAACCCTATCTTCAGTACCCTCTCCTCCTGAGGGGGGTAAAATTTTTACAAAATCATCACATTTATTCTTATTCGTTTCAGTTTCTTTAATTTCATTTGAAGGTTTACCAGTAATTGTTATTACTTTATTTATGATTTTATTGACTGGTTGCCTGGAAACTCAGCAGAAAAGCCAACCCAATTCAGACAAAAAATCCTTGCCGGATATCATAGGAAGCACACATGTAAGGGGAAGATATTATCTTAATCAGGAAGATTTTCTCAACGAAGGAGCTGACAAACTCTTAAAGATGGGAACAAGAGTCATTAAAGTCTGGCTTCACAACGGCTCTGAAACACCTGCTGTAATGTATCCCTATAATTCTCAATGGCCGGAATTTAACTCTCTGGTCCAGTGCGCAAAACATCCTTACTGGAAAAAACTTTTTAACAAACCTTTTACCACATATATTATCCAGGTAATGGCTGTCGATGACATGCCCGATTATTACTGGCTCGACGGCTTCACACAAAAACAGCTAAAAGATATTGAAAATCAGATGTACCAGCTGGCAAAGTATCTTTTAATTGAATATCAAAACACTGGCAAAACTTTCATTTTCTCCAATCATGAAACAGACTGGCACCTTAAAAAAGCTAATAAAT
The DNA here is from genome assembly GCA_964489215.1 of uncultured Pirellulales bacterium. GTDB lineage: Bacteria > Planctomycetota > Phycisphaerae > Sedimentisphaerales > Anaerohalosphaeraceae > CAZAYB01. The sequence continues at coordinate 2,072 of CAZAYB010000180.1, forward strand.
TCGATGTCGAAACGCCGGTACACGTACTTGACAATGCCGTTAAATGGTTCACTGCACGTCAGGCAGGCGTAAACAAAGCCCGCGAAGAAGTCGGCACCAATGGTGTAAGGGTGTTTCACTGCGGAGAAGTGGTCAACGTAGTCAAAAGTATGAAACAGGGACAGCTTAATATGGTTAATTACGTTTTGCCGAAAGTCAAACTCGACCTGGTATCCTATTCAGCCTGGGACTCAACCGTTATCGGTGGATTACACGAAAAAGAGGAAATCGGACAAGCACTTGATTATATTGCAGAAAATGCACTCGACAGTGAATATTTTGGAAATAAAAATGTGTTTATAGGCGAATACGGCGTTCCTGAAAACGAGTGGGGCCAGGAAGCCATGATGACCGTAACAAAAAATGTTGTAGAAACCGGATTACAATGGGGATGCCCCTACATCGTCTACTGGCAGCTTTACTGTAACGAACCTGAAAAAGGTGTGGATATTCCTTCATGGAACCTGGATGATTTCCGGGGTTTTTGGCTTATTCGGCCCGACGGCTCAAAAACAGATGTATATAATTATTTTAGAAAGGTCTTAAAGGATGAATAACTTCTCAAAAGTGATTCATAGATTTCCCCGTTTGATTTTTGCGGTATTGTGTATTGTTCCTGCATTGCCTGCACTTCTTTGTGCCGAACAATCAGTAAATCTTACCGTTTCATCTGAAAGTATAACAGCCGCCTGCGGCGGAAACTCAACTGCAATCCCTTTGACAAATATAAAATTGATTTTCGATGAACAGACGGTCGTGCTTTCAGAAAATTTAACGATATCACAAAAAAAACTGCTCGCCGGTGAGTTGATTGATGTCAAAATCAAATACCCGGATAAAATTAAATTCGGCAGCTTAGATATAGTGCTGCACCTGCAATGGTCAGACCAGGAAAAGATTTTAAGAAAGTGGATAAGTTATAGGCTCCATGGAGAACAAGCTGTCTTACTCAAAGAGATTGTTTTCGATGAAAGAAAGCTTGACCTGCAAAAAATTAATCAAAGTATATCTATACATGAAGTACAAAGTTACCCCGTTTTCGGAAAAGGTTATTTCTGCGGGATAGAATATCCTGTAGCTTCTACACATACCAGTGGCTCGGCTGCAATTATTGGCCATTTAGTCGGAGAAGAGCTTTTGCCAGACCAATGGTATCAAAGCAGAAAAATAATTTACGGCATAACAAATCCAGGTAAAGAACTCGAACAGTTCAAAAGGTATATTCACCAAAACAGACCAGAACCAAAGAGCCTTCACTTTAACTATAACAGCTGGTGGACTACTTCCTGGGCTTATTCACAAAAGGACATACTTGGCCTGCTGCAAGTCTTTGAAGAAAAACTTTATCAGCCTTATTCGATTTCGCCCGACAGTTTCGCTATCGACCTCGGATGGTCGGAACCTAACAGTATATGGGGAATAAACAAAAAAAGATTTCCAGGTGGTTTTGAAAACATAAGTAAAGCAGCGGATAAAGCTGGAACGAAATTAGGTGTATGGTTCTCACCGTCAGCCTATTATACCGAATATGGCGCCCTGGACACAGCATGGGCAAAGGAACAAGGTTATGAATATTATTCCAAAACTCTTTGCCTGGGTGGAAAAAAATATTTTTCTCAACTTAAAAAAACGTTAAACCGTCATATTCGTCTATACGATATTGCTCATTTAAAAGTAGACGGACTTAACCTTACCTGTCCTCAAACCAGCCACGGCCATCCTCCAGGAAAACTTTCTGCCGCGCACATAGGAAAAAATGCAGTTGAGCTTTTCAGCTCTTTCAGAGAAACCAAACCTGATATTTGGATTGAAGCAACCTGCTTTGGTTGGAATCCAAGCCCATGGTGGCTTTTTTATGTAAACTGTGTTCTGGGAACCCATGGCGATGATGCTCCTTGGGGCATAGTTCCCAGTCCAATCTATCGGTACAGCCTTACAACTGCCAGAGATTATTTTAATTTGCAGGGAGCTGTTCATTCCAAAATACCCATACCGGCACAGCAGGTCTTCGGGATAATCCATCAATCGGATGAAACTTTTATTGAAGATGGCATAAATGCAGTCATGAGAGGACATAATTTCATACCTCTTTATTTCAATCCGAAATATATGAATGACAAAAGATGGAAAACCCTGGCAGATCTTATGAAATGGGCAAAAAATAACAGTGAGATTCTAAATAAAACAGAAATACTGCTCCCCGAAAGCTGGCGACAGGGCAATACCCCGAGATTTAAAAGAGATGAAAAAATGCCCCGTGAAGTATACGGATATGCCCACTGGCACAATAATAAGGGACTCGTTCATTTACGAAACCCATGGATTAAGCAGCAGGATTATGAGTTTATTATTCGCTGCAGAGGTGACAATTTAGATGTGACTTCTATATTTCCCGAACAAAGATCCTATGCTGAAAAACTCAAAAAAGCAGATAAACTCACCGTCACTCTCAGACCTTATGAAACACTGGTTCTGTCTGTAAAGGAAGCTGAGAATAACAATTTCCCTTCCGCCTCTCAGTTTGCAGAACAAATCCAGATAAAGGCAAAAAATACTAAAGCTGAAATAATAAAGTATGAAGAACCCAAAAAAGAATTGAGTAAAAATGGTGCTGTTCCGGATAAACCCGAGAATAGCTGTGTTAAGCTGGAGTTTTCCGCTCAGCTGAACATACCTTATGACAATGCCATGCTCTACCTGCTGCTCGAAGATGAAAAAACAAAGCCCTCTGCACCCGAAAATGTGCTCACATTAAACGGCCATTCTCAATCTATGAATATTAATACTTCCAATACTGGTTTTGCGGCTACCAAAGAAGGACCTGAAAATTGGCTTTTTCTCGAAGCAAAACTTTTCAAAGGAAAAAACGATATCTATCTTGAACTGCCCAATGGCTGCAGCTTTGACCGTCTCAGTTTGTGGGTTTGGGCTTTTCGAAAACCTGTGTCTGACAATAAGCTCGGCCTAAAAAGCAAGATCGCTCAGCCGGAGATTATTTCTCTGGAATCTGAATGCTTATTACTGCCAAAGGATATATGGGAAAAAGCGGTTATCTCAGTCAGAAAAGATAACATTCAAAGGCAGCACTGATAATCGCTTATATTTACCTTACTGTCGTAAGTGCGGAAAAATTGCCTTCAAAAAAGTTTTGAATATTGTCTAAACAGGCCGTCGCCATTCTGTCACACGCTTGCTTTGTACTCGAACCGATGTGCGGCGTGAGGACCGCGTTGTCAAGCTGCCTTAAGTCCTTTTTCTTGTCAATCGGCATATATGGTTCATTTTCAAAAACATCCAGCCCCGCCCCTGCAATGGTTTCATTCTTTAATGCGTCAAATAAAGCGACTTCATCAACTACCATTCCTCTTGCGGTATTTATCAGTATCGATGACTTTTTCATAAGCTTCAATTTTTTACTGTCAAGATAATGTTTCGTACGGTCATTTGCCGGGATGTGCAAACTGACAATATCAGCTTGTCTTAAAGCTTCTTCTGTATTGGTAAGATAATCTGCTATGCCGAATTTATTGATACAATCCTGTTTCTCATATCCTATTTTTTCTGCCAGCTCGTCTTCGGGTATCACATCAACAGCTAATACCTTTAGTCCGAACCCGAAAGAAGCAATTTTGGCGACTTTCTGACCGATTGGCCCAAAACCTATTACTGCAAGGACTTTGCCGTTCAGTTCCGAACCGATTTGCTGGGCGAAGTTTCCGTTTGCCATTTCCCTGCTAACCTGTGGGATTTTCCTTAAAACCGATCCAATCAGCCAAACAGCATGTTCTGCAACACTTTGATCGAGTACTCCGGGGGTGTTGGTCACTAAAATGTTTTTAGATTTGCATACAGTTTTGTCCACGCCGTCATGACCTACGCCGAATCTGGCAATTATTGCATTTTTCCCATCGGCATTATCTGCTAAAACATCATAAAGCGGGCCCGTATATTTCTCTACGCCGAGAATTACGGCTCTGGATGAGGTCTGAGCTGCCTTTTCAGCAAATTTATCCTCATCAAACACTTCGCAGTCAATTTCGGCAAAAGAGCAGCTGTCAAAGATTTGCTTTGCTTTATTGTATTCATTTTGAGCTATTACAATCGTTTCCCTGGCCATATTAATTCCTGTTAATTGCTGTTGTTATTTACAGTTTATAAAATGTCTGATCTGGAAACTGAAAGTGTATTATACAACCATCCGTGTAATCAAGGTTATTTATGTAGAAAGAGGAATTATTTTTTATTTTTCATTGCAGGAAAATTATTTGATTGAAGATTGATTACAGCAGGTGCCGGTCAGTTAGTAAATTCATTGTTATGCTTGATGACAGAAGTTGTTTGAAACGGGTGTTCAATTAGACACCTGGTATATAAGAAAATCTGCAAAATTTTTATAAGCTGTTTATTAGTATGGTTTTACGTGAAAATGGGCGATTTTTAAAAACTGGCCAAAAGTGACCAATGGCGACCAAAAGTTAGCCTGT
>CAZAYB010000181.1:0-6498 GCA_964489215.1 uncultured Pirellulales bacterium
GCGATTATAAACAAAAAAGCTATTTTACATAAATCCTTTAATATTAACAAGTTCGATTTTTTGAGGAAGACAGCCATAATCTATACTTGGAGTTTAATAAAACGATAGAAATTATAAACCGACCTTTGAATTATAACATTTTGAGGAAGGAAAAGCTAATTTTTGCAGACTAAACTTAAGTCCTTGTTTTTAAAGAAGATAAATGCAGATTTAAAAGTGTCCTACGGACGCTTGACAAGCGCATGAGGTACCATTGGTAAGGTTCGGGCAAAATGAATGTTTGTAGGTACTCTTAATTATTACTGGGTGCAAAGACAACGGAAGTCTGGAGTGCGTATCCACATGTACACCCTGAACTTGATTCGGGGATCATTACAAGACCTCCTGCCGGTATGATGTTTAGCCAGCAGCCCGGTCTTGTGCAGGCGGTGAGAGTATCTCCTTCTGTTTGATTTATATCCAGAGGGTACGCACGGGGATTGTCGCCTCTACCAAAAAGATAATTTGCAGAAGCGGTAAAGCCGCCGCATCCATGCCCTCCCCTTCTTGCGATATAGTCTATTTTCTGTCCTGTACTCAGGTCGAAGGCATAGGGCCTGAGGTATATTGTGTTTTTGTTTATTACCGGATGCTGCCACTGTTCTCCATGTGTTCCGTCGAGTGGACTGGGACCTGTTGCTCGGATATTCATACCGAGGAATTGATTGTTCCATAGCTCAGAGCCATTTTCTATGTCCAGGGCAAACATTTCATAGTATAGGGAGTTTTTTTTGTTGTATGTTCCGCTGATTAGGAGAACATGCTTTGCGGCGTTTAAAAACATTATATGCTGATAAGGCAATTTGCAGGGCTTTTGCCATATTATTTTGCCGGAGTTAATGTCGACGGCGCTGATTTTCATTCCCTTATCACAGAAATGGTCGATTCGAACCCTGGCATCGGAGTCTTTTCTAAGCTGGGTGTCGGCAGAATGTGCGAAGAAAATTTTTCCTTTATGGACTGTTATCGCATTATTCATTACAGAACCAAAATCACGAAACCATGCGTTATTTCCGGTGTCTGTATTGATGGCGAAAATGCTCTGACTTATAACGACCTCCTTGAAGTCTCCTTCCATGAGTTTTGAACCGTTAAGCGGACTGTTTGAAAAGGCCAGGTCGCTGAAGGATGCGTTTTTTTTCTGTATTGACCCGATGAGCATATTATCATAAAAGTTCAGGTAGCCCCAGTCTTTGCTATTTGAGTCGCCTGGTATTTTGAATGTTTTAATTTTGCCAGCGTCTTTGATATTGTAAACGCAGCAGTTTTGTCCTGTTGCGATATAGAGATTTTTTTCATTTATCAGCATGTGCCCGCAATTTTTAAGAGCGGCCACCCTGCGAGAACCCGGCACATTCTTTTTCCACAGCATGGTACCGTTGTAGGCATCGACAGCTACAACAGCTTCATCTGCAGGAACGATCAGCCGCCCGTCACTGTAAAGCGAAGACATGGGACGGTGATGCCGGTCGATAATGTTTCGCGGACCTGGTTTTCCAAACCATTGAATTCTAAACGGACCGCGAGCAGGGTCACTGCTGCAAGCGGTGTGGCCTGGATCAGCATAAAGCTGTGTCCATTGTCCGACATCAGGCAGAGCAGGACGGAGCAATAAAAAGCTGCTATCTGTTTTTTTAATTTTTGCTGCGACCTCAGTAGCAAAGTTTTCGAGTTGCTTATTGTTATCATTTGCCAGATGGTAATAAGTTCCGCCACAAGGACGGAGTTTACTGTATATTTGTTCAATTTTAACTTTTGGTTTTTCACCGGTCAGAACGGACTTTTCGCTAATCGCCAGATTGAAAAGATAATCTGCAAATGGCAGTCTGTCAGGCTCTGCAAAGATTACAACCGCTTTACCGTATAGTCCAGCCATATTCAGTGAATTTGTGCATGAGTCAATTAAATCCTTGTCATTAGAAACTGCAATAATTTTTAATTGGCTTTTTTGTGCCAGAGCCTTAATAAGCTCTGAACTATACAGGTCAGTAACGAGACAGTAGCCCTTATCTATCTCGGTGGTGTTTATAATCTTTTCGGCAATTTTGTCGACGTTTTTGTCATTGGCAGTATTTAAGTTTTCAGATTCTGTTATAATGCATGGTGAACATTTTTTTTCACTGGCAAAGCAGTAAATTACTCCTTCATCTGTGGAAACAAAAATACTCCCGTCTGCAGCAGCGAGGCAGTAGGCGCTTCCATTTACCTCATGTTGCCATACTTTTTTGCCATCATCAACACTCAAGGCAACGACCTTATTCTCACATCCTGTGATGAGCTTGTCAGTTGTAAGCAGCATCGAGTAAGCCCGGGGGAGTACCTGCTTCCATTCGATACAGTATTGCTTCTGTGAATCGAGGTAGTCTATGCGGAGTTTTATTTTATGCAGTTTTTCTTTATCCTTTTCAGTTTTGGCGTTTTTTTCAAGCTGGTCAGATTTTTTTTTAAGGTTTGCAACAGCCTGGCACAGCTCATTATATTTTTCCCGGTTTATTGCAGTTATGTCATTATGAGAGAGAAGGTATGCCTTTGGTCCTCGAACAATCATTCTTATGCCGTCAAATGAGGCTATTGAGGTGTTACAGGTATTGTCGAAGACACTTATTTTTCCTTCCCTTCTTCCCGGAGCGTTTACAACCATGTTTTCTACAACCAGTGTAAAGGCACCTCCTGCACCTTCGATTTTTCTATCGAATTGTCCTGTTTTAATATCGAACAGTCCCGGCTCTGTTCTGCTGCCGGGTATGACAAGTTTATCTCGCATAACAGCTATGTATCCCTGTGGGGAGATTTCAGCTTTTTCTGTCCATATATTTTTTCCAGTGTCTGCATCAAGGGCTTTCACAAAAACTCCCTGATTGGGAAAAATTCCTGAGGTTGTATATAAAATTTCATTATTGATAAATACTCCAGTTCGCACGGGCCAAAGTGAGATAATCCTTTCGTTTCCGGCAATTCTATAATCTTCCCGTGAGCATCTTTTTTTCCATATAATTGAGCCGTCTTCATCATTGAGGCAGTAAACACACCCGTCGTCGGAGCCGAAATAAATTTTGTTTTCGTGAATGACAGGTGCAAGTCTTACAGGCCCTTCGGTGTAAAATTTCCAAATCAGCTTTCCAGTTTCAGCATTAAGACAACGAATTGAGTCATCTGCGGAGGAACCGAAATAGAGTTTTCCGTCAGCAATCACAGGATCGAATGCCCTGTCATAGGTAACAGCCGGGGTTATGATTCCCACGTTGTGCCAGAAGTCCTGTCTTGCAGGTTCCGGCCAGGCAGGGGCTGGTTTTTTCGAAGCAGTGTAACTCCACTGTAGATACATTTTGGAGCTGATTATTTCACTTGATACAAAGCTATGGTTTTTGTCGCCTCCAAAGCATGGCCAGTCCGATGCAAATGCAGAATAAGCGGAAAAGATTATTAGTGAGATGTAATAGTATTTTTTAATTATCATGTTCAATCCATTATTAAAATCTGATTTTTTTCTGCGTATTTTCTGAATCGCTTTAGTTGATCAACGTTAATAAGATCTGTGCCGGCGTCTATGAGTTGGCTCCAAAGACGTGGCTGGTCTTGAGTTGCCCAGAAACGAACTTTTCTTGCCTGTTCGTGGGCCTTTTCGGTTATTTGTCTGATTTTTTTGATTTGTTCTTTTCTCAGAGGCGCTTTGCATGAGCCAGCAGTGATGTTTTTTATGTTATCGCTTATCATTGGCATAAAATGTGGTGGAAAGCCTGAATTCAGATCTACAGGTCTTCCGTCAAAACCAGCGTATCGAATTTCCTGCTTAAGCATCAGCTCTTTACATCGGTTTCCACTTATAATAACATCTACGGCTTTTTGATGAAACTTGCCGTTTTTGAAAACCGAGATAATACTTTCGTATTCTGCCAGTGCATCGTGAACAGCAAGGTAAGTCGGTTCGGCATCTGATTTTATATCAATCATAAGAGTAAGTGGATATTTTGAGCGATATACCGAGCCTCCGTTTTGATGAACAATTCTGCGAAGAGGTTTCAGATATAGGTTTTGAAGTGTTTTGTTTTTTGAGCACTGCCATTTGTCGTGCGCCACGAGAATCCTGCCTTCGAGAAGGTGTACATCTGCTTCAATGCTAATGAATCCGCATTCGAGAGCCTCGAAAAGGGGTCTGCTTCTTTCGTAATCATTGTGTGAATGCCCCGGACACAGTGCCAAAGGTATTTGCGAACATGAAAATTCTTCATTTTTTTGACAGTTCGTCAAGAACAGCACCGACAAAGCCATGATATATATAATTTTTTTCATAAGTATATATTTTCAACAGAAAGTAAATTTTTCGGAATAGTAAGATATATTTATATTAACCACTAATGCTTTTATGTATATGAGAATATTATTAAAAATGATATTTAATTAAAAATTAACATGACATAACGGTAGTAAAATGTTAAATAGTCTTCAGATTGTATATGTAAAATTTTTTATTAAAAGGTGAGAAAAGGATTCATGGAAAATTCAATTTCAAAAAGATGCACAAAACTGTACAGCAGTTATGTTATGTTTTTGCCCTTAAGCATGTTTTCATTGACATTTCTGTTTTTTTGTTCAATTGCATGTGGCGAGTTAATTACCGGGCCCTACCTTCAGAATGTGAAAACTGATGGTATTACCGTTATGTGGGAGCTTTCTGAAGCTCTCAGCTGTACGGTTGAATATGGACCGGACGCAGGTTACGGCAATACCGTTTCAGGAGAGAGTGAAACGGTTGTTCCAGGAAGTGTTGTTTACAAGTCATTTATTAGCGGCCTTTTGCCTGATACTGTTTATCATTACAGAGTTGTTATTGATAATTCTTCTGGTCCGAATAAAACATTCAAGACGGCCCCTGCCGGGTATGCGGATTTCAGTTTTGGAGTCTGGGGGGACAGTCAAGGCAATAACGGCGGTTCATATCCACCAGACCTTTTAGAACCGACAAACTCAATGATGGCACACATGTCCCAGCGAGTTGATTTTGGTGTTAGCGTCGGAGACCTGGCAGAAAACGGTAATTCATACAATGATACAAGGAATTATTATCTTGACCGAGTTGCGAAGTATCTTGGAACTAAAGTGCCATGGTTTAACGCCTGGGGCAATCATGATGGTTCCAGTTCTTCGATAATCCGTAAATTTGCAGATATGCCCAGTGCTGAAAGAGGATTTCCTTATCACAACGGATACGGAAGTTTTTCCTTTAAGTATGCTCGATGTCATTTCCTTTGTATAGATGATCTGGAGAGGACGGATTTTGAATGGATAAAGAACGATCTGTACAGCGCCAAAGATAATTCGAGATTCATATTTGTTTTTGTTCATCGTCCTGTTTATTGTGAGAGATGGTATTCCGGAGAGCAGATTTTCAGGGAGGACCTCGTTCCGCTTCTTGAGACTTATGGGGTTGATGTTTGTTTTAGCGGGCACACTCACTCATACGGACGCGGGTATAAAAATGGTGTTTATTACTGTATTACCGGTGGGGGAAGCTGGCTGGACTCGTCAGAGCCTCTTACAGGAGACTGGCCTCACATGACTGTCGGCGGCTATCATGATCTGGCGGCAGGGATTAACGGAGGACTTGTCAACGAGTATGTACAGGTTAGTGTAAACGAAGACGGCTTTACAGCTCAGATGACTGCTTTTAATCCGGATGGAAGTGTGATGACAGGGGTTAAGGATATTTTTTCGAAATCAAGTTTCACCGGCGACATCGATGGAAGCGGTTTTGTTGATTCGTCTGATTTAGCTCTCTTGATCAAAAACTGGCTTTGTCAAAAGCCTGCTAACCCCACCAGGACAGTTATTCCTGACTTTGAGGGTATGACCGAAACGTCCGCGAAAGAGACAATAAGGAATCTTCAGCTTTATGTTGCGCATACTGAGTATACCTACAACCCTGGAGCAGCCGCGGGAACCGTTATTGCCCAGACCCCAGAAGCTGGCAAGGAAGTTGATATATCAACCGGTGTTTCGATTACTGTCGCATACGATGGGGATCTTATATTCAGTGAAAATTTTGACGTGCTTACGCTGGGTCCCAATGTCCATGAATGGCTCTTAGAGGATGAGGCTTTCACACATACCCCCCCTTCTGGCTGGTATATTGACGCTGCTGGTGTTTCAACTATTAACGATCCTGACAGGGGCGTCCATGAATGGCAAGGCTGGAGCTTTACGGTTAAGGTGTGGTGGGCCCAGACAGCCGGCGGGCAGAACAGAAGCCAGTTTACAAAGGCAAACTCAATTATCGCAGTGGCAGACCCTGATGAATGGGACGATAGGGGGACTAATCCGACTCCGGAAAATCTGGGAACTTATAACACATTTTTGAAAACTCCTGAAATCTCACTAAATGCTGTTCGTGAGAACACGGCAGTACTTTTTTTCGACTCAAGCTGGAGGCCTGAGGATTATCAAAAGGCGTCTATTAGAGTA
>CAZAYB010000182.1:0-6495 GCA_964489215.1 uncultured Pirellulales bacterium
AAGTATAGACAAAAACCATACCTCGTTTATATTATGATTATTATATCAAAAAACCGTTCCCCGGTGAAATTTAATCAAAAGAATAACCAAAAAAAATCAAAAACCGCTCTTGGCAGAATGTTCAGCGTCATTTTATCGGAACATCCTCATAAATTTTTTCAGCAATTCTCTTGTATGTCAGGCCATCGAAGATCCTTGCTGCAGGAACAAAGAGGGTTGCAGCATTTCTTGACATGCTCTAATCTTTCTATGAACTTTTCTGCTTCGGATTGGTCAATATAACTACGACCAGACCAATTCCGATAAATACAAGTGCCCACAAAAACCTTGGCACTCCAGTAATTTCCGGCAAAGTTACCTTGCCCGCCGCAAAAAAACTTTCAATATGTACCATAACAGGCTCATAAAGCAGCAGATAAACCAAAGCTCCTGCGAACATACCTGCTACCGTTATAAGTGCGTCAAATCTTCCCGAAGCAGCACATGCCAATCCCGTCCCGGGGCAGTATCCTGTCAGTCCAAAACCGATACCAAGCAGAGCTCCGCCTGTGAGGTTACTCAAGAGATAAGCAGGCTTGATACTGTAATTATCAATCCCGGCGACACCGTTAAGAAGCCACACCCCGCCCATGCCGATTATAATAAAAAGCATTATCGTTCTAAGCGCATGCAAATCCTTTAACCTGAGCGTCCCGATTATTTTATCCGGATTGGCAAGACCTGAGAAATAAAGAACCATTCCAAACATAAAACCAACTAAGAAACCAGATATATCAAAATTCATAGTAACCTTCCTTAAGGGAACCAGTAAAAGCAATTATTAAAGCTGCACTTAAATTTCAATTTTTGGACTCTTTGGATAAACAAGATAAGCCGTTGCCATTCCGAACGCGAACATTCCAGCAGTAAAAGGAAGCACCGAAACACTCAGCTGTGCCCATCCGCTTGCGAATTGTCCGCTTGTACAGCCGTAAGCCATCCTCGCACCCATTAATATAAAGAATCCGCCTATAAACCCCGTCACCAGCCGCCATGGGGTTGAGCGGTTATTGGCTCTGGTCCACACCGTCGTGGTTCTTAGCTTCCAGCTGCCGAGTGCCAGAGCCGCTGCCGCAGCACCTGCTGCAAGGCCGACATCAAGCCAGAAGCCGTAACCGATAGTCTGATATTTTTCAGTGCTCATAAGAGGATGCGAATTTGCGTATTCCGGGGCTGCCTTATTTACAATGATAGAGCTGATTATCGCAAACTGTGTTGATACGCCAAGCGGTTTTTTTACACCAAATGCAACAATCTGCGTTAGCCCAAGTAATAAACCTCCAAGCCAGAACGGAAGCGGGGCACGTCTTACAGTAAGATCATCCATAATTTACCTCCCATTTAATCTGCGAATGATAATGTTCTGTTACGGCGTTTTCGGATATACTAAACAATAATTTACTGTTAAGCAAATCTTTTTTTTAATCTGTTTCCGTAACGATTTCGACACTTGCCTTTGGTATTGCCTGTAAAAACTTTCGGCCGTAACCTTTGCGGACTATTCTGCTGTCCAGTACAACTACTATTCCGGAATCGGTCTTATTCCTGATAAGCCTGCCGAACCCCTGTTTAAAACGGATAATCGCTGTTGGGAGCTGATACTCAACGAAAGGGTCTCCACCGTTTTGCCTTATTATATTTATTCTGCCCCTCGTAAGCGGATGGTTAGGCACTGCAAAAGGAAGCCTTACGATAATTACGTTTGTAAGAGACTTACCTGGAACATCGACTCCCTGCCAGAAACTGTCGGTGCCGAAAAGAACACTGCTGTGGTTGGCCTTGAACTCGGCCAGCATGGTAGCCCGATCTGTTCCGCTGCCCTGAACCATAAGCTCAATCCTGTTTTCCTGCATCCAACCGCCAAGCTTTTCTGCAAAATCCTTCATCATATAATAACTTGTAAAAAGCACAAATGCGCTTCCTTTGCTCATCAGCAGATATTTTTTCATAGCCTCAACAGCACGCTCGGCAAATCCATCTTCACCGGGAACGGGAATATCTGCCTCGATATAAACCTTTACCTGTTTTTGGTAGTCAAAAGGAGAACCAAGTCTAAGCGAGTCATAATCTTTTAATCCGATACGTGAGGCAAAAAACTCAAAACCCTCTTTGTCGCTGTTTCCTCCGCAGCTTAAAGTAGCACTTGTCATTATTACCGATGCATACTTGTCAAAGAGCACTCTGTTTATATCTGGACCTACATCCAAAGGTGCGCTTCGCAGTACAATTCTCTTTTTCCTTGAGCCCGATCTTTCCACCCAGTACACGCAGTCGTTCCGGGGCTGATTGATAAAATCCTTCAGTTGCATTTCAAGCGAATGACAGCTGTCAACATATCGCATCAGTTCAAGTTTATGGTCCTCATCTTCAATTTTTGCTGAAAGCTGATTGACCGCAAGTCTTAAGTGCCGAACTGGTTCGGTTATATTGTCATCGACAAAATTCGGATGGGCTGTGCCGTGGTTCTCTTTTTTTGCGTATTCATACCATGCTTGAACCTGAGTAAAGAAAACCTCTGCTGCCTTTTTGCAGCTTTTAACTCTTTCTATAGCCTCATTTGCTCCGCTGGTAAATGCCAGAATACCTTTATGTGTACGCTGGTTGAATAGATTGCTCAGCAGATAAGTAAGACTAAGGTTGCTTACGGAAATACCAAGCTGGCCTTCTGCAACGTGCTCGAGATTATGGGCTTCATCAAAAACTATAATTTCATAATCAGGCAATATACCCGGGCAAGTCTCCTTAAGGACAAGATCGCTCAAAAGCAGTGCATGGTTGGATACAATGAGGTCTGCCGATTCCAGCTCTCTTCTTGCCCTGCGGTAAAAACATTTTCCAAAATTCCTGCAGTTCCTTCCCGGACAGTTGCCGTGCTCACTGTTAACTGCCTCCCAGGCCTTACCAGATGGAACAAATGGTATATCAGAAAGTGAACCGTCTTCGCTCTGCCTTGCCCAGTTATCGATATTGATTATCTCTGTACTGATGTCGTCAAAAAGATTACGCTGTTTTTTAAGGGCATATTGAAGTCTGCGAAGGCAGATATAGTTGCTTCTGCCCTTTGCCAGCACTGCTCGAAAAGGCTCATCCAGAATCTCTGCAAGCATTGGAATGTCTTTGTTGATAAGCTGCTGCTGAAGATTGATAGTATATGTGCTTACGATAATCTTCTTTTTCTTTTGTGAGATCATCTCGACCGCTGCGGTAAGATATGCAAGGCTTTTGCCTGTACCGGTACCCGCCTCAACTGCAAGCTTGCGATTGTTCTTAATGCACTCACTTACGGCATGAGCCATACTCAGCTGTTCGGGCCTGGGCTCAAAACCAGTCAATGATTTGGCCAATGTGCCTTCAGGGCCAAGAACCCTTACTGCATAGGCAGGCTCTGGTTTGGAAAACGATATCATTTAAGATCAGAACTGAACATTATCAATAGCTTTTTTCAATGGCATTATAAATTCCGCATCCTGCATTTTTTCAATGGCAAAATCTATCGCTTCAGAAGCTTCTGATGCACGGTTTGAATTGTAAAAAACATAAGCCATCAAAAGTGAAAGCTCCGGAGAATTGCTCCTGTCGAACCACTCCCTGATGTCGTTTATTCTGTGGTCATAATGGTCCCTGTCACCGATAATCTCAATGATATCCACTTGTTTTGTAACAAATTCAGGGTCCTGTTTCAAAGCACGGATAAGGAAAAAAGCACTGCTCATATATTCACCCGCTGCAAAAAGAGAATGGCTCCTCGATATTACAGCCTTGACACTTCCCGGATTATATACCGAAGCAAGAGTATAAGAATCCGCTGCCTTGTAATATTTACCCTTGCTCATGAAATTTTCCCCAGCTTTCATATAAAGTGAAAATTTCTCTTTAGCCAAAGACTCGAAAGACTTATGACTGCCGAGTATCTCCTTTGCCCTGGAACGCTGGTCAGGTGTAAGGTCCTCAAATCTAAGCGGGCTGTCAACTTTCGGAGATGAAGGTATAGGCTCTTTATAAACTTGCTCTTGCGGTTTACTGCCGGATAGCTCTTTACCCTGTTCCTCAGATTTGTCCGCTTGATCTGCTTTCTTGTCTTCGGTGCCCTCGGGTTGTCGCTTTTCTGTTACCCTCTCTGCCTTATTAAGCTCATCAAATAACTCATCAGTCATATTCTTCAGCTCATCGGCAGGGGCCTTGTCTTCAACTTTTTCCCGCAGTGGCTTTTCCGGCTCAATACTGCGATCCTCAATAAGCCTTTCAGGTCTTGAAGGTTCATATATATATTGCTCATCATTAAGATAAGAAGGCTTGTCTTTCCGCTTTTCGATATTCTCATCTTTTAATTTATCCAGATATTCCCTGCCGGGCTGTTCAATTCTCGCACGCCTCATAATCTCCTGGCTTTGCTGACTTAATCGGGTTTCTACTTTCTTAATCTCATCCAGAAGCTCCTTTTGCTCATTAACCCTAAGCTGCTGATTAAGATGTCGTGAAAGCTGTTTTGTAGTCAGTGACAGCGGACGGGTACTTGTAGTATAATCTCCCTGGTAGACCGAAAGCTCCTGACCAGACAAAGGAGGCAAACCGGCTTCTCTGCCGTACTGAGTGTAATCAGAAATACCGTAATTACCAAGGCTGGTTGTGTTGACCGGGCCCATATTAGCAGGCGCTGAACCCTGAAGATAATTAAGCTCACTAAAGCCCGCTGGAACATTACGGTAACTGGTAGTCGTTACCGTATTGGAAGGCAGTACATAAGGCCTGGTAAGTGAACTTGTCCTGAATGAATAGGGATTCGAAGCCGATCGCCTGTAAAAACTGTTAAGGCTCGATAAAGCCTGCCCGTCACGAAACTCATACTGTGAACCATAAGGAACAACTCCGCGAAAATGCCTGCCCCCTCCGACATTACCGGTAACAACAAGGTTGCCCTGCCTGAAGCGCGATTCGTCCGGACTTGCGATTGTTCCTCTTTTAAAGTTGGTTACTGGCGCCGTCGGACTGGCACCTGCACTTGTAACAGGCTGAGTATAGCGATTTTGTCCGAAAACAAATACGCTCACTAAAAAAATCATCAGTACGGATATTTTAATTTTTCCTGTAAAGCTCATCTTATCGCCTCACTTAACTGAAAATAATAATCTTGATAATTTAAGACCCTTAAAACTATTTATTGTCATCTTGTTTATGATACCTTGGTTTTTCCGCCCAGTTAAGCTTTTCCGCCAGAGTATCCCACTGGGTTCTGACCGGATTATTAACTATCATAAACTTACCTTCATCTTTTTCGATCTTTATCACATCGCCGCTGCCCAGCTTACATGAAACCTGACCGTCCATAATTATCGTCGAACCCTCATTAACTCTCGCTGCGTATATTTCTACTGTATTATCGGCATTTATTACGATAGGCCTGAAACTTAATGAATGCGGACAAACAGGAGTGATAACTATCGCCGAAAGGTTAGCACTTAAAATAGGCCCGCCTGCCGACAGATTGTAAGCCGTGGAACCTGTCGGAGTGGAAACTATAACCCCGTCTCCTACACAACCTGCAAGAGACTGACCGCTAACGCTCATTTTCAGTTCTATCATACGAAACGGTGCACCTGCGTTTATAACTACGTCATTTATAGCTGTATATTTAAAAGGCTTTTTGCCCGCACCGGTTACCGAACAGCTCAATATCATTCTTTTTTCAATGAACGGTTTATCTATAATACGTTCAAACTGTTCGTTGAGTTCTTTTGGACTAAACTCAGCCAGAAAACCGAGTTTGCCCACATTGACCCCAATAACAGGGACATCCGCCTTGCCAAGCTCCCTTGCAGCTGAAAGTATCGTGCCGTCACCACCGAAAACAACCGCAAAATCCGCATCTTTCATGACTTCAAAATCGCACGGCTTATCAAAGCAGTTGCTCAAAATCTCAACCTTGCCCCTGACCAGATCGACAAAACTCTCCATCGCCGCAGAGGCGTTTATTCTCGCTGGATCACAAAAAACTATTAACTTTGTCCTGCTCAACTTTTTACCTCCGAGCCGACTTTCTGATAATCTCTGATGTTCTCAATTACAGCTCTTACCTTCCCTGCGATACTTTCACTGTCAAGACCGGAAAACTTAAGCTGATTAGCACGAGTATCTGCTTTGATATAACCGTTCGGACATCCAATGTTTATCACAGATGCACTCCCGCCCTGACTGTAAAGAGAGCTATTGGCCTTATAATCTGCCGCTAATGCCTCCATTACCGCAGACCCGAACCCGCCTGCAATAAAATGGTCCTCAATTGTAACCAGAACCTTAACTTTCCGGGCAGATTCTATAATCAGATCATCTATAGGAGAAGCAAACCTGGCATCAACAACTCCTGCGTCCACGCCTTGTTCGCAAAGTATCTCACAAGCTTTCACCGCCTCAGGCACTGCCGCACCAAAAGCAGCTATAAGTACATCACCGCCTTCTTTT
>CAZAYB010000183.1:0-6426 GCA_964489215.1 uncultured Pirellulales bacterium
GAGTGGTTCTTTGAAGGCAGGGAGGTAGTTTTCTGCGTCTCCCTGTCTTGCGGTTACGGACTCTGCGATGATGACCCCCTGCTGATTATGTTTTGAGTTGTATATTTCTATTGCTGAGCTTGCGGCGAAGAGTAATGTTACCAGCAGAGTTGTGATCTGGAGTACCTTGAATGGGAGAATTCTGAACCATAGGATTACCGACCAGAGCATAGCGAAAGAGGCGAAGAATATTACAGTTAAAAACAGCTTTAGGTTAAGCGGTATTATGTAGTGCCAGAAGAAGAGTTTGTGCATTATTCGGGCTGACTGAGTTTTTTCGACTTTATCAACGGTTCTGTGCCGAGCGAAAGCGAGGTTCTTTTTTATGTTGTGGTCTGAGGGTGCGAGTTTCAATGCCTTTCGGTAATAGAGAATTGCGTTTCCGAGCTGTCCGTCAAGCAGGTATGCGTTGGCGAGGTTGTAATAAAGTTTAGGGTTGTTGATGTTTCCCTCTTCGATAATTTTTCTATAGTTTAGTATTGCCTGTTGGTAATATTTTTTTTGCTCCTGCTCGTCGGTTGCTGAGTTTGCGTGCTGGAATGCGTTATTGGCGGCGGTAAAGCAGGAATGTATCTGCTGCTTCGAGAGCTGGCTTGCGTTTAGCAGTGTTGAAGCTGAGGATAAAATAATTATTGCAGCGATTATTTTTTTCATTATTTTGTCCCTGCGTTTCTGTTGATTTGTTTTATAATCTGAGCAAGAGTTTCGATTGTTTGTTTATCTATGTTGACGGGCGCGGGTGCGTATAGTCCAGCCTCGCATGATTCGAGAATTTTTCTATAGCTTTGGGCGAGGCTTGGGTTAGAAGTCTGGTCATTGATTATGTATTCGGCTTCTGCGGGGGTAATTGCGGCAGGGTTTTTAGTGAAGCGTTCTCCGATGAAGTGTCTCATCAGAGCGGTTAGCTCTGATCTTAATTGTTCGGGCTGGGAGGGGAGTTTTTTTAGTTTTTTAAGTGCTTTTTTAGCAGCTGTTTTTCTTTTTCTGGCGGCGATCTGGTCACTATTTGATGCAGTTGTTTTTTTTACGGTTATGCTGGCAGAGAATACAAAAATTGACAGTGCAAGTATTATAAGGTTTGGGGTTGCGGTAAGGGCGGCGGTTATAGAGGCAGGTTTGTTTTTCAGGGCATCGGGAGAATAATAGTTTGCGGAAATTCCCATTTTTATGGCTTCGATTTTGCTTTGTTTTTGTTGGGCTGAGTTGTCCAGTGCGAGCACGTCGTCAATGGTTGCTACGTCAGTTGGTTCGACCTTGATGGGTATTGGATCTGTTGCAACTGTTATGTATTTTTGTTTTTCGGTGTCAAAATATGTAAGCGGTATTGACGGGATATTTGTAATTTGGTCGTTTAAGGCTCGGATAGTCTGGGTATATACTTTTTTTCCTTGGTTTATCTGAGGTGCGCTTCTTTGTGATGGTATTTTGAAATTATCGGTGAAGTCGGGGATGGTTTCGAGGCTGGGCCACTGGACTGGTGTGAGGTAGTTTCCTGAGATGATTACGTCGAGGGTTATTGGGTCTCCGACGTATACATTTTTTGGTTTTGCCTGGGCAGTTATGTTGTATCTTCCGATTAGTCCGTAGAAGCTGTCGGGCTTTTGCTGGTTTGGGAGAGGCTTTACGCTGATGGTCAGGGGCTGGGCTTTTGCGAGGAATCTTTCGAATTTTCTTGTGTCACGGAATAATGATCTTCTTCCAGAACCGGTTGCTATATTTGCGGAGACGGAAGCAGGGTCGAAATTGAACTGTCCGGATTTTTTGGGGATGACGATTTTAGTGAATGAAACGTTTAAGAATTCGAGGTTGTCTTTGCGTATAAGGTTTTTTTCGAGCTGGACGGGGATGTTATTGGCTTTGTAGTTGTATTTGGCGTCGGGGTTTTGGGTCTGGTCGGTGATTGTGAAATGATCTGAGTTGAACAGAGGTATGTTGTATGTGAAATCTCCGACGGCGTCGGCTTCGGCTATATTACGTCTAATGAGCCAGTTTACGGTCAGGCGGAGCGGCTGGCCGATGTATGGCTGGGTGGTTGACAGCTGAAGCTGTAGCTGGAGATGTTTTGTTTGCGAAGGGGTTTGGGCTGTGAAGTATTTTGCGGGTGTTTTGTATGTGCTGCCCTTGACCGATACATCGAGGGGGGGTATGGTGTGGGGGCCCGGTTTGTGGACTGTGAGGTTGTAGGTGACGATGTAAGTTTGGGTTGTTGAGGTTTGGCCGTTTATTATTGAGGTGCTGGACCTTGTGCTGACGGAAGGTCCTTTTGGGTTGAATGGTGCCAGGGGGGTTTGGTCGATGACAGGTTTTTGGTCTGTTCCGGAGACGAGTATCTGGAAGGCAAAGGGCTGGCCGATGTAGATGGGGCTGGATGTGTCTATGGCGGCGTTGACGGCAATTCTTGCAAAAGCAGAAGCGGGCAGCAGTGCCAGAGCAAGGGCGAATATCAGCTGGGCAAGATGTAATGGTACTCTGAATTTTTTTGGTCGAGATTTCATAGGCTAAAAATTAAATTTTACCAGTCTTTTTCTACGGGCATGTGTCCGAATTTTATTATCTGTCTTTTTTCCCTGTCCTTTTTTTCCTTTTCGAGGATGTCGCGTGCGGTTTTGGTTAACTGCTGGGGGGGCTGTTTTTCTTTTTGTGATTGCTGTTTTTCCTGCCGGGACTGGGGGTTGTCCGGCTGAGAATCCGGGTTTTGTTTTTTTTGCTGGTCCTGCTGGTCTTGTGAAGGTTGGTCTTGCTGCTGTTTTTTGTTCTGGTTCTGCTGCTGGTTGTTGTCAGTCTGGTTTTGCTTAGACTTGTCCTGAGGCTGATTTGGGTCGTTGTTCTGGTTATTCTGCTGTTTTTTCTGCTGCTGAATCTTTTTTTCCATCTGCTGTATTTCAAGTTTTGCGAGTTCGATATTTTTTGCGGCGTTTTTGTTATCCGGCTGCATTTTGAGAGCTTTTCGCCAGTTATTTATGGCGTTTTTTAACAGCTGGATTGCTTTTGAGGTGTCCTGTTTTTCAAGCTGTTTGGCGTTCTGATAGAAAGCGTTGCCGAGGTTGTATTTTATTTTAGCGGCGAGGTCGTTTTGTTCAATCTCTGCAGCGAGCTTTTTGTATAATTCAATTGCTTCGGGTGTTTTTCCGAGCTTTTGCAGTGATACCGCTTTGTTGAACAGGGGCTGAGGTGCGTTTTTGTCAAGCTGAGCGATTTTTTCGTACATTTCGATTGATTTTTCGTAGCTTCCCTTTTCGTAGAGCTTGTTTGCCTGGTCCATCATGGAATATGGGTTTTGTGCCGGGGCGGTAAGAGGGGTAAGAGTCATAATTATAAAGGGGTAATAAAAGTATTTTTTTATTAAGGTTATCAGTAGAAATTTATTTTTTTTATTTTCCATTTTTCATGCCTTATGTCAGTTTACTTTTTTTGCTTTCTTTCGCTTATCATCATTTCGGTCATCAGAAGAATTACAGCGGCGGCGAGCGGCCAGTAGAATTGTTCATCATATTGCATTTGTGTTGCGGATTCAAGTTCTCGTTTTCTTGACTGAGCTGATATTTGCCTGTATATGTCTCCGAGGTCGAAGGTTCCTGTCTCAACGGGCAGGTATTTTCCATCAGGAGTCGCGAATGCGATTTTTCTTAGTGTATCTCCAGCTTTTCCGCCGAGTTTTGACCAGACTTCCTTTCCCTGTTTGTCTTTTAGGAAAGTTTTTGAGCCGTCTGGTGCAGTAATTGGTATTCTTGCTCCCTGTATGGGGTCGCCAAGTCCGATAGCGATGATTCTAACATTGTTTTCGCCGGCTTTTTGGGCAGCAGGTATTGGCAGGCTTTGGTGGTCCTCCCCGTCAGTAATCAAAATTATGTCTCTATAGTTTTGCTGTTTTTTATCGAAGAGCTGGTCGATTGCATCTCTTATTGCGTCACCAATCATTGTACCGCCTCTTGCAGTGCTTTGGGTTGTTACCTGAGAAAGTGCGAGTCTCATGAATGCGTAATCATGTGTGAGGGGGCATTTTACGGTAGTTGAGCCGGCGAAGGTTATGAGTGCGATTCTGTCTCCCTGGAGTACATCGAGCAGGTCGGTAACTGCAATTTTTGCTCTTTCGAGTCGATTCGGCCTTATATCTTCAGCGAGCATCGACCGAGAGACATCCAGGAGCACCGCTATGTCTCTTCCCTTTCTTTTTACCTGTTTTGGTCTTGGGTTTGAGACAGGTCTTGCGGCTGCAAAGGTTATTAATATGAATGCAGTTATGACCAGAAGTGCCCTTACGATCTTTCTGGGTGAGCTTGCTGTTTCGGTCAGTCTATTTATCAGGCCGACTTCAGCAAGTTTCAGGAGAGTTTTTCTTTTTCTCCAGAATGCCCACAGGAACAACGGCATAACGATAATGAAAGGTGTCAGGGTCAGCCAAATGTAGTTTTCATTCAGTAATCTCATAATTTATTATCTGAGCTTTCTTTTTTAATTTCGCAATTTAGTTACAGGACCTTTAGATATTAACTTTACAGTAGGATTTGTCAATAGTTTACGTTATTATTACTGGTTAAGTATATTTTGGTTCGCAAGTTACGGTTATTTAAGTTTTTTTTGTCAATTCTTTGATTTAATGGATTTGAATAGATTTTTGGCGGAGTTTTTGTTAAAAATTCTCAACCGTTAAAGGAAATTAGCCGATATTTTTGTGAATATTAAGCCAAGTGTTTAGAATGGGGGAAAGTAAGGTTTATGTTACGTTTATTTAAGAAAAGCTCATTATTGCAGAATTTTATTTACTCATTGCTGCCCGGTTTCAAGGACAGGATAGAGTTTCAAAGGCAGATCGAGGAAAGTGAGCAGCAGTTCAGGCTGAATTTTGAGTATGCCCGCGACGGAATACTGTGGTTTGACACAAAGAATGGTCAGCTGATTAATTGCAACCTTGCGAGTGAATGGTTTTTAAGGGAGAAGGCTGATGAGCTTAAGGGTAAATATTTTCATGAAGTAAGCACAGATTGTCCTAAGTGGAAGGATTTTGTCAAGGGACTGATCAAAGGCGGCGGCAGTACAGTCAGTGAAATAGTATTCAATACAGGCAGTCAAACTCGATATGCCCGTGCATCCGGTACTAAGATCAGAGTTGATAACGAGGCGATTGTTCAGATAATTTTACATGACATAACGCATTTGAAGGAAGTTGAGAATGCACTTGAGGCAGAGAAGGTTAAACTTGAGGCGGTTTTTAATTCAGCCCCTGCGGCGATGCTGCTTATCAATGAAGATGCAATAATTTGCAACGCTAATAAAGAAGCTAAAAAACTTGCTAACCGAGACTTGTCTTTAATATTAAAAAGAAAGGGCGGAGAGTCGATAGGGTGCATCAACAGCGGTAATGGGTGCGGTCATGGTCAGCAGTGCAGCAAATGTAAATTGCGGGAATTGATCGAGAATACATTTACTTACTGGAAAGCATTTAAGGATGAAGATATTCGATTTACATTTAAAGAGTGCGGGAAGGATGATTGTCAGATGAAAAGACTTAGAGTTTCCACTGAACCATTGCTGATTGAAAGTGAGCGTTATATTCTGCTTTGTATTGATGATGTGACCAGAAGCAAAAGCCTTGAGGATAAAGCGAAGGCGTTATTGAGCAAGGATGCTGATATTTCAAATTACGGCAGTTATGAAATTTAACGATCAGCTGTTTGATATTTTAAGTTACATTCTTTGGGGGACTTCAATAGCGAGCAGTTTTTTCAAGCCGTGTGCTATTGTATTTGCGGTAAGTCTGCACAGGAGCAGACGTGCGGGCAGTTTTTCCTTTTGTGCCGATATTACGGGGCAGTTGTTGTAAAATGAGCTGAATTTTTGTGCGAGGTCGTAGAGATACTGAGTAAGGTAGTTGGGTCTGCAATCATCGGCGGCGGCGTTTATGGCTTCGGGGTATCTTAGCAGGTAAACAGCGAGGTCCAGTTCCTGCGGGTCCTTAATAATTATATTTTCATTTGTCAGGCTGGTTAGTATCGATTCGACATCAATTTTCTTTTGAGCTGCTTTTCTTTCTATTGATCTTACGCGTGCATGTGCGTACTGCATGTAGGGGGCGGTGTTTCCGTCCATTGCGAGCATTTTATCGAAGCTGAATACGTAGTCGCTGTTTCGGTTGTTTGAATAATCGGCGTATTTTACGGCCCCAATTCCTACGGCACGGGCGATCTGTTCTTTTTCTGTTTTTGAGAGATCCGGGTTTTTCTGTTCCACAATGTTCCTTGCAAGGGTAACGGCTTGTGAAAGGAGGTCGTTTAGTTTTACGTTTTGCCCTGAGCGTGTTTTAAATGGTTTCCCGTCTTCTCCGAGCATAGTCCCGAATGTTATGTGTTCGAGTTTAACATCATTTGTCCATTCGGCCATTTTTGCGAC
>CAZAYB010000184.1:0-6392 GCA_964489215.1 uncultured Pirellulales bacterium
GTATAACAGCCCTCGCGGCCGGTTTGATAAAGTCCGGATAGTCGCATCTGTCTGGGCTGTCGGTGCCGAAGTCGGCAACTTCATAGCCTTTATCCTCGAGATACTGCTTTGTCTTTTGCTTATATTCAAATCCCGCATGGTCGCTTGCTACTGCTATCTTCAAATCAGTGCTCCTGTCGAATAATTATCAATACGGTTTACTTAACCAATCTGGCTGCAAGGTACAGCGAACAGTCCTTTTGGTTAATCGCAAAACTCAACCGGAGTAAGGTTGCAATCGAGCCACTGAGCTGCCATTGCCGCAAAGTCCAGAAAGTTCACTTTGCAGTCGCCGGTGATATCCGCAGCCAAAGCCGCCGAGCAGGCAGGCCCTTTACTGGCCCAGCTGGTGTTTGCGTATCTGCCCATATTGATTCGTCCGCCGTTGGATACCGGCTCCAGCGAATAATCGTCCGCAGGGTCGCCTGCGTCTATGCACGTGCTGTGGACCGCGTCCTGAACCCAGTTCAACGACGAATAATCACGCCTGCCGATAACGCTTTTGAGCTGGTAATGGCCCTGCACCCATTTTCCTGCGTCCCTGTAGCCTTGCTGAGCGAAAAGCGGGTCGGCGTACATATTGCCCGGGCCTTGGTTTACGGTTCCCTGATAAAAGCTCACACCTGCCGGGTCGATACAGTTGTAAGAGTAGCTGAAGGTTACATAAGGCGATACACAGCGAAACTCATTGCCCGCGCTTGCCGCTGAGTTTGCAAAAAAGATGCTGTTACGGACTGTTAATTCGCAGGGCAAAGTTGTATTGCCGCTCAGGAAAAAGCTTCCGCCGTTGACTTGTGCTCTGTTGGCGTAAAACGTGCAGTTGACAACTTCGTTTGTGCAGTTGCTCTGGTAAAACGCGCCCCCGCTTGAATTTGCCTTATTGCCCTCGAACAGGCAGTTTTCAAATACCGCTCGGGCGTTTGATTCTACCGAAACCGCTCCGCCGTTGGTGTACGCGAAATTGCCCGCAAAATCGCATTCGGCAAAAACAGTGCTCTCAGTGCCCTGTGAACTTATAACGCATACCGCCCCGCCGGCACTTGCGGTTACCCCATCGCCTGCGGTATTGTCTTTGAACAGGCAGTTTTCAAAAGTCGCCTGGCTTACCCATACGCTAAGTGCCCCGCCTCTGCCTATTGCGGTATTGTTTTCGAACCTGCAGTTGCGGACTATAACATCTGAAACATGTATATACATTCCGCCGCCGCCGAGGTAATTTCCGTTTGCGTAATCATCAGCGTAACCGTTTCTTATAACGAACCCGTCCACCACGGCCCCTGCGGGCTCATAAACGAATTCGAATGCCCTTTCGGTGCCTCCTGCGTCAATTACGACCAGTCCGCCTGGACTTGCCTTAAGCGTCATTCGGTATCCAGCGGAGCCGCCGAAACTAAGATTAACATTACCGGTTCCGGAATACACACCCGCAGCCACATTGACGGTATCATCGAGCCCTGCTGCGCTGATTCCTGCTGCGATTGTCTTTTTCGGGCCGTGTGCTCCGTCCCAAACCGGTGCAAGCCCGTCGTAACCATCGCTGCCGGTTGTGCCGTTTACATAATAGTTCGTGCAGAAACCAACCGCTGCTGTAATCATCACAACCGCTGCCGTAAACAAAACTGTCCCCTTGCCATTTGAAATTCGCATCCTTGTTCTCCTTTCAAACTGTAACATCATTTTCATCACCATTTTCATCACAAAACGCCGACATCATTATATCAGGCAAATGGTGATTTGCAACTATTCTTCTGCGAGTATTTCCAGTATGCGGTCCTGTTTTTGTCTGCTTATCCCCAACGTCTCGCAGTTTGAACCGTTTAGCCTGTCCTGCTGGTCGGCTCCTGTTACAAGGTTCTGGCCTGTTACCTGTGCCATTATATCCAGACACGCCCTTCTTGCGGTTTCCTCCTTGTCGCTTGCGGTAAGGCTGACCAGCTTAGCGGCCGCGGCAGGGGCGAATCTGCTTATAATCATCTCGCTCTGGCGTCTGGCTGACTGCATCTGCCAGCTGATTTCGTCCTGAAACGACTGGTCTCGAAGCCATCTTTTGTAAACCTTTTCGCTTAGGTTATGCTTTTCCATCACGGTATTTTCATCCATGCCGCTGCCGAACAGGTCGGCGATGACTTCCCTTTGTTTTCTGGTTAGTTTTCTTTTCCCGGGGCGGTTTTTGCGGTTCATGACAATCCTTTCAATAACGTTTTCCATTGTTTTCAATCCTGAATCGGCTTAAACCCGTGATATTTGCCGATATGTTACAGCTGATTCGGACATGCCCGGCTTTGAAACAGCCGGATGCTGCCGTTAAAGGCTCAAAGATAAGGATTTGCGAAACGATAATAAATTACCAAAAAAACTTTATTGCAAAATAGTGCAAAGCCAGTTTGTCACAATTTAACGTTAGTATTTTATTGGCATAACGCTGCGGTTATGATAAAATCCGGCAAACAGTGAATTAAATATCCGGACCGTTTTACAACCTGCAAATTCATATTGGCATAATGTTGCGGTTATGATAAAATCCGGCATACAGTGATTTAAAACCGGAACCTTATAATGAAAAAGCTAACCAAGCAGCTCAATATTGTTCATGTCTTCTGCATTGCCTCCGGTGCGATGATAAGTTCCGGTCTTTTCATACTGCCCGGTCTTGCCCATGCCCGCTGCGGTCCTGCGGTTGTGTTTTCGTATTTTCTGGCAGGTCTGCTCGCCACCGCTGGTCTGCTGAGCATCGCAGAGCTTACCACCGCGATGCCGCGTACCGGGGGCGATTACTTTTACATATCACGCGGGCTCGGCCCTGCCGCTGGTACGGTTGCAGGTCTGCTAAGCTGGTTCAGTCTTGCGCTTAAAAGCTCGTTTGCGCTTATCGGAATGGCGGTGCTGGTATCGTCGTTTGCCGATATAAACTCCCATATCATCGCGGTCGCTCTGGGTGTGATTTTTATCCTGATTAACCTGCTGGGCACAAAAGAGGCGGCCGGGTTCCAGGTCGTACTGGTAACGGTGCTTATAACCATTATGCTGGCGTTTATAGCCTTTGGCTTTGGAAGAATCGACATCACCCGGTTTGAGCCTTTCGCCCCTAACGGGATAAAGTCGATACTGTCGACCACCGGCTTTGTGTTCGTAAGCTACGGCGGACTTATACAGGTGGCAAGCATAGCGGGCGAGATAAAAAACCCCGGCAAGACCATACCACGCGGGATGATACTTGCCATAATCGTAATGGTAATCCTTTATACGCTTATGATATTCGTTACCAGCGGTGTGCTGGACTCATCGGTGCTGAACAACTCACTTACCCCGATATCCGACGCCGCTGAGACCTTCTGGCCCGGAACAGGTTTTATCATCATCAGCATAGCTGCCTGTTTGGCCTTTATAACCACCGCCAACGCAGGTATCATGACCGCAAGCAGGTACCTTCTGGCACTTGGCAGCGATGAGCTTTTGCCCGGCCGGCTTGCCAAAGTAAGCGCCAAAACAGGCACCCCCGTAACAGCGGTACTGGTTACCGGTGCGGTTATTATACTGTCGGTGTTCGTCAATCTCGACATACTGGTAAAGGCAGGGTCGACGGTGTTTGTGCTGGGGTATGTGCTGGCAAGTCTGTCGGTTATCATATTAAGGGAAAGCGGCATACACAACTACAGACCCGTCTTCAAGGCGCCGTTCTATCCGTGGATGCAGCTTGCAACCGTTATCGGTTTTGCGTTTATACTGCTGGAAATGGGAGAGGACGCTTTTGCTGTTACCGTCCTTATCATATTAACTGGCTTTGCGTTTTACTGGTTCTACGGCAGGAAAAGGACACAAAGCGAATCGGCACTGCTGCACCTTATAGAAAAGATAACCGCAAAGGAACTGGTAACAGGCTCGCTGGAATCGGAGCTTAAGGACATCATCAGGGAACGAGACGACATTGTAAAGGACAGAATAGACCACCTGGTCGAAGAAGCACAGGTACTGGATATCGAAAGCGAGGTAACACTCGAGCAGTTTTTTGAAGCAGTCGCAAAGAGTCTGCATACCGAACTGGATATAAACGCAGAACAGCTGACCAGTCTGCTCATCGAAAGGGAAAAGGCGGGAAGCACCGTCCTTAGCCCGTCTTTGGCGATACCGCACATCGTGATACCAGGCGAAAACAAGTTTAAGATGGTGATTGCAAGGTGCAAAAACGGAGTAGAATTTTCAAACGACGCTAAGCAGGTAACCATGATATTCGTGCTGGCAGGGACAAAGGATTTGCGGAACTTCTACCTGAGGGTACTGGCTGCTGTCGCCCATATCGTACAGACACCGCAGTTTGAAACACAATGGCTCGAAGCTAATAATCCCCAGGGGCTAAAGGACCTGGTACTGCTGACCCAGCGAAAACGCACCCATCAGTAATAATACAACTCTAACGCAAAATCAGTACTATTGCCTATGGCAATTAAAACACAGCCGGGTATAATGAACCGGTAAGAACCGCTGCGAAAACTTCGGCGAAAGTTCTGCAAAGGTTCGCTGAATGTGCCGAACCGTAATCACACGAACTTTAATTGACCTTATTCAAGGAGGGTAAAATGAAACGCACATCCGTTATCACTGTATTACTGTGTTCTGCGATTATGAGCTTAAACGCTCTGGCTGTGGTTGGTAACGACACCTGCACAACCGCTGAAGTCATTGAGCATCTGGACTTTATAACCCCGGTTGACAATTCACTTGCAGTTGCCGACGGCGGACCGGCAGGGTCCTGCAATTCCGCAGCGGCAATCGAAATGCAAAACGATGTATGGTACAAATACACCGCAACCGGGACAGGAAACGTATCAGCCAGTATAATGACCACTCCATACGACGGTATCATCGTACTGTATGAGGGCGATGTGTGCGGCTCGCTTAACGAGCTTATCTGCACCGACCAGCCCGATGACCCCGCTGAGTTTGACTTTAACATTACCCCGGGCGATACGTACTGGCTCCAGATAGGCGACTATGGACAGCTGCCGGGCGGAGGCAATACTTCGGTTACCCTGCTGTTTGACACTCAGCTTGGCCCTGTCGATATCGTAAGCCAGTTTGACAGCACCCCGGGCGTGATAATAGACGGAATCGTTAATAAAGGCGAATGGCTCGACAGTGCCGTCCTTGACGCAGGTGCGGTTGTGCACTTCAAACACGATGACAGCTTTTTGTATATGCTGATAGACTTTATCGACGATACGTTCGCAGAAAACGAGGATTACTTCTGGCTGACTTTCGATATCGACAATGACGGACTGATAACGCCCTATGTCGATGTCAACTTCGGTATAGCGCCCAATACGGTAAACGCACTCGGGTTCCAGGAATATAAAGGGCCTGAAATATGGACCGGGCTTAACACCAGCATAGCAAGTACAGGCCATAAAGGCTTTGGTCCAACGCCTAACAGCGACACGGACCATAGATTCTGGGAGCTTAAGCTGGACCTTTCCGAGATTGGCACGCAGATAAACAAAACCGCCAGAATGGGCCTTAGAACATCCTCAAACAAGCCTTCCATAATGATAGAGACCCCGCAGGGCTTTATTTCAGACTTTACCGACCTTGTCGAGGTGCTGCTCTTTGAGCCTGACGTGGTAATCGACGAATGCACCGGTACAGGTATTGGCGGTTCCAATGCGGTTATAAGGGGCATACACTTCATGACCGACAAATCGTTTAACGGTATCAACCTCAGGCTCGCAGGCACGAATGAGGGTATGTACTCGTTCGATGTGCAGATACGCAACAAGCCCGGCTTTAGCGGTACGCCCCTTGAGACCGTGCACGTTGAAACTTACCTGCCGGATACCTCGGTGCTGCCGTACGCGGATGTCGAAATAGGATTTCCCATGATGGAAAACTTCGGCAATGAAGAATATACCCTTAAGTTTATCAATATTGACGGACCGTCAACGTTGTACATCGAATCTGCAGGGATAGGCAGCTTCCCGTGTCCGCTGGCGTATGTAACAGAAGATAACACCTCGCAGTACGCTTCCGACAGGGCTTCTGCGACCGGATTTATGCTGCTGACAAAATCATGCTACGCCCCGGTTACAGGCGACCTTAACGACGACTGCAAAAACGACCTGGCTGACCTTGCGATAATGGCACAAAACTGGCTCGTATGCCATCGTTATCCGCCAGGCTTATGCTGGGACTAAACTCGAATATATCGGCCTTACACCCCAGGCAAACGCCTTATAAGCTGACCTGACCGCCCGGCAGGACCGCACCGTCGAAAATATAAACCGAACCGCCTTTGTCATACCCATCCCGGCAAGGGCGGTCGGTTTTCTTTATCATCAGCTCAATACTCCTCGTCATCGTCT
>CAZAYB010000185.1:0-6368 GCA_964489215.1 uncultured Pirellulales bacterium
ACTTTTTATAATTCGCGAAAACATGTTTTTTATACCAGTCGGGCGAAATGAATGCGCCGCTGCTCCATACAATATCATCATGGACCATTACCACAGGCGACTTGCACTGCGCCAATGCATCAAAATACTGCTGTATCCATGAAGCGTACCCGTCGGTGAGTTTGCCGAATCCTTCAGGGTCGGTGCCTGCCGCCATCAGCATCATATCCCAGCCGAAGATTTCTATAAGACCGCTCACACAGGTTATATATATACCGGTCATATTTACAGTATCAGCCCAGTCATCACAGGACTGATCATACTGATCATCAAATCTTTTTACGATTTTTTCAGCATCTTTGCGGCCGTACTGCTGCCAGGGATCGAAAGCAAGAACTTCTTCTGGGCTGTTGAAGGGGCAGTTTATCTTATTGTTAAAATCACTGCCGCCGGTTGCGTATTCGGCATGTCCCATAGATGTGCAGAACCCATCGAATACATGGCGGTGGATCAGAATATTCCACATAAAATCATAATTCCAGGCCTTTACAAACGCCTCGCTTGCCCGGGACTTTTGTTCATCGCTGCTTTGTGCGTTTATATCAGTTTTACAAACTGCGTTCACCAAATCCCAGTGGGTGTGTGCGGAATATTCCGTCCTGGGCACCCTTGGCGGCATTTCAAGATTAATCGCCGCTATTGCATCTTCATAAGACATAAAAATCCTGATAATTATTTCAGAAAATTGCTATTGAAAGGAGATAATAAAAAAGCGGCAGCATACTATCGCCGCCGCTTTTGATGAAAAAATCAATCATTTACTGAAGCCATTGTTGAGCGAAAAGTGCAAAGTCTATGAAGTCAACTTCTCCGTCATTATTAAGGTCCGCACTGCCGACTGTGAATTCAGATTCCCTTATGTATGCACCAGACTCACTCAAATATGTAGCGTAAATCCAATCCGAGGATAAATTCTGCGGAGCAAAACGCATTTCGTCAAGCATACCGTCAAAATTATAAGTTGCAGTTCCTGTTCTGCCTCCTATGCAATAGTTGTCCTGAAGCCATTGCGAAGAGTTTATACCGGTTGCCGTCGGCACCTGAACTCCGTCAACATAGTAATTTGTTAAGGAGCCGTCAGTGCCATTCTTCTGACAAACAACATGATGCCACTGGTTATCATTTACCCAAACAGCTTCCTCCCATGTAGATGTGCCGCTGGAAGAACCGTTTCCAATAAACAGCCTCATTCTGCCTGCAACCCATTTAATACTGAAAGGGTTTGAGCTATATCGAGGTGTCGCGAAAATAATTCCATGCTGAGACAGCGAATCACTTTTGACCCAAAAAGAAACTGACTCATTTGCACTGGCCAGGCTTCCTGATTCTTTGGGACCTAAGTCAATATAGGTTTCAGAAGCTGAAACAGGATAAAGTCCGCCGTAGTCAATGAAAGCTTCAGCGTTTTGTACAGAACCTACAGCTTTGGCGATTTGTGTCATAGAACCAGTTGACTCGAAAATTTCGCCGTCAGTTCCGTTCCAGACCCCTTCAGCCAGATGATATATACCATGGTATGCAGATGACCAGGCAGAAGCAGGGTCGTGGAAGACTGTTTCAGTTGCGGTGGGGTCGCCCCAGTACATCAGTATGAAATCATTCATGCTGTTGGCATTGATCTGCGGTACTTTCACCCATATATGAGCGGTATTATTTACCGTATCGACGTTTTCAATTTCAAAAAACAGTTCCGTATTTTCATCAGAGTCGAAGAAACGCAGATCCGCACTGTCATCTTCACTGAATCCCGCTCCAATGTTGTTCCAGAAATCATTATCATTAGGGTCTATGTAAACAAGAACAGTAAAATCTATAAGGTCCTCAGACACGTCACCGTTATTGAAACTCAATTGCCTGACATGGCTGAATTCCGCATAAGCGGGAATTAAAATGAACATTAAAATTGACAATAAAAAAACTTTCTTCATTTTTACATCTCCCAAAAAGTTTATAATTTATTTTTTACGTCTTAAAACAGATATCAGTCCAAGCCCCATCAGCCCTAATGTTGCCGGTTCGGGGACCACTTGACCATAAGTGATAAACTGATCACTTTCGCTTAGATAAGTGGCTTTGATCCAGTCAGCACTGAGATTATCCGGAGAAAAACGGAATTCGTCCAGATTTCCCTCAAAACCATAGGATGCGCTGTTGTCGGACCTGCCCCCGATTGCGAATCCATCTCTCATCCATATTGATCCATTTCCACCTTTTACCCATTCTTCAAGCTCACCATCAACATACAAAAGAGTATCTGTTTCAGCAGTACCGTTTCTCTGCCAAACAATATGATGCCATTGATCGTCATTGATGAATCTTTGCATAGTCATCTCTGTTCCCGCAGAGGTGCCTCCGTTATTGAAATAACTGGTGATTCTGCCGCCAATCCATCTTAAATGATAAGGATTGGCCTGGTATCTGGCTGAAGTGACGATCATCGCGTTTTGGTAAGTAGAACCGCTTTTTACCCAGAACGAGACGGACTCATTCAAGGTATTGTAAGGAGCGATATTATTGCCGATCAGCACATTGTTGCCGGATGTATACGGCCCAAATTCACCACCGCCATCAATATTACCCGCACCTGTACGCGCACCTGCCTGAGCTGTTCCGTTATAAGTACCAACGGAACTTTTTACTTCGCCTGACGTTCCACTCCAACTGTTTTCATTCATGTGATATACACCATGATAAGTTGAGTTCCAAACCTGCTCAGGTGAGTTATAAGCGGTCTGGTTTGAGGCTGAGCCCCACGATGCATAAATGTGATCGGTGGTGCTTGCGGCACTTATAACGGGAACTTTAACCCAGAATTCAGCTTGTTTGGAGCTGTAATCGAGTTTTTCTGCCTCAAAGTACAATTCGGTTGAACTATCCGAGTCATAGAATCTGATACTGCCGGTATTTGAGGTGTTTACCGTAGACTCAATGGTGTTCCAAAAGTTGGTATCGCCAGGCCCATATGAAACACGAACTGCAAAATCAGTCAGGGATGTCCCTGCGCTGCCGTTGTCAAAAGTAAGCTGCTGAGAATATCCAGCATAAATGACCTGTGACAACATCATTACACACAATACTAACACTACATTTCTTGAGCACTTCATAGTTACTCCTCCAAAAAAAGTTAACATTACAATAAAATTAATTTCTTGATGTACTTTTCCTTTCTATAAGCGTGGATTCATAAAACATTTTCTGAATTGACGAAGATTCTTTAGATATATGATTTTTCAACAAGCTTACTATTCCCTGGCAAATTCTGTCTGTGGAGCGTGCCCAGATGGTCGTTTCATATAATTCCGCAAACGGGGAATGAATATCACCAAAAGTGGCAATACCCATTTCATCGGGAACTGTAATGCCTAAGTTATCTAATGCTTTATAAGTCCCTGCGGTTAAATCATCAGAATATAAAATCAGAGCATCAAAAAGTCCTTTTTTTTCTTTTAATGCCGAACTCACTGCTTTGAAAGCATCCATTTGAGTACTTCCGCAGCATATTGCCCTTTCCCTTACTACTTCAATACCCAATTCGTCGTGTGCCTGTTTATAACCTTTTGATTGAATACCTCTGAAGTCTCTTTTTGATACTTCATCGGCACAGAAACCGCCAACGACCCCTATTTTCCTAAAACCCTTATCCCACAGATGCCTGAAAAGATGATAAGTACCCATACCGGCATTGGTCCCAACACAATCAAAATCAACGTTTTCTATGGCTTCTTCGAGTACGTAAAAAACCTGCCTATAGCCTTGTTCTGCCATTTCTTTATACACAGGAACATTTGATTTCCAATAATGGAGGTTGATTATTATATCAAGTCCTCCAGGCAGTTTTTTTAGAGTCTCAGCCTCTTTCTGAGGGTCCCAATGTGTACTTATAGGAAGTATATTAAGGTCAAGGCTGGATAACCCCGCCTCAAGCTTCATTATGAACATTGTGTATGTAATTTCAGGGACAATAACTGCAACGTGACTGGATTTGCCTTTTGCAAGCACTTGAGCACCGAAATGAGGTCTGTAATTAAGCTTTTCAGCTGCATCCTTAATAATTTTAGCTGCTTTTGAGTTCGATTTTTTGCCTTTGTTGTTCAATACTCGGCAAACAGTAGCTTTACTGTAGTTTGTTTTTTTAGCAATATCTTGTAGTGTTACTGACATCTCGTACAGCCCTTAATTTCTTAAACGTGCAACCGGTATCTACAAAATACAAGATTTTGCCAATGAAGTCAAGCTATTTTATCAAATTCTCAAAAAAGCTATATATATATTATTTATAAGCATTTATACTGATATACAACCCTGTGGGTGTAAGTTTTATTATCAAAAAATTGGAACCGGTTCCATTTTTTCTTGCATCATTGAGCAAAAGAAATATAATTATGATATATTCAAGATCTCAGTTACAACTTAAGTAGAGGCGAAATGTACACTATAGATTGGATAATCTTATTTCTTCTTTTGTTATTCCTGGTCTTCATGGCTATGTTTACCCGAAAGTACACACGAGGAGTTGCGGATTTTCTGGCGGCTAACCGATGTGCGAGGCGGTTTCTTGTCAGTGTTTCACATGGGATGGTCGCTTTTGGGGCGGTAGCAGCACTTGGCCGATTTGAGATGTTTTACAATGCCGGCTTTTCTATGATGTGGTGGCAAACCTTATTAGTGATAGTAATGATTGTTATAAGTCTTTCAGGCTGGGTGCAATACAGATTTCGTGAAACAAGATGTCTTACTATGGCAGAGTTCTTTGAAAGAAGATACAGCAGGAATTTCAGAGTTTTCGCGGGTATTTTAGCCTGGCTGGCTGGTATAATTAATTTCGGAATATTTCCTGCCGTAGGAACTCATTTTTTTATTCACTTCTGCGGTTTACCGGAGTCTTTTGCATTTGCCGGTATTACTGTTTCTACTTTTTTAGCCTTAATGATTTTACTTGTGATTATAGCATTATTTTTCACATTTATAGGCGGTCAGATTGCTGTTATTACGACAGATTTTTTCCAGGGGCTCTATTGTAATATTTTCATTGTTATTTTGTTGATCTTTATCACGTTGCAGTTTGACTGGTCGCAAATTATTGAAGCGTTGCGAATTTCCCCGGATGATGCATCTAAAATAAATCCATTTGAAACTTCGCAGGCTAAGGATTTCAATGTATGGTTCTTTGTCATAGCCTCCTTCGGTATGCTTTATCATTATATGGCATGGCAGGGGAATCAGGCTTATAATGTTTCAGCGACAAGTCCTCACGAGGCCCGTATGGGAAGAATACTTGCGACCTGGAGGGACCTTGTGCTGTCGTTATTTATAATCATGGTTCCTGTCATAGCTTATACTGTGATGCACCATCCTGACTTTTCCGAAAGCGCGGACCAGATAACGGAGAGGATCAATGCAATCAATGAGCAAAATGCCGGCCAGGACCTCAGTAATCAACTCGTTGTTCCGCTCGCTATAGCTAAAATTTTACCAAAAGGGCTCATTGGCGGTTTTTGCGCAATGATGCTTGCAGCATTTATCAGCACAGTTGATACATATCTTCACTCATGGGGCAGTATATTTATTCAGGATGTGGTACTTCCGTTCAGGAAAAAACCTTTTACTCCTAAGCAGCATTTGTTTGTTCTTAGATTATCGATTGTATTCGTTGCTGTTTTTATATTAATTTTTAGTTCAATATTCAAGCAAACCGACTATATTTTAATGTTTTTTGCTATTACAGGGGCTATATTTCTCGGCGGTGCCGGCTCGGTTATAGTAGGAGGTTTGTATTGGAAAAGAGGTTCAACACAGGCGGCATGGGCATCTCTTATAACCGGTTCCACACTTGCACTGGGTAGTATTATTGTTAAACAGATTCCTCTGGATGCTTATGAAACTGTTAATCAGAGTAATTTTTTAATAGGTTTTCTACTAAAGCTTCAAGCGACAAACGGCCAGGTATTATATTTCTTTGCGATGATATCTTCGATTTTTGTATATGTCAGTGTTTCTCTTTTAGGCCCTAAAAATTCATATAATCTTGACAAACTGCTGCATAGAAATAAATATGCGGTCGAAGGTGACAGGATTCGCCGTTCAGCTAAACCCGTCAAAGGTTTAAGAGCCTTAATAGGTGTTACTGAAGAATTCGGTACTCTTGATAAGATTATTTACTATACCACATTTGGCTGGACCATAATGTGGGTTATCATCTTTTTTGGTATTGGTTTAGCATATTTAGTATTCAAAAATGCAGCTTTCTGGTCAGCTTTTTGGGAAAATTATTGGTTCATATATTTGATTATATATGGAGTTATAGGGCTGGTCGTAACTGTTATATTTGT
>CAZAYB010000186.1:0-1496 GCA_964489215.1 uncultured Pirellulales bacterium
ATATTGGGCACAGCAGATAAAGAGCCCGGTAAATTAAAAAACTTCTTTGAAAGATGTACAAGCAAAAATCCTATCTTGCGTATTGTATCATTACTTTTGCGATGTCATTAAGGGGTAATATCTTTTCTGCGGCACCGCAATCTATTGCTTCTTTTGGCATACCGAAGACAACGCTTGTTTGTTCATTCTGGGCGATGGTATGTGAGCCCTGGTTTCTCATTTTGAGCAGGCCTTGTGCCCCATCGTCCCCCATTCCAGTAAGTATTGCTCCTACAGCGTTTTGTCCGGCTATTTCGGCAACGGAATTGAACATTACCTCTACCGAAGGTTTTTGTCTGCAGACGGGTTCTCCATCTACTATTTTGACATAATAGCTTGCTCCGCTTCTTTGTAGTATCATGTGGTATCCGCCTGGTGCGATGAGTACTTTTCCGGGCAGAATTCTGTCTCCATCTTCAGCTTCTTTTACATTCATTGCGCAAAGACTGTTGAGTCTTTCAGCGAAAGATTTAGTAAAATTCGCAGGCATGTGCTGTACAATAATTGTTCCGGGAGCGTTTGAAGGCATTTTTTCGAGGACGGCAGTGAGGGCCTGTACACCGCCGGTTGAGGCTCCTATTGCAAAAATCTTATTAGTGGTTTCCGGCAATGCAGCGATACGTGTGAAGTCTTGTCCTTTTCTTTGGGACTGCACTGTTCTTTCTACCTTTGCCCTGCTTGCGGCTTTAATTTTCTGAATCAGCTGTTCGCAAGCATCCCCGACAGTATATGCTTCACCGGGTTTGCACATTACATCGACGGCACCGGCGGCTACGGCGGCAATGGCGTTTTTTCCCCCTTGTGGAGTCAGAGAACTGAAAACAATGACGGGCATAGGGTGGTGCTTCATGAGCTTACCAAGTAAAGTTATTCCGTCCATTCTTGGCATTTCCACATCTAGTATCAGTACATCAGGGTTTAGCTGGACGATTTTGTCACGGGCAACGAAGGGATCTGGTGCGGCCCCTATGACGTTAATATTTTTATCCTGAGCCAACTGCTGTTTTAGTATTTTTCTGACTATTGCAGAATCATCAACCAATAAGACACGAATAGGTTGTACCAAAGTAGCCTGCATCTGTTTATAACTCCTTATTCATTCTGGTTTTTGTTTTGAGGTTGTATCTGAGTGTTTTCAGATTCTATTATTAATCTTGTAGCGACGGGCCATCCTTCTATATTGAGGATATAGACATCTTCATGTGAAAGGAACTGTTCCCATTTCAGTCTGTCTTCACTGGTAACCAGATGTGGTACGGTAATATCAAAGACATCGGCTTCACTGGAAGCTATCATTGGCAGTACCAGTCCGCATGTAACGTTTACGAACTCTTTCATGGCATCGATATATTCTTCTTCAGTGAGTTCTTCAAGACCGCTTATGTTTTCTGCAAGTACGCGTGCAAAATCTATTCCTGCAGTGGTTCTGAGACTTCCGCAGATGGGGCCATTGAAGT
>CAZAYB010000186.1:1596-5050 GCA_964489215.1 uncultured Pirellulales bacterium
GCAAAATCTATTCCTGCAGTGGTTCTGAGACTTCCGCAGATGGGGCCATTGAAGTTTATTTCAGCAGTTATCGCAATTCTCGGGGGTTCCAGCGACTCCGGTTCGCAGGGCATTACCATAAGGTATGCCATAGTTTCGAGGGCCTGCGTAACGGCTTCTGTTACTACGTTTTGTGTGTTAATTGCAGTCATTTTATACTCCCAGGCTTTCAGCTATTATTGACCGGAACTGTTCAGGCTGGAATGGTTTGTGCAGATAACCTTTTATGCCTTCTTCGAGGAGTCCTTCGATTCTTGTTGTGCTTGATTCAGTGGACACGACAACCACTGGTATTGTTGCATAGTTTTGCTGTGACTTCATACGGTGTACAAGCTCCAGACCGTTCATTTTCGGCATATTGAGGTCTGCGAGTACAAGGTCAACCTCATGTACGTCCAGCACTTCAAGTGCCTCTGCTCCGTTACCAGCTTCGTAAACAGTTTCGACATCGACATCAATCATGTTAATGATTCTTTTTATTGCTGCCCTTGTCAGGACTGAATCATCAACAACTAAAATTTTATAAGCCATTACAGGCTCCTTTCCGATTTTTAACGCTCATATATAACCCGTACTTTTATAATGCTTTTTCCTTTCCCACTGATCTGACTGTGACAGACCCGTCGGCCATATTCAGATACATATTTCTTGGGGATGTTCCTCCTATATCTTCTCCATCAATGAACATTCCGTGCTGCCAGAGCACTTTTCTTATAGCCAGGTAATTTCTTTTTCCTATATCAAACCCTTTTGGACCGGTGGTCATAGTAGAGCCACCAGCAATTTTGACCTGGAGTCTTTTTTTGTTTACCCCCATTGATACGAGTTTATTCAGCAAAAGAGCCATTCCAGTGTCAGCGAACATAAAGGGCATTTTTTCAGCTTTTGGTTTATCGAGCGAACTTGTTGGCAGCTGATAATGGAAAAGGCCGCCGACTTTAGCGTTAATATCATAGAGGGACACACCTATACAGGAACCAAGCGAATAGGTAGTTAGGACATCATCAATATCCTTTGAGACCTTTGCATCCGATATATCAACTACTATTCTCTTTTTCACTTTCTGTTTCCTTTAAGCTTTACGGTAAATTGTCGGCTGGACATATTGGAATTTATGTTTTATACCAGTTAAGGATTCTGAATGGCCTGTGAATAAAAGTCCTCCGGGGGCCAGGAGGTCATAATATCTGTTTACAAGTCTTTGCTGTGTTGGTTTATCGAAGTATATCATTACATTTCTGCAGAAGATAAATTCAAGCGGCCCAGTGATCGGCCAGGTTTCCATGAGATTAAGTCTTGCAAAAACAATTGCTTTTTTCAGGGCAGGTCCGACTTCATATCCTTTTTCACCGGTGGGCAGTTTTGTTTTTATAAGATATTTGTGTTTTACCTGAGGGGAGACAGGCTGAACTCTTTTTTCATCGTATACTCCCTTTTTTGCCTTTTCGAGGATTTGTGTGGAAATATCGGTAGCGAGTATTTTTACGTCCCAGTTTGGACCACTTTGATTTGCTACGGCCTCGAGAAGAGTTATTGCAATTGTGTAGGGCTCTTCACCAGATGAACATCCCGCAGACCAGACTCGAATTCTATAATCTTTTGCGGCCTTTTTTTTGGTAAACATAGAAGGGTAAAAGATGTTATTGAGGTATTCGAAATGCTGGCTTTCCCGGAAGAAGCTTGTAAGATTAGTGCTGAGGGAATCGATGAGGTTGAAAAATTCCTTTCCGTTGGGGTCCTTTGTTGCATAATCGATATACTCTGAAAAAGTTTTCATTTTGAGCAGCCGCAGTCTTTTTGCAAGCCTGGCCCTTACGAGCTCTCTTTTTCCATTGTGCAGGTTTATTCCGCAATACTTGTATACCAAGTCGCTGACCTTGCGAAATTCCCTATCGGAAAGTTTTACCTCATCCAGCACAGATTCAAGCATTCTGAAAGTCCTAATATATCAATCTACGTTTCATTTTTCCTTTTAAAGGGTTCTGGTTACCTAAAAGGGATGTCACCTTTTCAGATATCTGATTTTTCGACTTATTTATGAGGGTGCTTAACTGAAAATCAGGTGATAATTGGCTGGATAATTGGAAGCGGCGGTGTGTTTTATCCAGTATTTGCCAGAAAAACAGCAAGTCCGATAATCAGTATGACTGGTAAGCTTTTATAATTAAAAAAGGATTTAATGGTGATCGGGCAAGGATTTATACTTTATCGGTTGCAGATAATCTGTGTAATTATTTGTCCTGGGGTATTTGAGCAGTTTGAGTTTTGGTTTGCTGTGTGTTTTTATCGGATTTAAGCGGTTGTTTTTTTGTTTCTGCGGGCAGTTCCTGAATTGGTACAGGCGGTTTTTCTTTTTGTTTTTGTTCTGCTGGGGGCTGGTTTTGCGAGGATTGCTGAGTTTGTTTTTCAGCATCGGTTTGCTGGTCGGGGCTGATGGGCTGGTTTTCGTGATTTTCGGCTTGTTGTGAGGAGGGCTCCTGCTCATCTGTAGCAAAAATGGCTTCCTGTACGGCCTGCTCGGCGGGCTGGTCGGTCAGAGCCTTTAGGTATATAGTTTTCTGGTTATCTTCCTGCTCAGCGAAGACGAGTTTGTTTCGAATCAATTCGAGCATTGCCAAAAACAGGCCTACCATTACCATTTTGTTTTTGCTATCCCTGAAGATGTTTTCAAATGTCATAGCTCCTTCATTCTGGAGGCGATGGAGCAGGTCAATCTGGTAAAGATCTATAGGTGTGTCATCGGTGATATGGTCGTATGACTGATATCTGCCGGTCTGCTGCATGAGAGTGTCGAAAGCTTCGAGCAGTGTCCAGATGCTTACCTGGTCCATATCCAGCTCAGGTTCCTTTTCGGGCTGAAGATTTGCGATGATGGTGTCCGGCCTGGTGTGCCTTGTGCTTCTGTTGTTAGCGAAGGTTTCGAGATTTTTGGCGGCATCCTTGAATTTTTTGTATTCGAGCAGCTGTCTGACAAGCTCAGTTCTGGGGTCGAGAGTTTCCTGGTCCTGGTCCTGGTCTTCCTCTACGACGGGCAGCAGCATTGCAGATTTAATTTCCATGAGGGTTGCGGCCATTACGAGAAAATCTCCAGCCAGGTCGATATCGAGAGATCTCAGCATTTCGATATATTTTATGTACTGGTCTGTGATGCCTGCTATGGGTATATCGTAGATATCTACTTCATCTTTTCTGACGAGGTACAGGAGCAGGTCAAGAGGTCCTGCAAATATTTCGAGTTTAACCTTGTATTCTGTCATTATTTAACCGTACCAAGACCAGCGGCTGATCTTACCTTATCAATGGTTTCCCTTGCGACATTTCGTGCTTTTTTTGCTCCTTCGAGCAGTATATCCTTAATTTTATCGGGCTGCTTTTCGAGCTGGTTTCTTTTTTCTCTGTATTTTTCGAAATGTTC
>CAZAYB010000186.1:5150-6358 GCA_964489215.1 uncultured Pirellulales bacterium
ATATAGTCTTTGGGGACTGTTAGAATAGGTTTATATGTATTGTTGAATCTTTCTGCTATGTCGCGGGTTACTTCTATGTGCTGTTTCTGGTCAGCTCCGACAGGTACGATTTCACTGTTAAAAATGAGTATATCGGCGGCCTGGAGTACCGGATATGCGAAGAGTCCGTGGTTTGGTGAGAGTCCTTGTGCGATTTTGTCCTTGTAGCTTACGCATCTTTGGAGCAGGCCCATAGGGGTGATACATGAGAGAATCCATGCAAATTCAGTTACTTCTGGTACATCGGACTGTCTCCAGAAGACGGTTTTTTCGACATCAAGGCCCAGTGCGATATAGTCCATTGCGACGTCAATGCTTCTTTTCCGGAGCAGTTCGGCGTCGGGTCCAGAAGTCATTGCGTGGTAGTCAGCTATGAAGTAAAAGCCTTGATTTTCAGCCTGTAAAGCGAGGTGCTGTCTGATCGCACCAAAATAATTTCCAATATGCAGCTTTCCTGACGGTTGTATTCCGGATAGAACTTTCAAAGGTGCCTCCTGGGTAAATACATTATCACTTATTACAAAATGTTATGTTAACCGCTCATAAGCAAAAAACAGAGCAGTTGTTCAGGCAATTTCAGAACATCTCATCGTCCAGAAGCACTAACCAGAGCCTTGGTTGATGTTTGTACAGGTTAACGTTTGGGGGCGGATAAGTCAAGAATGTGATTTGAAATTGCTTACAGAAGTATCCTTTCATAAGAAAAAAATTGGATAAAGTCAAATTTTTTTTCAGGGCAATTTGGTCTGAATAATATGGCAGGCCCTATAATTACGGGGTTATCAGATTGATTTTAGTGTTTTTTGACAAAATCGTCATATTTACTATAATCGTCATATTCCAACTAACCCTGAAAATCGTAATTAAGTAGTTTATTTTCTTTACTTTAAGAGATAAATATGGGATAATAACACTGATATCAGGGTTTCGGGCTCACGCCCTGGAGAATTTAAAAGTGGCAAAAAAAAGTTCAATCCAATTTGAGACGGGGGTTTCAAAAATGAGAAGAAGAATGTTAATTAAGTTTTTGGGCAGATTTGTTTTTGTTGAAGCGGTTATCGTTGCTTTTGTTTTGAATATATGGATCGCTTCTACTTTCGCTAAGCCGAGCGGTGGTTCCTGGCAGGTTGGAACAGGAGCTATCGATAATATCGGCAGTGATGTAATGG
>CAZAYB010000187.1:0-6344 GCA_964489215.1 uncultured Pirellulales bacterium
TCCATGCAGTTTAGCTTAGTCTTTGCTTTGAGGAAGTTATCCTGAAGTAGTTTTGTAATATCTATGACAGTTCGAGTCTGTTCACTTATTTTTTTTACAATTTTTTCGTAATCCGGATTTAGTATTGCCCATGAAGTCAACTGTAAAAATTTTGATTTAGCTTTATCAGCATTAGATTTTACCGCTTTGACGAGATCTTCAGGTGCAGATTTTGGTTTATTTTTGAATTTGAAGCTGAAGTTTTCGATTAAATGGGCAGCCTGTGTGAAGTTATCTTTACGGATGCAGTTTTCGAATTGTTCGAATACGGACAAAAGATCGTTATTGAGCTGGTCGGTCCAGTGGCCTGAAAATATCTTTTTGTCAAGTATAATGCTTTGGCGGGTGAGCATTTTTAATTGCTGAGTTGTTTTGAGGAGAATTTGCTTTTGCTGTTGTGCGAGGTAATTCCTTGCCTGTTTTGAATTATCGTTTAGCATTTGTGCCTTTTGGAGCCAGTCTTCGGGGTTTGCGATGTTTTCGAGGAAGTCACTTATTGACAGGATGTTTTTGAAGAAGCCGGATTGCGAGGAGTTC
This sequence comes from uncultured Pirellulales bacterium, assembly GCA_964489215.1. Taxonomy (GTDB): domain Bacteria; phylum Planctomycetota; class Phycisphaerae; order Sedimentisphaerales; family Anaerohalosphaeraceae; genus CAZAYB01. Next base: position 577 of record CAZAYB010000187.1, read on the forward strand.
GCTTTTCTGAGATATAAAAGCTGATTTAGTCTATCGAACATTTGTCTGTTTTGCCAGGTTTGCTCGATAGTTTTTTCAAGGGTTTCGTATTTCAGCATTATCTGTTCATCGCTGTCGATAATTGTAAATGACGGGTCGATCCCGAGCAGGAAGAAGTTATCTGCGATGAGCTTTCTGCAGAATGAATGTATTGTGCTTATCTGGGCAGCGTCAAGGTTTAGAATCTGCTTTCGCAGGTACGGCTGTCTGTTTAGTCTGTACTGGTCTGCGAGGTTTTGTGCGATTCTTGTGCTCATTTCCTTTGCCGCGGCTTCGGTGTATGTGAGTACGAGCATCTGTGAGACGTCAGTTTTGTTTTTTGTGTCGGCGAGTATATTTACGCATCTTTGTGAAAGAACGGCGGTTTTTCCTGTTCCGGCAGAGGCAGATACGAGAACATCTGCTCCGAAAGAGTCGATGGCTTTTCGCTGGAGTTTTGTCCATTTTATATTATTATCAGGATTCATCTTTACATTCTTCTTCAATAAAATAAGTTTTATCGACTCTGTTGTCTAATATGTTGTATTTGTTAATTTGCCAGTCGAACCTGCAAACCGGTCTGTAGGGACAGTATTTGCAGGGAGTTTCGTTATCAAGTCTGTATGGGCGGATTTCGATTTTTCCCTGGTGGATGATATGGATCATTCTTTTGATGTGGTCGACGGTGAAGTCCAGCAGAGTTTGGAACTGTTGGGGTTTTAATACGCCGGATTTTTTGAAATTACCGTATGGCTGGTCCTGCTTGTAAGCAAAGTTATAATAAGGGCTCCAGCTTTTGGAGGTAATTTTATCGAGCAGGTCGACATATTGGCCGTTGAAAATTCCTTTTGCTTTTTTTCCATTTGAGCGTTCGTTTTCCTTTGGGACTGACTGACTTATTCCCAGATAGAATGCGCCCGCTACATCATCAATTTTTATATCATCAATTTTTGCGTTTCTGATTGCGAGGATGTAAATGGGCAGCTGCAGCTGGAGTCCGTGGTAGAATTTTTTCCAGTCAAAGGAGTTTTCAGAAGTTTTGTAATCGAATACGAGTGCGATGTTTTCGTTTTGTTTTTTCGCGATGTCGATACGGTCTATTATTCCTCTTAGCTCAACTAATTCATTTTGGTCAGTTTTTATTTTTAGATTTATGTTCCTGTCAGGGCCAAAGCGGGCTTCTGTGCGGAACTGTTTAAAATGTCCTGCGGAGGCGATGTTAATTACATCGTGAACGAAGTCCTGGAGCGTTTTGAGCTGACTGTTTATTATCCATTGGTTATGCAGGCTTTGGGATGCGAAGGTTTTGTAGAATCTGTCATCGTTTATGAGGTTTTTATATTCGGTTTCAAGCAGTGTTAAAATCTGCTGTTTGTGCTGCATTTGATAGTCAATGTTGTTTTTTTGCATTGCTATGAACAGTCTTTCCATGGCGGTGTGGTAAAGCGAACCGAGGTCCATTGGTTTTAGTGAGAAAATTTTTCTTTCCTGGAGCTTTAGCACGTATTTTGCGAAGTACTGGTAGGGACAATTGGCAAGAGCTGCGAGTCTGGATTGTGAAAAGCATTTATGCCGGTCTTTAACAGTTTTGACGTTTTGTGAAGAAAGTTCTGCGCGGTTTTCAAATTTACCGGCACGCAGGGCAAGTTGGGCGGAATCTTTAAGTAGAGGATTTTGGGTAAGTTTTTCGGTTACGGCCTGGAGGATTTGTGTTGTCTGAGGGTTCAGGTGCGGTTCAGGTCCGAGGGCGGCACACAACATTTCCTCGAGCTGGTTTTTGCTGAAAAGACTTTGCGGGTCAAGCTGGATGTTGTATGAGGGGATATCTTTAAAAAGCTGTTTTAGAGAATTGAGAAACTGGGAGGGCATTTTGGCTTTGCCGGCGGCATCTGTGAGGGGACAGCTTATGTAGAGTTTTTCTGAGGGTCTGGTGAAGGCGATGTATGCGAGGTATTGTCTGTCGGTGAGCTGCTGGGTTGTTGAGTTTGAGAGTACGATATCGTTTTCCATTGCAAGCTGGTGCTCGTCGTCCGTCAGGATGTTGTCGAATGTCAGTGGAGAGGGGAAGTTTTTTGCGGAGCAGTCGAGCAAAAAGACGGCTTTGAGGTTTGGGTGTCTGCTTCTGTCGATGGAGCCGACGAGGACCTGGTCTATTGTTGGGGGTATGAAGGCAAGTGTCATAGAGTGCATTGCTCTTTTTAGAATTGCAGTAATTTCTACGGGTGTGAGCTTGAGTCCGGCGAAAATTTCGTTTAGCTGATCGAAGATGTCAATCAGTCCGTCGTAGAACTGCTGGTGCTGGTGCTTTTGTTCAAGTGGGGAGTTTTCGATTTTGGTGTTTAGTATTTCAATTGCGCTGCAGTTTTTTAGGAAGTCAAAGACGGCGGCGGTGAAAACGGCAGTGTCAATCATTTTTTCTTCTTTTTTATCAGTGTCAATGACCGCACTTTTGAGTTTTCTGAGGGGCTGGGTTATTGTGTTACGAATGAGGTTTATTTTTTTTTCGTCAAATTCAGGTTTATCGGGGTTGTCGAACTTCAGTTTTTTATCGGTTAGAATTGTTGCGGCTTTTACTCCGAAAGCCAGGCAGTAGTTTTCGAGGATATCGATTTGATTTTTTTCGATTTTGAAATATCCGGTCCTTAGCATTGCAAAGAGGTTTTCCATTGTTGCTGGATTTATGACAAACTCCAGAGCAGCGAGTATCAGTTCTATCATTGGATGAGAACTGATTGGTTTTCTCATATCGAGGAAGAAAGGTATATCATAGTCTGCAAATGCAGCTTCGATGTATTCTGTATAGTCGTCAAGCTGGGAAGTTATTACGGCGATGTCGCGGTATCGGAAGTTGTTTTCTCTGACGAGAGCGGCGATCTGTCGAGCGGTTAGGTTTACTTCCTGTCTTGGTTCGGCAAAGAGATTGACGACAATATTTCCCTTTGATTTTACTGCAATGGATTTGCCTTTGAAAATATTTTTTTCGAGATGATCGAGGTCGGGACTTTTTTTGAAACGGTGGTTTTTGTCAAGTATAATCGGCTGGTCCAGTTTTATGCTGTTTTTCCTTGCGATGCTTAATATAGACCGTAGAGTTTTTCTTGTGGTTTGAAAAATGTTTGTATCATCGACGGGAGTATTTAAGAAATTATGGATTTGTATGTTTTCAGGGTCCAGGCAAAGGGCAATGGTTGCTAATTTTGCTTTTTTGAGCAGTTCTGTTAGCATATACATCTGCGCGGTAGTGAAGGAGGCAAAGCCGTCGATCCATATATTAAAATTTTTCAGTAAATGTGCATTTTGGGTTAAGTGAGCGTTTGAGGTTATCTGTGTGTCCGGGTCGGTGAATCTTCCTTTTATAAACTGATGATATTTTTCGAATATAAGGCTTATGTCGGCGAATTTGATGGTACTGACATTTTCTGGTTTTTGTTTTTTGCAGTTTTGCACCATATTTTTCAGCTGCTCAGGTTCGAGGGCGGCCTGGTGGAGCTGGAGTATTGTGTTTTCGAGTTTTTCTGCCATTCCGGGTGTGTCAGCGCTTAGCCTATATACCTGCAGTTTTTCAGCGTTTTGTCTTAGAATCCTGTGGATTATCATCCTTCTACCGATTTTTGTGAGCTGATCTGGTACATTTTTGTCTTTGTTGAGCAGGAAACAAAGCCTTTGGAAGGAAAGGACCTTGAGTCTGTGGTATCCCTGGAGGTTTTGACTTGTTAAAATGGCTCTTTCCATCTGGTATGTGGCCTGTTCTGGTACGAGCAGGATGAGATTTTGTTTTTCGGAGGTTTGGTTAAGCTGATGAATGATCTGTCGGACGCAGGTTGTGCTTTTTCCTGTTCCGCTAGTTCCGAGTATAAATTTTATTGCCATATCAGCCTCGCTGGTAAAGTTTGTTCCTTTTTTACCATAAGGAGTAATGTTTTTCAATGATGAGGGCTTGTGTGAAAAAAAATAGACGATATAATCAGATGTTACCGAAAATCATTTTCATTTAATCCAAAGGAGAGTGAGTATGTTAAATCGTCAAACCCGAAAGATTTTTGCGTTGCTGCTTTTTTTCATTTGCGGTCTTTTTCTTGGTACCGGAGTTGTAAATGTTAATGGCCAGAAGACTTATGAAGTAAAGCCCGGAGTTACGGTTTCAGGCTATCAAAGTGATGTGGAAAGGATAGTTGATGCTTATGAGAGGCTGATGGACCGTTATATTTCTATTGTTGACAGGGATATGGCAAGTTCAGCGGCGAAGCTTGACGCAATCGATAAGCGTATGGAGATAATCGATACTCGTCTTGCGAGGATAGAACGTGCCCTTGGGATTAAAGTGGGCTCATCGATGATGCATAAGGATACAATCGAGAAGAGCCAGGAGCTTAAACAGGCACTTCCGAACCCGTAAACATCGGTAATCTTGTGTAATAAGCGAAGAATTTATCTTGCTGATCTTATTATGTAAGCTTAATCAGGCTTTAATGAGCAGTTGTTTTTTTCTGCGGTGGGGTGTTATTCGTCGACTTTGGGACAGCTCATTATGTATTCTCTTATTCGGTCGATATCTGCAACAGCGACGGCTATTTTGTCATCAGCGGCACCGTAATAGGCGAGCATTTTGTTTTCCTTTACGACACCTCCGGTAACAAATGTTACATCTCCTACGTCTCCGATCCTTTCGTACATGGCTCTTGGTCCCAGTACCCATTCTTCTCCTCGTCTGAGTACTCTCCAGGGTTCGTCTTTATCGAGCAGTGCCAGTCCGGTTCTGTAGATCTGGTTTGCGGTAGTCTGGCGAACGCCATGATATACGAGCAGCCAGCCTTCCGGTATTTCTATGGGCTGACATCCGAGCCCTATTCTTGCCCCATCCCAGTATGCGTGTCTTGTTCTAAGGAGTATTCTGTGGTCTCCCCAGTGCTTTAGGTCCGGTGACAGTGAGATCCAAATATGTGCCTCTCCTCTTACTATTGGTCTGTGTATAAGCGCGAACCTTCCGTTGAACCTTCTGGGGAAGAGGCAGGCGTCTTTATCTTCGGGGGGCAGTAAGCCTCCAAGTCTGGCGAAAGTTTTGAAATTTTTAGTAATTGCCAGAGAAACGACCGGTCCTCCTTCGCTGAAAGATACATAAGTTATTGCGTATTGCTTTTGTTCCTCAAGCCAGACTATTCTGGGGTCCTCAAGTCCCCATCTTTCTTCATGAGTACTGTGGTCGGGTACCATTGTTGGTTTTTCATCGATTATCCAGCCGCTTAGTCCGTCTTTGCTTCTTGCTACAGTCAGGTGTGAAAAACCTCTTAAGTCCTCTACCCTGCAAAGCAGTATAACCTCGTCGTCGACAATAGTTGCGGCGGGGTTGAAAACGGAGTTTATGGGGTAGGGCCAGTTTACCGGCTCAATTACGGGATTATTTTCGTACCGCTGAAACAGTGAAAGTGCAAGTTTACTTCTTTCAAAATTTTCCATATATGTTAACATTCCTTAAATAAGACTAAGACAACCTGAATTGTGCATTATTTCAGAGCGTTCCAAAGTTAAATATTATAAACGGGCAAAATATCAGGAATTCGAGCAAAGAGCAAGGTTATTTTATTCTTCTTTTTTTTGGCTCTTCTGAATAATTTGTGAGTAAAAAAAGGTAGAATCTCTGCCTCGGCTCTGGAGCAGATTGGGGCAGTCCCCGGTTTTGTCCCTTACGCATGGTCGTCAACCCCGCTTTTGGGTGAGGGTCGACGCCGACGCGACGGAGCAAAAGGGGCTTA
>CAZAYB010000188.1:0-1970 GCA_964489215.1 uncultured Pirellulales bacterium
AGTTCAAGCTTAAAAATATACCCACCATCTGCGGCGCAAGAAAAGCGCCCAGGCAATAAAACACCTGAGAAAAAACAAGAAGCTTACTGGAATCCATGGTTGACCGGTTAGAAATAATCACCGACGAAAACGTCTCCACCAGCCCCCCTGCAAAGCCAAACGGAGCCGCCCACAGCAAAAACAAAGCAATGCTCTTAAAACCAGAGGCTGCAAATAAAGCTCCCCCCAAAAGAAACAATCCTGTCGATACAAGTTTTACATTACCTCTGGTCAGTTTTGTCTCTAAATAACCGCCGGTAAAAGAAGCAAGGGCAAAAAATACATATTGTATTGATATTAATACGCCAAATAAACCAAAAGACTGATTTAAATCCCGTCCTATTGTGGTTATCAAAGGCGGTATGGTATTGGCCGAGACAGCAAAGGCCAGCAAAGCCACAAAAGAGCCGTAGAGAGGCAGTCTGGAGCAATTCTCAAGTTTTAGCCTGCTTTTACTTATCAATCCGCTCACACAAATTATTAAGTTTCCGTTCAATCATTGCCCTGTTAAACATATACTCATGGGCCTCCTGATGATATCCAAATCTTTTGTCATTGCCAATACAGCAAATTGCATTTTTAAGATTTTCAATCTCGTCTGATATTATTTCATTTTCTACTGAATTACAGCTTTTTTTATTTTTTTTATGCAGATACCATCGATAGATATTGTAAACGCTTTGAAAAACACAGCCTGCGACTTTCGCAGTAGCGAGTTCTTTTTGAGATTTTTCAGAATTATCACATTCCTCAAGAACTGTTTCATATTCAACCTGAACCTTCAGCCAGGACTGACTTAATCTCTTTAAAAGAGTTACCATATCCTCGAGTGAATAATCCTTCAGGGTATCTTCCAGTCTGTCACCCCATTGATGACTAATCCAGGAAGGGCCCATAGGTTTATTTTCAAGCTTTTCCTTCAAAGGATAAGCCAGGGCATAGTTTGTCGGCGACCAGTACAAAAACACCAAGCCGTTTACAGGATAATTCTGTACAGCTCTTTGAAAACCGTACCAGCAATTAACAATACTCTGAGCCTGCTTATCATCAACCAGGAAATAGTCACGAGAAAGTTTTAACAATTCGTTTTTTTCATCAGCGTTTTTTTTGAGCTTCGCCCATTTATTTACAGCATAAACATTTAGAGTATCAGGAAAACAACCGAAATTCCAGCTTGCCATTGTGCCGGCAGCGTTATTTTCATTCATATACTTGAATTTACGAAACAAACTAACCATAAGCGGCAGATTAGGCACCGTCGCAAGTTCGTGTGTGGTATTTATCTGCAGCTTGGCAAATATTTTTCTTTTTTGACTGTATGCTGTTACTTTAGATTTAAATCTATTTGAAGGTCCGGGACACATTAGGCTGTATTCTTCCATAATCCTTTCTTTGCCAAGTCTTTTGACTTTAAGTCCACGCTCGAAATCACCCATTAAAATAACATTCGGGTCTATGAGTTCGATAATCGCCTTATACGGAGGCTTGCAGTGAATATTCCACGACCAGTCCCACGCTACCACCTGGCCCGGGCTCTTTGAGTCATTAACCCCCTTATGGACAAGATTGACAACCTCGGAAATAACCTCTGACGGTTTTCTTTTTGAACATCTCGGACACTGACATTTGTTCGTCCAGAATTTTTCCGGACACGGATAATTAGCCGGGTCGGAAAGAACATGCCCCCAGCAGTTATTAACCTGCTCACTGGCAGTTATCAAAATCGCACCGGCAAGTTTAGCGCTGTTAAAAAGATTTTCAAATCCCTCACGCAAATACTGCTGTACCTGCGGCGTTGAAGAACATAAAGAATACTCAGGCTGTTCATCAAGTATTTTTGTTTTGTGCCCTGCAAGGGAAGGATTTGCTTTCCAGAACCTATGAGCGCAAGGCAACCCGAGCGGCTCAGTGAAGAAAAGCCATATTCCCAG